>JBGVNN010000001.1:0-3553 GCA_045125595.1 Candidatus Egerieisoma sp.
CCCGCCCACTCTGCCCCACATTTATGACGACACAATTCCTTACTTTTTCTCGATTTTTTACAAGGAGGTGTTGCTGCATTCCTTGTATGTTTAAGAATTCTCCTGCGTTTTTGCAATACGCCGAAGACAAAAAATCCCCCTCATCCTTCATAAGGACGAGGGGGGGATATCTCGCGTTACCACCTTATTTCGCATTCTGCTCACACAGATTGCCTCTGGGAGTGTCCGACAACACTCCGGCGCTTATAACGTGCGCTACTACGTTGCAGCCTATTGGAATTCTACTCAAAAGACAACTGAGATGAATTCGTTCAGTGCAATGCTCCAAGATGTATTCCCTAAATGATTTGCTTGCGCCTCTCATCATGTGCGTCGCATTTGTATTACATACGCACGCCGGCTACTTTCTGTAAGTTCCTCGAAATAGGTACTTGTTCTCTTCACTGCATTTGAATACTTCAATTACCAACAATTATATGTAAGATTACTTGGATTTGTCAACCCCGGCTTTTGTCTTAACAAATGCAATTATTTCATCCCATTCATCATCCTGAATCCAATCATCATCGGCCGGAATATCTTTAATAGCAACAGCCATATCAAGGAGCTTTTCACGATTACTATTTAAAAAACTTTTGAAATCTTTAATTGATTCTGTTCTATCCATGAACTCTCCTTTCGTTTATTCTTATAAAAAACTACAAAAATACGTGATATTATATGCGTAGGCATATGATATATTATACTTTCTAGGTTAAATAGTGTCAACTTACGAACTCAATATGGCTTTTAACCTTTCAGCTTTCCTGTTTGCAACCGGGTCTTTGACACTTTCATAACAACATATTTTCCCTCAACCATTGTATTTAAGCCATTTATGGCTTATTTTTTTGTCAAATTTTTCAAATTTATACGTGCTTGTTTGTGCTCGTTGTGGTATAATAAAAATAAAAAGGTGTTTTTATGTATGTAAATATTACTGGAAGTTCAAATAACAAAGATGTATACATTTATCAATCGTATCGTAAAGAGAATGGAAAAACCTCTTCTCGTATTTATAAAAAGCTTGGCAAATACAATACTCTTTTAGAACGATTTGATAATGACGAAGAAAAATTAATGGCATGGGCAAAAGAAGAAGCCAGAAAAGAAACAGAAGCTTATAACAATAAATCCGTTCCAATACCACTTAAGCTCTCTCAAAAAGCTTTTATCACTAAAGATGAAGAAAGATGTTTCAATGTTGGTTATCTCTTCTTGCAGCAACTATGCACCGATTTACGAATTGATAACATATGCCGAAAAATTAAGGAACGCCATAAATTTAAGTATGACTTTAGCGCTATCTTAACCGACTTGATATATGCACGAATTCTTTCTCCATCAAGTAAATTAAGCAGTTACACTTTTTGCCAAAAATTATTAGAGCCGCCCAAGTATTCTCTTCAAAATGTTTACCGCGCTCTCTCTGTTATGGCAGAAGAATCCTTTTTTATTCAGGAGGAGCTGTATCGTAATTCAAATTTTGTTCATTCCAGAAATACAAAAATACTGTATTACGATTGTTCAAATTACTACTTCGAAATCGATGAAGAAGATGGAAACAAATGCTATGGAAAAAGCAAAGAAAATAGACCAAACCCTATTGTTACAATGGGCTTATTCATGGATGCTGACGGTATTCCTCTTGCTTTTGACATTTTCCCTGGCAACCAAAACGAGCAGACCACCTTAAAACCACTAGAATCAACTATTATTCGTGACTTTAATTGCAGCGAATTCATCTTTTGTTCTGACGCAGGACTTGGAAGCGTGAACAATCGTAGATTTAACAGTTTAGGTAATCGTTCGTATGTCATCACTCACTCTATCAAAAAGATGAAAAATGAAGATAAAAAGATTGCGTTATCACCTAAGCAGTTCAAAAAAATTGGCTCAAATAAATTTATTGATATAAGTACTTTAGATGAATCCGATGATGAGGTTTTCAATTCAATTTACTACAAAGAAATTCCTCTTGTTACAGGAGATATGGACGAAACAATAATAGTTACATACTCTCCAAAATATAAAGCTTATCAGCAGAAAATCAGAAGCAAACAGTTAGACCGTGCACAAAAAATGGTAGATGGTAAAATCAAGAAAAGAAAAGGCAAAAATCAAAATGATCCTGCAAGATTTGTAAAGGAAACTAAATTCACAAACGAAGGCGAAATTGCTGAAAACACAACCTTCGAATTAAACCAAGATAGAATTTCTGAAGAAGCTAAATATGATGGTTTTTATGCTGTCATAACAAATCTGGAAGACAATGTTGAAGAAATATTAAAGATAAACAAACAGCGCTGGGAAATTGAAGAAAACTTCAGAATTATGAAAACAGATTTTGAAGCAAGACCAGTTTATGTCAGACGAGATGACAGAATCAAAGCTCATTTTTTAACCTGTTACATAAGCTTGTTGGTCTATCGATTATTGGAAAAGAAACTGGACAATAAATATACATGTGAAGAAATACTATCATCACTTCGTGAAATGCAGATGACACTACTATCTGGAAACAGCGGATATGTACCATCATACAAACGAACAGAATTGACCGATTCACTTCACGAAACCTTTGGTTTTCATACCGACTATGAATTCATAACGAAAGCTACAATGCGAAATATAATAAAAAATACAAAAAATAGCACAAATACCTAAAAATAGCACATATCGCTACGGACAACAAAACAGCCGCAACCCTTGTAAATACTGGGGTTGTGACTGTTCTTATCTTAACAAAGTGTCAAAGATGGGATTTTATCATACTCATAACCATTATCATAGATTGCTATGTAATTATACAAACTATATGTTGAATTAGTTTCCATGTTGTAAAAAAATACTGTTCTTTCATACATGCAAATAAAAGAGGGCTTACGCCCTCTTCATGAATCCCTTGTCAATATGTACAACACTACAAAAGAAAAAACTTATAATTCATTCATAAAAATCATATACGCCCTACAAACACTCCAATCACAAATCCAACAAGTAACAATGCTGATACTTTTAAGATTCCAATTACTAATTCTTCTTTTTGCGTTCTTTGTCTTAATAAGAACTCAGGAATTTGAATACTATTCCCCTCTACATTAGAAACTACTTGATTATCATTCATGTTATTTCCTCCATTCAGTTCAATAATAGTTAATATCATTATATCATCATTTTTAAACAATATTGCCACCGCAGAGGTGGCAATATTGTTATTATCGCCGAAGTTTTGGAATATGATAAAGAGAAGCTCTTTTAGTTATTCCTTACAAAAAATTTCTATAGCCGCATTGGTAAATTCAGCTGTACCAACTCCACCAGCTGCATCGATATTTTCAGTAAATTCGCCACCACCAACGTACATTTTTCCAAGACCAGCCAGAATTTTATTTGAACACTTATAAAAATGCTCTGTGATGTAGTCCTGAAGTTTTTTAACCTGTAATTGAACCTTTTCATCTGACGGATTCATTTCCTTCATCTGTCCGAACTCAACAAATATCTGCATAAA
>JBGVNN010000002.1:0-54880 GCA_045125595.1 Candidatus Egerieisoma sp.
AAGAATTGGCATCCATTCGTTCGCCGTCCTGGTTGACGCAAAGACGCAGACCACGGCCAACTTCCTGCCGTTTGCGAACATCACTGCTGCTCTGCTTCAAAGTACAAATCTGGAACACATTCGGGTTGTCCCAACCTTCTCGGAGAGTAGAGTGAGAAAAGATGAAACGAACGGGAGACTTCTTCGGATTCCTGTCCAAAAGAAGTTCTTTGTTCTTCATAATCAGGTCGTAGGCATCAATATCATCAGAAGAAGTTTCCTTCTTGCTAACCTTGGAGTCAATCATCTTGCCCTTCTTGTCCACGGAGAAGTAGCCTGCATGGGTAGAGGACGGAGAAATCATATCCAGATATTTGATATATTCATCATCCCAAAATTCCAACTGCATATTTCCAACGATGTTAGCATACTCTTCTTCAAACATATCGGCATAGATACCGTTGAATGCCTGACCTGCCTTATCGTACTGCTTGTACTTCACAACTTCATCAATGAAGAACAGAGACAGCACCTTAATACCCTTGTAGAAGAGTTCTCTTTCTCTCTGAATATGAGAGAGGATAGTTTCACGAATTTGGATACGGCGAAGTTGGTCTTCGCTGACCTTACCGATAACATCACCTGCATAAATCTTGATGCCGTTGATGAATTCCACGGAGTCATCACGACCGTCAATGGATTTAACAACGAAACCGTTCTTGTATTCATCCAGATAACCAGAGTTATCGTAAAGGTTAAATCCGATGCCGACCTTCATAGACTTCTTACGGATACCAGTTGCACCCTTGAAGTCAAACTGCAGTGTAGCAGTCGGGTCTGCTTTGGAAAGGTTAAGACCTTCAAGATACACATAACTTTCGGTTGCAGTGCTTCCAGTCTCTGTGATACCCTTAACGGCAATCTTCTTAACCAATCGCTTGTTGTATGCTTCCATAGCATCCAGACGGTAAATCATATTATAGATGCTGTCGGACTTATGGGTAGCAGAATAACGGAGAGTCATCAAAGGGTTGAACTCTTTGAGTCTTTCCTTAGTTTGAGCACCTTCAACAGACTGAGGTTCGTCAATGATAACGATAGGGTTAGTCTTTGCGATAATATCAATCGGTCTGCGAGAACGGAACTCGTCCAGTTTCATATAAATTCTACGAGCATCTTTGCCTTTGGCATTGAATGCCTGAGAATTGATTATCATTACATTGATGGAACTGTCCGATGCAAAACGGTCAATCTCGGTAAGTTGTGCAGAGTTGTAGATAAAGAAGCGAACCTTCTTGCCGTATTCTTCTGCAAAGTGTTCCTGTGTCATCTGGAAGGACTTATAGACACCTTCACGGATAGCAACAGAAGGAACAACAACGATAAATTTACTCCAACCGTAGTGCTTGTTCAGTTCATACATCGTTTTGATGTAGGTGTATGTTTTACCAACACCAGTCTCCATTTCCACGGTAAGGTTGAAACGACCTTCCAGTTTCGGAGACGGTGCAATCAAGTTTGCTCTTTGAACCTTCTGAATTTGTTCCAGAATCAGACGGCCATTCAGTTCAGGGACAAGTTTCGCATTAGACCAACCTGTGAAGTCCTCTTCTTCGGTAAGGGTCTGCTGATACATTCCTGAACCTCTGTCCATCATATAAGAAGGAGTCAAATAAGGTTGACCTGCAAAAACATCCACCACAGCCTTCGCAGCATCTGCTTGGAATTTTTGATGCTTGAATCGTAGTTTCATTTCACGGTCTCCTTCCATTTCATAATTGTTTGTAGAACTTCGTCCTCTGCTTTCACCTTAAACAAAGTTCTGAATGCTCCCAAAGAATACTGAATGCTTTGAGAGAAAATATCTCTTGGTATGTCTTTCTGAACCACTTCGATTTCTCTGGAATGATATAAGGAGTCGGCATCTTGTTCATCGAAACAATAATCTCCTTTAATCTTGGCAAGAATGTAACCTCTGCTAAATGCCTGTGGAATTAACAAATAATCATCCACTTTCATTTCTTTGGCAAACGAATATAATTGTCCTGCCCAATTTGAAATAGAAGTTCTTTGAACGGAACCTGTTTCCTTAATAACAAGTTCACGAAAATCTTCTCTTGTCTCTACATTCTCCAAAGAAATACAGTAACCATCCCAAGGTAGATAAATTTTATTTGCAGACAAAAACTTATCTAAAAATAATGCTTTTTGTCCTGCTCGCATTATCCACATCATATGCGATACCTCCTTCCTTAGATGACTTTTACTCTTGTATCAGGGGCAACCATTTTGAAAATTTCGCCTACATTGATTTTAGAAGGACTGCTTGCAAAACTGCCGTCACGGAATACTGCACGGAGAGGTTGTCTCTTTGCAATGGTCTTGATAACACTGTCGGGAATGTTTTCGTCAAAGCAAGCAATAAGGTCTCCGTCATTGTAGGTATGCACGGTGCAACCTTCTATGGTCTCAGAAGTATAAGGCAGAGACAGTGGAAGTCCCCATTCAAGTAAGCAACCAAACAGCAGGTCAAGGTCTGTACGGTCCGCCTTAACATTAGACTCCAACATCACAAGCAAATTCTGAGAATATTCATCAGCGGAATAATACACATTGTTCATATTAGTTTCATCGAGTTTGAACACTCGGAAACCAACATCAAGATTTTGTGTCATAAGAGGATTCTCTTCTGTAATCTTTTTACCTGCTCTGCGGATTCTTTCTTGACCAATTGCACAAATATTTTCATATCCTGCTTTACGAGCCTCAGACTTAGCATCGGTTTCCTCAGGTAACTGAACCATAATAAACTTACGATGCCCACCATCCTCAGCATTCAATTGCATCACTGCCTGTGCAGTAGTAGCAGAACCAGAGAAGAAATCAAGTACAATGCAATCTTCCGAAGAATACAATTGAACACATCTCTTAATAAGTTCAACAGACTTCGGATAATCAAAAAATGCCTTGCCGTCAAACAACTTTTTGAGTTTTTGTGCAGCATCCTGCGAATGTCCAACTTCTGTATATTTCCAAACAGTCATAGGAGTAATTCCTTGCTTTACATCAGACAGGAATCTCTTGATACGAGGAACATTGTCGCCAGTTTCACCAAACCAAATTCTATTTTCGGCTTTATATTGTTCAAAGGTCTTTTCATCCAATCTCCAACAATAACCACTTGGAGGAACAACCTTTCTTCCGCTTGGTACAGTTATTTCATACACTCTACTTTCAACTCTCGGGCCAACAGACAAGTCACCAGAAGTCCAAGGTCCGCGAGGGTCATTATCAGGATTACTATATCTGTCATTTGCTTCCGCACTTCTTGGTAAACCATTGCAAATAGCAGAATCAATTTTCTTTGCATAACAAAGAATATAGTCGTGACTTTCAGAGAAATGTTTTTTTAGGTTTACAGGCGAATATGCTCTTTCCCAAATAACTTGTGCAATAAAATTATCTTCGCCAAACACTTCGTCTGCAATCTTCTTCATATTTTGTTGTTCGTGGTCATCAATACTAATAAAGATTACACCATCTTCTGCAAGGAGATTTCTTGCAAGCAACAATCTGGAATAAATCATAGAACACCAATCAGAATGGAAACGACCATTGGAATCTGTATTCTTGAACATACGATTTCCATTTTCGTCATACATACCGAGGTCATCTTCATACCCGTCTGTACTTTGCTTGAAATCATCACGATAGATAAAGTCATTACCAGTATTATACGGAGGGTCAATATATATCATTTTGACAGCATCAAGATAACTTTCCTGCAAAAGTTTCAACACTTCAAGGTTGTCACCTTCGATATAAAGGTTCTCGGTGGTGTCCCAGTTCACACTGTCTTCCTTACAAGGACGAAGGGTCTTGCGGATAGGTCTATTTGCTTCCACGATGGCTGCCTTTTTGCCTACCCAAGTAAATTCATATGCTTCGCTTCCTTCAATCACATCACCAGAAAGCATTTGCTTCAAAGTCTCAAAGTTAATTGCCTTTTTCGTTTTGCCGTTTTCGTCAACGGTTTCGGTAATGCAATTGGGAAACAATGCACCTATTTTTTCAATATTTTGTGCCGTCATATCTAACGACTCCATTCTCATTTTGTCCATTAGGATTTTCCTCCCGTAATATTCTTAACAACTCTTGCCCATTCTGTTATGGCTGGGTCTGGCTTAAATGCTTGTAAAGTCTTTTGTAACTCAAGCACTGCTGGTGGAATATCAACTCTGTTTTTTGCAATGATTTCTTGCAGTTCTTTCAGTGCTGGCGGAATATCAATTTGGATTTTTGATATTTCTCTTAATTGTTGTTGTAGTGCTGTAATTTCTGGCGATAACGCAAGCTGGCGATATTCCTCAAGAGCAGCAATCATGCCAGTTCCTTTCATGGAAGAAATAGTTGCCTGTATTTCTGCCAACTGTTCTTGCCAAGTCATTGTTTGCTTTGCAGCATCCATATCTTTGATGGCATCGGTCATGGCAGTATTGAAATCTTCTCCAACTTGAGTTTCTGGTGCTTTTTCTTTCTCAACAATGATTTTTCCAATCTCAACATCAAGCTGCTCGTTTATTTTTTTGATAAGTTTCATAGCGGAGGAAAAAGACGAAGAGCTCATGCTATGAGCGTGCATAATATCGTTTCTAAAGTCCTTTACCTTCACAAAATCTGAGCGTAATAATGGGACAGAATTTTCGCCTATCAACTTGTCCCACAAAGTATTTTCTGAAATATGCTGCAATGCAGCCAATATTTCATCCTTTGTAAATTGCCATGTTTTGTCATTTACAGACTTTTTTACATTTTGAACGAATTGTGCATCTGAAAACAAAAGCGTGAATATTTCGCCAAAGTCCTTGCTTTCCAAGTCTTTGATGGTCTCAGAATCTTTTTTGTCCTTGCTCAATGCACTCTTTAAGTAAAGCAGTTTTCGTAATTTGCGCTCAAATTCATTAAAATGCGGATAAAGAGCCTTGTTATAATAAGCCGAACATCCATTACTTAATACAGTTGGGCTGAAATGACCCATTACATAATCATGTACTGCTGAAAGAATGTTCGCACTGCTTTCGTTTTCACCGCTCAAAGTAAAATTTGCTATCCAGCAGTCAGAGTTTTCAATGCTACATATTTCTGCCTTTGCAGTTTTGTAAGTATATTTTTCAACCTCTGCTTTATGTTCGTCACCGATAAAAAGGTACTCTTGTGTCATAATAAATCATTCATCTCCTTCTGTATCTTCTAATAACTCCAACCTTAATCAAGTGATTATTTTACCTTGCTTTTCAATTAAGTAATTCACAAAAGCAGAGCAGGAAATTAACATATACTTCGCATCCTCTGAGGGAGCATTTTTGAAGTCTATTCCACCATGACGGATTCCATCAGCATCCGAGGTATAACCATACATTTTAGAGAACGCTTCCCGTAAAGCACTGTGAATGACAACCCCGTTATCTTCCAGCTTTTTCAGTGCAGCCCCAAGTGTTGCAGATGCACCTTTCATTCCTGTAATAGTACAACACATTGCTTCAACAGCACTTATTGATTCTTTGATAGAGTTTTCATAATCGGGATTCTTTCTGTCAGAGTATAGCAATAATGCTTTTTTGATGTGCGTATTTACAGAAGCATAAGGAGAATTGGATGCTTGTTCTATTGCTTCAAGTTCGGTTTTGCTAACAATATTCACAAACTTATCATTGATAATTCTATATCCCGATTTTTCTTCCTCTAATATGGCATTTATTTTATTCGGCACACTGTTGAGCCATACCAGTTCATCGCAAGTACCGCCTTTTTCATGACAGTCATATTCACAATGCTTGCAATGCTCTCGCTTCGCTGCAAAAAACTGCTCTATAATCTCATAAGGCATATACCAAGGGATAGTTTTATCTGGTCTCAACAACAAAGCATCAATTCTTGTCCAGTTCCTTCCAATTACTCGTTCATCACGATACCCCACTTTATCTACTACAAAAGATAATTCTTTAGCAATAAAAGGAGATGGTTCGCAATAAGTATGTACCGCATTATATAAGCGGTTTCTTAAACCAATATCAATATCATCAATTTGAATTGCTTTCGCTTCAACAAAACCGTTTCGTTCAGCAAAACCCATTTACAGCACCTCCAATTCCTTCTTCAATTTCTTTAGTTCAGTATTCAGTTTCATCTGAACATTCAGTTGCTTTTCCTTGCGGATTCTGGCTTGAAGAACCTCAATCTGCTTTTTAAGGTTCTTTATCTTTTCATCACGCTCGACAGCGTCCTGTAGAGATTCATGCTCTGCTGCTTGAAGGGTATCACCTGCAATCTGATAAACAAAGTTCTCATAAACAGCATCCACGCTCAGACCTTCCAGTTTCAAAGGAATTTCTTCCTCGGTCAGCCAATCGGTGTGATAGTAGTGGTTCACCTTGAATGCGGTGTTGCCAGTGGATGCTTCTTTGTAAGCAGTCCATGCCTGATACTTACCGTCATACTCCAACAGGAAAACGATGTGATACGGAATCTCTTTATCAATCTGGCGAAGGACTCCTTCATCCAGAATGTTGGTTTTGAGTCTTACTTCAAAGACTTCAATTTCCGTTACCGTGCTTCCTGCTGCAAGGTTCGTGGTAGAAGAAGCGATTTTGTTTCGCCAATAGATAACCTTTATCTGGTCAACAAAACACTTCTTCACCGTGGGTGTTACATTCAAGTTCTCGTAGAACTTTTCTTTGGGTATTCTTTTATTAAAGTCTGTGGTCTTCGGTAGTCCTAACATATGCCACCACCTTACTTCACAACAAGGAAGCAGATAAGTTCAAAGTCGTCCAGACCAGACACGGCAGACATCAGTGCCGATGTGCCACCTGCCTTGAACAGACTGTCAATATCGCTTTCTTCCTTGGTATTAATAATGGAAGTGATTGCATCAGACAGCAGAGAGGACATATCGCTCATATCTCTACCATCCTTGGTTTCGTCATTGAACTTCTGATAAACCGCCTTGATAGGCTCGCTCTTGCCCCTACAAGACAATCTCATTGTGTCCAGAAGTTTCTTCGGATTCAGATAATCGCAAACGATTTCACCGTCTATGCCGATGTAAACCATATAGAACGGATGGATGCGGTTCAGGTTATCAATGTTGACACCGTTATTGCGATTCTTCAAAACGAAGATTACACCTTCTGGCAGTTCATCGTTAGCAGGAACAACCGAGTGCAGACCAAACGGTTTCTTCTTCAAATCATCGTGGTTCTTGATATATTCAAGCAGGTCAAGACGGAACTCATTCAGACCCAAATCCATAATGGAGATTCCACCAGACATCTCTTCAATATCAACCACTTCATCCTGCAATTTTTTAAGTTGCTGTTTTCTGTATTCAAGGTCGCCCTTTTCCTCTGGGTTGATAAGGTCATCATCACCAGTGGAAGTCATAACAGAAATCTTCATTCTGGTCTCAACTCTCGCTTTGAGGTTGATATATTCGTCCAAATCCATATCGGGCCAGAAGTTAACCAACTGGATGCAGTTGTTCTTACTGCCGATACGGTCTACACGACCAAACCTCTGAATGATGCGAACAGGATTCCAGTGGATGTCATAGTTCACCAGATAGTCACAGTCCTGCAAGTTCTGACCTTCGGAGATACAGTCGGTGGCAATCAGAATATCAATTTCCTGCTTGCTTCCTGGCATCAGAATGTCTCTGCTCTTGGACACAGGGGAGAAGCAAGTGAGGATATTGTTCAAAGTGCCTTTGAGTCCCTTGATTGTGGACTTGCCCTCTACACTACCGGTGATAAGTGCAGTGTCCAGACCGTATTTCTTCTTCACGAAGGTGCTGACATTCTCAAACAGATAATCTGCTGTGTTGGAGAATGCAGAGAACACAAGAACCTTCTTGTTGCCCTCGTTGATAGGATTCTCAATCTTATCGGACAGCAACTGCAACAGGGTTTGCAGTTTGGTATCGTGTTCAGGTGTGATGTCGGAGACCATCATAGTTACCAGACCGAGAATTTCTGCATCCTTACGAAGTGCATCTCGCCAACTTATATAGTCCATATCAGCAAGGTCAATCTTGACCTTCTTGCCTACGGAGAAGAAGTCGGTGTTCTGGTCATCAACATCCCAGTCAGTGTCGGCACTTGCTTCATACATATCAAGGTCAGCGACACCGTATTTTTCAAATTTATCAATGGCTTCGATTGTCTTATCAATCAAGTCTTTGATTCTGCCCAGTGTGAGATTGAAAGAGTAAACAGAACTCTCCAATCGTTTGAGAAGATTCACACTCATAAGTCTTCGGATACCTTCTTCACGACCTCTCTGGGTCAGACTCGTACCTTTGTTGTGCATCAGTGCCTGGTACTTCGCCACCTTACTTGGGAAGATGTATGCAGACGGTGTGTAAATTTCCAGTCCGAGCATCATCAACTCTTCGTAAATCTCATTGTAGTTAATAGCACCAGTCAGGTCGGTCAGTTTCGGTCTCTTGGAGATTGGTTTCAATCTCTCAGGGAATTTGCCGACTTGCTCAGTATTGTAGTACTTCTCAATGTGCTTTCTGGAACGAGCGATTGTTACACTGTCCAGCACTTCAAAGAAGTCAAAATCAAGTGTGCGAAGCAGGTTGTCCGTTGTTCTCTCGCTGACGTCCAGTTTGCTCCAAGCATTGAATGCTTTCTGTGCCTGACGGAAGATTTCATCAATGCTCTTAGTTGTGTTAAGTTTATTGTCAATGTCACGAGAGTTTCCTTCATAGGCGATTGCCAACTGGTTTCTCAAATCGTAAAAACGGTTGTTTACAGGTGTTGCAGACAGCATCAGAACCTTGGTCTTAACACCTGCTTTAATAACTTTGTTCATCAGTTTGAGGTAACGGTTTTCCTTCTTGTCATCACCAGAAATCTCTCCACCGTTACGGAAGTTGTGAGACTCATCAATAACAACGAGGTCGTAGTTTCCCCAGTTCAATCTATCCAAGTCAAGACCGTTTGATGTGCCGTGGTCTCTAGTCAAGTCTGTATGGAACAGCACATCATATCTCAGACGGTCATTGGCGATAGGGTTATTAATATAATTGTCTTTATATGTATTCCAGTTCGCTGCGAGTTTCTTCGGGCAGAGAACAAGAACATTCTTGTTTCGGTTTTCGTAATACTTCACAACTGCAAGTGCAGTAAAGGTCTTGCCAAGACCAACACTGTCCGCGAGAATGCAACCGTTAAATTTTTCCAGTTTATTGATGATTGCAAGAACAGCGTCTCTCTGGAAGTCGTAAAGCATTCCCCATATTTTACTGTTCTTGAATCCAGTCGCTTCATTCGGGAGAAGATCTTCGGAGATATCTTCAAGGAATTCATTAAAGATATTAAACAAAGTGATAAAATATATCAAATCCGGAGAATTTTCATTATATGCTGTAGTAATATTTTCGACAACCTCGTCAGTTACTTCTTGAAGGACTTTTTTATCATTCCAAATTTCGTTAAAATCCCTTATAAGAGATTGTCCCAACAATTGATCTTTAACTATCGTTGTGCTAATAACATTGCCTTTTTCACAACCAAGCTCTGCAGTAGTGAAATTATTAATGGGAGTATAACCCAAATCATCTACCACAAGTTGTCCCTGTATATTTTTATCACTTGTATTAGATTTAAATTTTACTTTTTTTCTAATCCATTCAGCGCACTCTTTTGCTATTGCCTTCTGTGTGAGTTCGTTGCGGAGTTTCACTTCAAATTCTGTACCATACAAACTACGCTCACGATTAAGACGCGGAATGTAGAATTCTCGCTTTTCTTTTTTTACCTTTTCGGCAACAAAAGTAGGTGACGTAAAAATAAATCGCAACTCTTCAATACCTTGAAGTTCATCTTTTAAGGCTTGAAACGCATAAATAGAAAAGCAGGCTGCCGCAACTGACAGTTTGCTTCCCTCTTTAATTTCTATCGCTAAGTCATCTTTTAATGTTACGTCAATGTTGTTTATTATTTTCATCGTATATCATTCTTTTTATTAATTATATATTTCTACCAATTGTTGCTTTACTATTTTATCATATCTATTTTTAAAATCAAACAGCTCGAAAACAATTTATCTTATTCCATTAAATCCAGAAGCACATTCACCCACTTTTTTTCTAACTCCATTCTCTACCTTCTTATTTTTCACCCTATTTGCCGTCTGTGGAACGAATTTTGAACATTCATTCTTTTCTTTATCCCGATATGACCACAGCAATTTATCAATTCATCGATTATGTATCGTTGATATTGTTTGATATGTATTTCAATCATTGCTTTTCTCCTTCAAGATATATAGGAAGGAATACCTTTTGTATAACATAAGAACGAGCAGCAATGCAATATTTTTCTCCATCATTAGTAATATCCTCACCTGTTTCAGGTTTGTAGTTAGGATTAATAGCAAATTTGCATTGTACACTATAACTATTTCCTATCATATCTTGCAGAATTAACTGTATTGAATTTAGTGGTTCTATCATCGTTATCCAAGAGTTATTACAAATCTCAACTTGACATGTTTTTCCTTTCTCAATTAATGTTCCAGGGAAAAGATAAACATTATTGTTCAGATGCACACTTCTGAAAATCATATGTGTTTCAGATACATTTTTTATACCGAAAGAACAAATTTGTACGCTATATGATTGTTTATTTTTAAAATGTTGTCTATCACTTAGTTTGTTAAAATTATAATATTCTTTAAATGGTATTTCAACATATTCATCATATAAAACTTCAGAGACTAATTTTATATATGGTACATTCTTTATCCGTTCTTCCTCTTTACGTTCAGATTTAATACGTTTTAAATCCTCTTGTCGTTTATCATTTGAGTCTTTTATAGTCCATGCAACACCAGCAAGGGTAATTCCTCCACCAAGCAAAGCAGAATATACAGATACAAAAGCTTCAAAAGCTTTCCCTTTCAAACCGCACCAATTAATATAGTATGGAAATGTAATTGTAATAACTGAGCCCCAAAATATAATGCCTATAATACTACTAACTATTTTTTCCGGTTTCTTAGGTTTATACACAAACTGATGTATATACAGTGCAATTGCAACTAAATAGGTAAGCCCAAAGCAGAATGCATAACACAAACTTGCAGGTTCAATGTTCCCAATACTCTCATTTAACGCCGCAAGTATAAAAGAAAGAACTGCAAGAGAAGTCAATACTACGGGAGTATTTTCTTGTCCAAATGATTTTTTAAAGATTACTCTTATGCTCGCAAAAAGTTCAACAAATATAGTTATAAACAATGCTAGTCCTATAAAAAAAGCTTTAAATCCCCAAAGCTTATAGTCAAAAATTGCTAAAACATTGATTATTTCAGTAACAATCAACGGGGAAATATACAAAATATCATAATAATACTTTTTATCATTCTTTCTTTTTTTATTGCGTTGACAATAACTAATACATATAAAGCAACACCACATAGTATTGACCCACAAATTATTACTTTCATTATCCATGACATTTTATAAAAAGTATTGGTTATAGGAAGTGTTAATGAATAACTACTACACAATAACAATACAGCAGTTACTATTAAATTAAAGCAATTAATGTTTTTCTGCGATTTGTCGTTTTCCACTTTATTGCCCCCTTTCATATATACTTATTTTACAAGAGACACACAATAAATTAGAAGTCTACTTCCTGTGTCACATAAATGTAATATTTTTCCTAAATATAACTATTTTTTATTTTCAAACATAAATAAGATCACCACTTATACATCTCAAGTAATGTTTCTACAATCTTATTTGTCCTTGCAGTTATTTTATCAACGGTCCACTCTTTCTCAGTTACAACATCTTCGTTAAGGAACAAACCATTTCTGTAACCGATATCTTTTGTCTTATCTTTTGACTTTCTGTCCTTCTTGTGTTCAAAAGACATATTAGAAAGATTTTGATTATATCCGGTAATAGTTAAATTTCCAATAGTATGTACATAATCTGCTCGGAATTGAATTGCTTTCGCTTTATCCCCGTTTGCTATCATATCAACCCATTCTTTCGGAACATTTTCACCTTCTGGGAATATGTGTTCAATAGTCCAAACATATTTATTACTAGTATCTCTAACCCACAAATCAGAATATATTTCCTTTGTCTGATGTTGTGCTTCAATATTACATAGCACAAAACGTGTTGCTTCAGGATTCTCTTCATAAATGGGTCCGCGAAGTTTCTCTTCAAAAGCTTCATCTGTTACAGAAACAGCTTTGAGCATTTCTTTGATATTTAAAATAACTTCATTTCCTCTTTCGTTTTTTATTTTTGCGATAATATCAATAAACAACTGGGTAAGTTTACGAGTATTCGGAATGTCAGTTAAGTTTCTTCTAACAAAAAAAACAATAAGAACATCAACAATCGCTTTAATATTTTCATCTGTAAGGCACAGATTGTTTTGATTTGTCAATAAATACATCAACATCAAATATGAGGGAGCACCAGAAATTCTCGCTAAATTCTGTAGACTTGTTGTGTATACATACTCATCTTCTGTATTATTAACAATTATAGAATATTTGTTTGCCTTTTCCGAAAGATTTTCCAAAAGAGCATTATAATCACTTTTGATCATCTTCTCGTAGATATCTATTAAGGTTGTCCTTGTCGCTAAATAACCAAGATAATACTTCTTTTCAGTTGTTTTATAGGGAGCATTTAGTTCATCTCTAAATGCATTATAAAATTGTCTGAAGAAACGTTCTTGAACAGAGTAATCATCTTGTCCTACCGCTTTTAAAATCTGTTTCCATTGTTCATAAGCATTATCAGCATCAGCAGAATTTTCAGCCTGTGCGATAAGAGAATTCTTAATTAAATCAAGAGCCGAAAGTGGTACTCCTCTATGGTTCAGAGATTCAAATAGCATATAGGCGTCTTTGTTGGTATCAACTTCAATTCCTACTAATACCGCTGCTTCAAATTTCCTAACAATTTCAAATAATGCTCCTACATCAGTAATATTAGTATTTTCAGTTTTGATTTCTTGTATTTCATCAAATATAAGTTTCTGAAAATGGCGGTATGCTTTTGCAATTCTTCTGTTTCCAAAATTGGTCGGTTTTGTCTGTTTAGCGGTAATAATTCCATTATCAGAAAGAATAAAAGTATAGTCCTCATCATTTGAATTTTGTTTTTGAAGAAAAAGTCGTTGATTATATTCTGTAACTTTACCCCCTGCTGAAGTAAATTTTTGTTTTTTATTTGCAAGCTCATTTCTCAAATTAGAAAGTTCGCTCAAGTCGTCTTCATCCATTTCAGTTTTATGTTTAGCAAGTTCAGAGTATAAAGCAACAAGCAATAACGTTATCGTTGAAAAACGCTGTTGACCATCGATAACTTCCAAAACTGTCCCATTTAGCGAAGCACTATTTACGCAAATATATGAACCAAGAAAATAACCAAAATCATTTTCAGTTACATCATTGAATAAAGCATCCCATTCTTTAATACCCCAAGTATATTCACGTTGATATTTTGGAATCTTATATATTTTGTCACTAGTAATTGAAAACACATCAGCTATTGTCGTTTGTGATACAGTTTTTATCATTTTGTGCGCCTCGCTTAAATAAATCTACTTATTTCTGTTTTTTCGAGTGTGGTATTGCATATCTGTTTTATCAAACCGATTATCTCACATTTATACAAATATTTCAATAAAGCTTATACACTTTTGGTAAAATTTCCATTTTTTTCATCAACTCCCACATTCCGCCCACATTCGCCCCATTCCTTCCTCCCCGACTCCATTCCCGCCTTTTCCGCCATTCGCCCTGTTTGGCCGCCTGTGGAGCGAAATTTGGGCGTTTCTGCCACAGCACCACTTTCTTTTGAATATTTTGTAAACAATCAACTTTTTCACAAAACCACCTTGGATTTTCCCCCTTCAAAAATACATATAAGTGAAATCACTTTTTGAAAGGAGAACATTTTATTGTAACGCAAAACCTAATAACCACTGTCGCCCCCAAACAGCCAAATGCGTCCGCTATCGACTCCGTGTCCGATATTCTTTTTTCTCGCCCTGTTTGGCCGCCTGTGGAGCGAATTTCGCCCCCTCAAACCACCAAACGCAACTTTTAAAAATTTCCCAAAACCTTATGGTACAAAATCAAAAAATTTGCCATATAAGAAATGAGAAGAAAATTTTTACAAATTTGGTTGTGAAAATCAAAAAAAGTAACAAATAAGGAATGAGAAGAAAAATAAAACTTCTCCCGAACCTTGAAAACTAAATAAGTGAGGATGCCGAGTCATAAACTTACCGGACCGAAAGGAAAAGCTGACTCTAAAGGACGCCACGACCTCAAAACGAGCGAGCGATAAACCTTGCAGAGAAATCAAAACAACAACAGCATATTTTGATTAGCCATGACACCGCGTAAGGCATTAATGATACTTCCGCATAAGCGGCCCACCAAAGAAACGGGATATGTTCTTTCAAGCTGGAACTGATGTTTGCTAGGACATATATGATGCTCGTACTTGTGAAAGAAGTCACAAGATTTATGCTGCGAGATACTTCGCGTCCTCTGAACGCACTAATTATTTTATTCACATACGAAAGGAGAAATTATTAATTGTCAACAGAAAACTTAAAAACCGTAAGCGGAGCCCAGCTCCTCGATCTCAACTTACCGCCCACTAAATTCATAGTCAAAGGATTGATACCGCAAGGCTTTCACATCTTAGCCGGACAACCCAAAATTGGAAAATCTTGGTTATTACTCCATCTCTGTCTGCAAGTTTCCAAAGGCGAATCCTTTTGGAACTACGAAACATCCAAAGGCACAGTGCTCTATCTTTGTCTCGAAGACAGTTACAACAGAATACAAACAAGACTTTCCGAGCTCACCGAAGACGCACCCGACAACTTACACTTCGCAGTAATGTCAAAAACACTTTCCGAAGGACTAGACAAGCAGATAATACAATTCATCGATGCACACCCTGACACAAACTTAATAGTCATCGACACACTGCAAAAAGTCAGGACAACCTCCGGCGACACAAACTTTTACGCCAGCGACTACCGCGACATCACTTCGATAAAAGAAATTGCAGACGAATCCGGCATAGCCGTCATCGCAGTCCAACACTTGCGCAAGCAAAAAAATTCAGACCCCCACTTGATGATAAGCGGTTCCACAGGACTTACAGGTGCCGCCGATAGTTCGTACGTTCTTCACAAGACGGAAATCTCGTCGCTCTCTGCTAATTTATTTGTACGAGGCAGAGATATAGACGAGAAAATATTAACACTCAAATTCAACAAAGAAACATTCCAATGGGAATTCATAAGCGGTGACACACCATCAGAATACATTATGAAAAACGATGAGGTGATGCAAAAACTTGTAAACTACATGACAGTAAACGAAACCTTCGAAGGCACTGCAGCAGAGCTGGCAAATAAGTTAGAAATTGACATTTCAGGAAATGTCTTATCACGCAGAATCAAAAAGTTTGAAAACGAACTCAAACAACTAAATATTCTTTATGCAAAAGAAAGGACAGGCACTCAAAGAACATTGATACTGGTAAAAACACAATGAAACCAATAACAGACGGCTATGACGATAATGACGGTAATGACGATATTTTGCATAGCGGACAAAATATCCCCCGCTGTCAAAAATACCGTCATTTGCGTCATTTGCGTCACAAAAGGAAAATATGGCTTAAACGGAGGGCGTCCTAAAATGGTTGCAGGAATAAGCAACGGTATCGTAAACGTCACCTTTGCGGTTCACATCGGGTGGCAATGCCCACCGTTAAGCCAAAATTTGCACTTTTAATCAGGCTATCCTAAAACCCCCTTTTTAGAGGGTAGGATAGCCTAAAGCGCCAAAATCATGCAAAAATTTCAAAATTTGCCTACGTTAAGCCAAAAATTTTAATGCTTCCACGGTAGAAAGGAGAATTATGACAGAAAGACACTATTATTCCATGTTTAAAAACGAAAAAGATGTACTTACAGTACCCGAAGTAATCCGCCTTTTAAGGATAGGGAAAAACTCAGTTTACGCCCTAATCAAAGAAGGCAAAATCAAAAGCATAAAGCAAGGAAAGAAAATAATCGTTCCGAAGGTATGTCTTGTAGAGTTCCTGACAGACGAAAAAAACTATCAAACCCCTTCCCCAAACGTCACTAATAATCGCTGGACTTCCGCAAACACTTGTGATAGTTTGAGCCTTGCCCGAGAGAAAACAAAGGACAAACCAAGTAAGAAAGGAGCGTGAAAAAGTGAAAAGAATAACAGGACACATTACCGAAAAGAATAAAAAATGGTACGCAGTCATCAACCTTTATGACACCGACGGCAAGCGCCACGAGAAATGGAAAAGCCTCAATCTTGAAGTCACCAAAGGCAATAAGCGAGAAGCCCAGCACCGTTTAAATGAACTCTTAACTCAATACAACACCGAGGATTTATACAAATCAGAGCTCATGACACACGCAGACAGAGAGCGAAACCGTATTGCGAACATGCCCATAAACCAATATTTACACGAATGGCTTGAGCAACACAAAGCAAACATTTCCGCCTCAACCTACAAAGGCTACAAGCTGATGATAGAATCGAGAATGATTCCGTTCTTCAAAAAGTACGGAAATATCAAAGTCAAAGAGCTTACCGGCGACGAAATAAACGAGTACTATTGCGCCATTCGTAACGACGGTCTTAAAGGTACGACTGCCCAAAGGCATCATGCACTTTTGCATCTTGCATTCAAATCGGCAGTAAAAAGACGCATAATTTTATGTAACCCTGTTGAGCAAGCCGACAGACCAAAGTCAAAACAATACATAGGCAGCTACTATAACTCAGAGGAATTAAAAAACTTACTCGACAAAACAGAAAACGACCCTCTGCATATTGTTATTTATTTAACAGCCTTTTACGGTCTCAGGCGAAGCGAAGTCATAGGTCTTAAATGGAGTGCCATTGATTTTACAAGCAAAACAATCAGCATAAAACATAAGGTTGTGCAAGACAAAAACACTGTACAAGGCATGGACGTTATGAAAACCAAATCGTCATACCGTACCCTGCCCTTGATACCTCAAGTCGAAGCAAAGCTACTTGAAGAAAAATCAAAGCAAGAAGAAATGAAGAAAGTAATGCGCCGCGCCTACAACAAAAAGTACGAAGAATATATTTGTGTAGACGCCCTCGGCGAACTGATAAGACCGAATTATGTAACCGGTCACTTCAAAGTACTCTTAAAAGAAAATAATATGAGAATCATTCGTTTTCATGACTTAAGGCATAGCTGTGCTTCCCTTCTGCTGGCACAAGGCGTACCTATGAAAATGATTCAGGACTGGCTCGGTCACAGTGATATGGGAACAACTGCCAATATTTACAGTCACATCGACAGCGAAAGCAAGAAAGCCAGTGCAATGGCGATAGGTTCAGCACTCGGCTGAAAAACAAAAACTCCTTGAAGATTTACTCTTCAAGGAGCCATTGGCGGAGACGGTGGGATTCGAACCCACGGACGGTTTTAGGCCGTCAAACGATTTCGAGTCGTTCTCGTTATGACCTCTTCGATACGTCTCCACATATAAAATTGATTGAAACTTTTGCGAGAAAACTGCGAGATTGCAATTTTTTAAAATGCATTTTGCACAAGCAAAAGTCCCGTTGTTAAGCGACTTTTTCGAAGTGACGAGCGATACACAAAACTATGTTTCGAGTCGTTCTCGTTATGACCTCTTCGATACGTCTCCACATTTACAACAGTCGAGATTATACCACGCACCGCGTGCTTTATCAAGACAAATTTACTCTATAACAATCACGGATGACTTCCGTAACCGGCCATGCCCATATGAGCATCAGCATAACCCACTTGCCCATCCATCTTCACAACGCACCATTGGTGATATGCAGCGCTTCCGCCGTCAGCACGCTCCCACTTAAAGCCCATGTACTCAAGAACCAAGCCAAGAGCCTCAGCAGCACCCGCAGACGAATACTCACCCTTAACAAGCACGCCGTAAGCCGTGCTGTGGTCTGTACCCTCAAACGTAAACTCACAACTCATACAATAATTGTTAATGATTTGCACCGCTTCAGAAACCCTGTAAAGATCCGTGCCACCCATGAAAATCGAACTTGCTATACCCTCCGCAACCTTACGCGCCTCAGCAAGCTTCTCCGCCTCGCTTAACGCAGCAGCAGGGATTTCCTCAGTTTGCTTGCCCTCACAAATCGAACACACACGCTCCTTAATACCCGTATGTTCTACGGTAGGCTCCACTACTACAATCCACTCACCATACACGCAATCATGCGGTTCTACAGGCGTTTGCGTCGGCAAAACACCCGCAGTAGGCTCAATCGTCGGCTCCCCCGTAGGCTCCGCAGTCGTGTCACCCGTAGGCCCTACTGTAGGCACACCCGTCACAGGTGCAGACGTTTCAGTACTCGGCATTTCCGTATTATACGGAAAAGTGGTCGCATCGCCACTACTGTCATCCACATCACTTTTGTCAGTAGGAGTAACCGTAGGCGACGGACTAACATCAATGAGATCGGTAGGCTCCGGTGTAGAAATAATCAGCGTAGGCTTAATACCCGAATTTGCGCCCATATCATTTCCGCATGCAACAAGAATCAACAATAAACAAATGCATAAAAGTAAAATTGCTTTTTTCACCGGTGCCACCCCTCCCAATAATTACAAAACTATAAAATCAAAAAAACTTACTCATCAAGAACAATGAATATTCATAAAAATCATTGTTATGTTCAACAGCCTCACCAATAACAGCTATCATAGTAAGAACAAAAATCATCAAAAAGAATGTGAAAACAATGCCTGCTACGAGACCACCGATAGCAAGACCTCTGCCCACTTTTGCCTTAGCTTGTAACACGCCGTTGTTAAACATCTTATTTTTATTTGCTTTACTAAAAGCAATACAAGCAAAAATAATACCCAAAAAGCTTAAATAAAATGTACAAGCAAAAACAAGACTGAGTATACCGAAAGTCAATGCACTGCCGGCAGCTTTATCTGCCATTTCTTTTGCAATAGGATCCACAACATTTTCCTGCTGATATACAGGCTGTTGGTAAACCGGTTGTTGATAAACAGGTTGCTGATAAACCGGTTGCTGATAAACGGGCTGCTGATAAACCGGTTGCTCAGGTTGTGCCGGTTGTTGTGGTTGTACAGGTTGTGTCTGTGCAGGTTGCTGCTGAGGAGCTACCTCTACCGGCGCACCGCAAACACCGCAAAATCTTGAACCTTCTGAAATTTGATTACCGCAATTACTACAAAACATTTAAAATTCCTCCCAAAAAATATATAAATTATACTGATTCACCAATTAGAACACGGTCTGTAACACCGTAGTTTTCCCAAAGAAAATTAACTATCGCAGAGTCATATCTGTCCTCATCCATAGACCTCAACATAGAATGAGTACCGCCTTCAAACCAAACGAATGTCTTATTCTCACTACCGCAAATATTATACATCTTCTTCGCGTACTCAGGCAAGGAAAATATATCTCCTGTACCATGCATCATAAGAATAGGTCTGTCGAGAGACGAAATAACATCAATCGGACCGTATTTCATAGAATGCTTGGTATACTTCTTCATCCACATATCAATAAGATCAAGCATAATAATTGTAGGCTTTTTTCTATATGTAAGATGTGCATGCATTATATTGTTAAAATTAGAAAACATACCGTCAGTTACTATTCCTGAAACATACTTCGGACAATCGGGAGAAGTTATTGCCAACATTCCGCCCGCCGCACCGATACAAATACCATGCAAAATAATATCCTTAACACCGTACTTTTCGTGAGCAAATTTAGCCCAAGCAATTATATCTTTACTCTCCTCAAAACCAATCGTACTATACTGTCCTTCACTGAGTCCGTGAGAACGAGGATCTATTACAAGAACATCACATCCGCACTTTGCATATGGCATAGCAAAAAAATACGAATAGCATAAGCTTTCAGATCTGCCGGGCAAAACAATAACACATTGCTCACCGCCGAACTTATAATATTCTCCGTAAAGGTTAAGGCCATCATTAATAATATGTACAGGCTCCATTCTTTGGATGTTTTCGCGGTGCCACTCCATGCCCTTTGAATAAAGCTCCATATAATCTTTATCATCACACGATGGAGCCCTACCCCATTTATCATTTTTATTTCTTGTCAAAGTTGAAGTATATACAATATAAGATGCTACAAAGAAAAACAACACACCCATAATTAAACCAAAAGCCGTAGCAAAAGCACCGATTTTCAGTCCCAAATTTATTGAATATTCAGATAACTCAACAATATCCGTTAATAGCATCAAATCCCCCCTTGCCTATTTGCCGCCAAGCTCTTTAAGCTGAGCTCTCAAAGAAAGCGCCTTATTATATACTATTTCATTCAAAGCTACAATCTCTTCTTTACTCGGATTTTCGCTTTTGCAATAATCAGACAAATTAATCGGTGTGCCTATTATAACATGAGCTCTTTTAAAGAAACCGTAATTACCGTCTGTAATAATAGGAACTATAGGCGATTTTGCACGAAGCGCTATCATGAGATAGCTGGTCTTAAACTTATCCATTTCACCGTCATCGGTGTTATGTCCCTCCGGAAAAATCTGCACCATTTTACCTTTTTTGATAAGCTCTGCACTTTCATCTATAAAACGCATACTTTTCATAATGCGGTCACATTTAATACCGCCAAAACATTGCATACCCCACGCAATAAACTTGTTGCTGTATCCTATTTCCCCCGTTACAACATAAAGCTTACGAGGAAGCAACATAAACATATTCAATACATAGTCAAACATATTATAATGATTCGAAATAATCAGCGCCCCGCCCTTTATCTTTTTAGACTGCACCGCTTTATCCTCATAATATGTTTTTCGTTTAAATAACAGACACTGCACCAAATATGCGTTTATAATGCAATACCATCTCAAAATATCATATATCATTTAAGCTTTTCCTCAACAATTCTCTCTAAATCATTTAAATTGTAAGCAAAACCCTCTCCTTCAAACTCCAAAGTCACGCCGAGCTGCTCATCAATCTCACTCACAACAGCAAAGTAATCAAGACTCGTGCCGCCTAAATCCTTTATGAAATGACCCGTGTTGGTAACTTTTTCTTCAGGCAAATTAAGCGCCTCAGCAAGAATGCTTCTAAGCTTCTTTTTCAATTCAGAATCATTCTCAAAGCCCTCATTTTCAACCTCTTCAATAGACTCAAAAAGCCTTATAGCACCAGTTGCAATATTTCTTTTAACCTTAGTGCGGCTGACTTTAATATCATTTTCACCCATAACAGCATCATTAGTAAAATAAACCTTACTTATTTTATATGCCACAGGAAGTTTATCTTCACAAATCTTAATATTTTTCTCAAGAATCTCTCTGTCATCGCGCACCATACCCTCAGGTATTTGAACAATCAAGATAAGCTTCTCCATTTTCTCATCACCCATTACGCTGAAACATTTCGCCCCGGGCAAATCAAAAACCTTTTCCGCAAAATCAGGATTGAGATTCTCTCCATTCTCATTAATTACAATATCAGAAGCCCTGCCCTGTAAATAAAACTTACCGTCATTACTTACAGTAACAATATCCCCTGTGTTAAACCATTCTTCGTTCGCAGTCACTTTGCCGTCAACAATGATTTTCTTGCAAATAGAATCACCTTTAACAAGCAACATACCATCGTCGTTCACTTTCACTTCCACCGACTCAAACGGTTTACCTACGGAAACGGGCACTTTCTTACATGGCTTTTTGTCAAAATCTGCCAATACAATACCAATTTCACTCATACCGTATCCGCTCACAAGACGATAACCCAAAGCATTTATAAGCTCCATAGAAGACTCTTTTAAAGGACTGCCGCCCGATATACAAAATTTCACACTGTTGCCGAAAGCCTTTTCTCTGACTTCTCTAAAAAGCTTTGATGCAATCTTTTCACCCAAACAAGGACACAAATTTTGAAGTTTAAGAGACAACGCCACGCCTTTTTTAAACTTCGCTTGCGTTTTTTCATCACGCTGTGATACTTCTCTGAGAACTGTCTTTTCTATTGTGTGCCACAATAACGGTACAGCAAAAATATGAGTAACCTCGTGAAGACGAACTGTGCGCAAAAGTGTTTCCGGAGCAAGATTCTCCGGGAAAACAAGAATCGCCCCGAAGAAAGAAAGCCACAAATACGAAGCCTCTAAACCGAATATATGATAAAGAGGAAGCATTGCAAACGTTTTTAGTTTGCCTTTGTGCCCCCTACCTATCGCATTATCCCACGAAAGCGCCTGCCAACTGTTGAAAATCTGCTCAGATATTTCATAACCTGTGTATATACATATTTTTTCTTTTAATGTAGTACCGCTTGTAGTGATTGCGATTTCATTGCCGAAATCATCAAAATCACTATCGCAAACAGCCGCACCTTCTGCTTCGAGCTCTTTATAAATCAACAGCGACATACCATCATACGCAGTCGCTTTATCTGTACAAATCACATAGTCTGCACCCAATGTTTTAAGCATTGAGGCGCTCGCATCGGCAGGTTGCAACAAATTTACAAGAAAAGGCTTATTTCCACTCATCAAAATAGCCCAAAAAGTTATAACCCACTCCACGCTGTTTTGTCCCGACAGACCTATAAACTCGCCTTTTTTGCCTAAAACTTTGCGTATAGCTTTTGCAATTTTTTCTACGGAAACTCGCACATCTTTATATGTATACTCTTGAATCTGCATACCGGAAGAAGCATGGGAAGTTTCAGCCATTACCATGTCACGATAAAAAACAATATTATATATATCCCTGAATGTTTTATCGCTTTTTTGAAGCTTTTCACATTCTCTTTTTACAAACTTCTTTAATACACGCAAATTTTCGTAAGGATTTTTACTCATAAAAATACTTCTTTCACATTTATTTATTCTCTTCTTTACCCATAAAAGCAACTTTCTTAGGTAATAAGAACGACATTACAAAAGCAAGCATACAAAAAGCAGCAACAATAATTGTCATAAATTTAATATAATCTTGCTCTTTCATGAATGGTAAAATTATCTGAGTTGCAAAAGCTGCTGCTACAGCTTCAAATAAACCTTGTACAGCAAAATACATTGAAGAAACGTTTCTTCCTGTAATTTTGCTTTGTTCCCCTGCCAAGAAAGAAGGCACCGTGTATGTTATTGAGAAAAATGCACCTATTGCAAAAGAAACTAATATTCCGCAGAATATAGCAAGAGGCAGCAATATATTTTTAGGCACATTGTGACACATAAACATTATTGACATACCCAAAGAAAAAATCAACAAAACATATCTGAAGCCAAATCCCAAACCTTTTTTCTTAACAATTTTACCGTACAACGGCAATACGAACGGTACGGGAGCAAAAGCAGAAGCCATTACGAATGTCATGTTAATACCGGTTGTTGAGAAGAACTCATTTATACCGCTCAAGAATAATTGAAGACCAATATTCATAACAGATGCAACACACATCCAATATATAAATGTTTTATTTTTTATTGAAAAAGAAAGAGCCTTAACAATGGTAATTTTTTCTTCTTTAGGTTCAGACTCAGCAAGCTTTAATTTGTCTGCCTTTTTATAAGATTTTTCTTTCAAAAGAAAGAAAGGTATCATCATTGTAAGCGAAAGCGGCATGAAAATAAGAGCAACTATTCTGATATTCATTTTTAAGCTTATAAATACAGGAAGAAGTGCATATCCCAATATAAAATAAATAACGTCGCAAACAGACTTTACATTCGACAAGAAAAGCAAATCGCCCTCAGTCTCAGTAACCTCTGAAAAAGTAGCGTAATATGTAAGCATCGTCATTGTATAGAACAAATAAAACAATCCAAGAAGCACCGCAAACCATATTGTGTTTTTAACTGTTGCACCGTTATCGGGAATAATCAAAAACAGTGCGTATGCGAAAATCATCGGCACAAATCCCATCAATATTGCCGGTTTTCTTCGTCCCCATTTAGTTTTTAAATTATCAATAAACGGTGACATCGGTAAGTCAATTAAACCGTCAATTACTTTAGCTGTAAACGACAAAACCATCCATAATGCTGTAACAACCAATGTTTTGTCAGTATAAGTCCATAAACCGATATCTTTTGGTTTAAAGCCACCTACAATAATTGCACTGCACAAATATGTGCCTACTATAAGGTTAAGCATATTAACGCCCAAGCCCGCACAACCATAAATTAAAAGGTGCTTTCTTTTTGTGATTTTCTGCATAAATACTCCTTCTCTCTTCAAATATTACAAATTTGCCAAAAAATTACTCAAATGACACAGTCAAATCATAAATTTTTTCCTCTGTCGGTATCCTGCATACTTCTGTATACATATACTTTTCGTTTATCTTCTCTTCGATGTACTCAAGTTGCTCCAACGAAACATTGACACCATAAAACAAGTTAATGATACTTCTTTCATCTTCAATCATTATCTTATCAATAGCTTCCCAAGCCGTACTTTCGAGCTTGTTTCCGGAGGCTAAAATCTCGTCCCCTGCCATAACGATATAGTCATTTTCCTGTATCTTTACATCAGAATATGTCATTGTCTTTACCGAGCGCGCCATCGTTATTGTATATACGCCCTCAATAGCCTCATTTATGGCTTCAACTACTGCATCAATATCAGTCTCGTCATAGTCAACAATTGCCAAAGCAGAATAACATTTGGCAATATCTTTACATGTAATAACCCTTACATTTGCTTTCTTATAAAGTCCCGCTGCTTGCATTGCCGCAAGTACTGTATTTGAGTTATTTGGGAAAAGCAAAATTTCCGATGCGGAAATTTTGTCCATTGCTCTTATATAGTCCTCTGCGGAAACATTTTCGCTGCTTATAAGTACAGCGTCTGCTCCCATATCTACAAAAGTCCTACCTATAATTTTATCAGGCGCAACAACTACTACAGCAAAATCGCAATCACTCTTCTTGGCTCTTACCAAAACTTCTTTTTGATTTTCTGTATGCTGTACGGACATATTTTCTATTTTTAATGACAAAAATTCGCCGTAAGAATGGCAATACGCCAATACTTTTTCAGGCACCATACTATGTATGTGAACCTTAACCTTGCTGTCATCAAAAGATGTCACAATAGAATCTCCCAAAACCGCAAGTCCTTCTTTAAAGCTTTTATGGTCAAACGAGGCGTGCTCCCCAAGCTTGTCGTCTGTAAGTTGTATCAAACATTCCGTACAGTAACCATAAAACTTACTTTGTCTGTTGAATGACGAGAAATTCACATAATTATCTTGTACTTTTTTCTCAACGACTTCAAGTTCTTCTCCGTCAAGATATTTTTTAATACCCTCAAAGAAGAACACAATACCTGCGCCGCCGCTGTCCACAACGCCGGCATCTTTGAGCACAGGAAGTAGCTCCGGTGTCTTATCGAGTGTAATTCTTGCTTGCTCCAAAAACAAATCAATCAAAACATTAATGCTTGTAATTTTATCTGTATTATCTCTTACTGCCTGCGTAGCTTCACGAATTACTGTCAATATTGTACCCTCTGACGGCACAGCAACTGCCGCATAAGCAGCTGTCACACCTTTTTCAAGTGCGCGTACAAAAAGCTCTATATCTACCGTTTCAACTGTCGAGAAATATTCTGATATGCCTTTAAAAAATTGTGATGATATAACTCCCGAATTACCTCTTGCACCGAAAACAATCGCTTGAGCAAATTTCCGTGCAACAGGCGCTATTTCTTCGCCTGCATCCTCAATAGAGCGTAAACCATTCTTAACAGTCATTACAAGATTAGTACCTGTGTCACCATCCGGCACAGGAAAAACATTAAGACTGTTTAATATATCACAATGTATTTCAAGACTACGCACACCGTAATCTATCATATTTTTATAACAAATACCGTTTATCTTCTCTATCATTTTTCTTGCTTATTATTTACTTGTAATCTTTGCTATTACTTCTTTCTCCGCTGTAAGGTCTTCGGAAATATCATCGCCCATGAAATATGCGCATACCATACCGGGACCTATATTTGTACCGCTGCCGCAGAAAACATCTCCTACAAATACCTTTTTGAAATTAAGCTGTTCTTTAATCATTTGACCCAAAGTCTCGGCATACATTTCTCTGCCGCTATGAGTTACGATAACATATGAATTTTCAATATTCTTAGCAACTGCCTCGATATATTTAACAGTTAATTCCAATGCTTTTTTTATGCCTTTTGCTTTTGTAAGCACAGTCACATATCCGTCTTTATTGCAATCACCCATCGGTTTAACACCTGCAAAGCTTCCCATAATAGCCTTGCCTGTAGATATACGGCCTCTTCTTGCCACAAACATAAGGTCATCAATCGGACCCATTTGGTGAACTTTATTTTTATTGGCTTCAAGCCACTCAATTATCTCTTTAAAAGTCTTACCTTCTTTTCTCATCATACCGGCTTGACACACAAGCATACCGAAACCGCCTGATGTTCTGTATGAGTCAAAAGCATAAATATCACTGTCGGGATAATCATTCTTTATGCGCTCGCAAGCAGTGTGCGCGCTGTTAAATGTAGAACTCACTTTTGAAGAAACAGACATACTGAGGACTTTATATCCTTGCTTTATATATTTCTCAAAGATCACATAATATTCATCCGGACTGAGCGGTGATGTTGATATTTTAATTTTTGTACCTGAGAGATCTTTATAAAATCCGTCTCTGTCTATATTTTCCCAGTCGAGTCTTGACATTATTTCTCTGCCGTCACTGAAATGTACATGACCTTGAATATAATCTTCTATACCAAAATATTCTCTGAGTTCAGGTGAAAGATCACAATTTATATCTGCTAAAATTATTATTTTTTCTGTCGAATTATCCATAAAATCCACCTAATATATTTTATTTCACACGAAGCAAATTTTATCATACGAGCAATTATAAATCAACCCTACACGAGTGGTAAGAAATGGCACTTAACAAATTTATACAGCAAGATTTTTTCGTACCAAACAGGGCTCCAAAAGTACGAAATGCCACTTTAGCAAAACGCTACCGTCTTGACACTCGCGCCCCTACTCAATATAATTCAAATCAACAACAAAAATCATCAAACGAGGTATTATTATGATTGTTAAAGAATATATAAAAGACTTTGAGAATTACGGTTTTGGACTTTTTGTGCATTTCGGACTTTACAGCATTATCGGTAAAGGCGAATGGGCAAGAGCTGTGCATAATATTCCGCAGGACGAATACGCAGCACTCACCAAACAGTTCAATCCCAAACCCGACTGGGCAACCGAATTGGCAAAACATGCAAAAAATGCCGGTTGTAAATATATTACAATTACAGCAAGACATCATGACGGTTTTTCACTTTATGATACATGCGGACTTAACGATTACGATGCTCCCCATGCCTTGTGCGGACGCGATTTAATCAAAGAATTTACAGACGCTTGTCGCCAAGAAGGTCTTAAACCATTCTTCTATCACACATTGCTCGACTGGTATGAGCCTCATTACGAATCAGACTTCCCCGCATATCTTAAATATCTCCAAAAAAGCATTGAAATTCTCTGCCGCAACTACGGCGAGATTGGAGGCTTTTGGTTTGACGGAATGTGGCATAAACCTACAGAAAATTGGGACGAGGACACACTTTACGGCGTTATACGAAAATATCAGCCCAATGCCATGATTATTAATAACACAGGACTCGGTGCCAGAGGCGAGCTCGGCCATATCGAGCTTGACAGCGTTACGTTCGAAAGAGGTCGCCCGCAGCCGATTAATTTAAGCGATTCACCAAAATATATAGCGAGCGAAATGTGCCAAGTCTTCGGTAGCGTATGGGGCTACGCAAAAGACGACTTATCATATGTTTCACCAAAGTCTATTATAGAAGATTTATGTACTTGCAGAAAATGCGGTTCAAATTTGCTTCTTAATGTTGGCCCTATGGGTAATGGTATGCTCAGAAATATAGATGCTGCATACCTTGAGCTTATCGGTCAATGGACTCAGAATTTCGGAGAGGCCATTTATTTGCCCAAGCCATGCAGCATAGAAATCAAAAATAATAGCAATGATTTTATACTAAAACACGATAATTCATATTATCTTTTCCATTACGGTGCCGTTATGAAGGGTGATGCCAATGTTGTAATCAAAGACGGCGACGGCGACAAAGTATTGTTTGATTTGCCCGGCAAAGTCGCATCAAGCGTGTGGTTGGATGATGGTACTGAGGCTCATTTGTCAAAGCAAGACGGAATGCTGGCTCTCTCCCCCGCTGATTATGAATACGGCAGACACTTAACAGTAAGAGTTGCCAAAATAGTTATCGAATAGTTGCAGCTTTGTTTATAAGGTCAACAAAACCGATGCGGTATCCTTTGGTATCATTACCTAAGTTTTTGGTTGCCAAATCCGCGATATCTTTTGTCGTTGCATTGCCTATAAATTCAGATTTTCTCAAAAACTCCGCAAAAGCTGCAACAGAGCAAGCAAAATTGAAATCGCTTTTCTCCTCTCCCGACATGCTGTCATCTGTACCTTTTGTAACAGGTACATTTAACTCCATTTGCGAACCGTTATCAACAGTTTTGTAACGTATGCAAACATTTAATAAATCTTTGTTATATGTTTCAGTAGAATTTGCAATAGCATTTTCGTGTAATACAAGCTCAACAAGAACGACTACATCCGTGCCGGCGCCAAGTTCGCCGGCATCTTTATTTACATTATTGAAATCCTCCGAGGACATAAGTCTGTTTTCATATCCGACAAGTCTGAATTCTTTAACAACATCTTTATTAAATTTAAGATTAGCCTTAACATCCTTAGCTACGACGAACATATTTGCACCCATTTCCTCAACAAGAACCTTTTGAGCAGTCGTGAGATTATCAATGTAAGAATAATTTCCGTCGCCGTTAGCCGCAAGAGTTTCCATGATGTCATCACGCAAATTTCCTGTGCCGAAACCAAGTACACTAAGGTAAATGCCCTCATTGCGCTTTTCGGAAATAAACGCTTTTAATGCATCAGTAGTAGAAATGCCCACATTGAAATCACCGTCTGTAGCTAAAATAACTCTGTTATTCGCATCAGCTCTGTAGTTTTTCTTTGCTAAATCATAAGCCGTTTGAATACCCTTTGCACCCGCAGTAGAACCCGATGCCTCCAAAGAATTAATAACACTCAATATTTGTTCTTTATCTCCCCCGTCTGCACTGTCAAGAAGCACTTGTGATGTGCCGCCGTATGTCACAATACTGATTGTGTCTTTTGCAGTCAAATTATTTACCAAAAGCGAAAACGCTTGCTGTAGCAAAGGCAACTTATCATATGACATCATAGAACCCGATGTATCAATCAAAAATGTCAGATTGCTCGGAGGCAATTCAGAAACATCAATGTCCGCAGTTTTAACTCTTATATATGCCATATGTTTGCCCTCTGCAAACGGCGACTCAGCCACAAAAGTCTTAACACCGAAAGGATGCTCCTCACTCAACTCAACCGCAGCATCATATTTAAAATAATTAATTAACTCCTCTGTCCTGACAGCATCTGCAGGCGGAAGTTTTGAATTCTTTATATATCTGGCAATATTTGTATACGCCGCCGTATCAACCTTAAGCGAAAACGCCTGAGAATCAACTTTCTCAGTAAGAACAAATTGATTTTGCATTATTTCTGAATATTTCTCGCTATCAGTATTAGGAACGTCACCCACAGACATCAAAAGATCTTCGCCTGTCAATATTCCATCTTTTTGTAGCGGAGCTGAACACGCAGCAAACCCCAAGCATAAACAAATCACGAGAACTATACTTACATAGCTTTTAGTTTTTTTTATCAATTTCAACATACAAAACATCCTTTCGTTTTTGTTTTATGCTTATTAAACCTCCGCAACTGCAAAAACATTACAAGTGTTAAAATAAAAATTATAATTTAAAATATAACGCATCAAACAAATCTTCTAAAGTATCAAAATCATATTTACATGAAAGTTCTACCATAGTCCCACCAAACTCATACGCCAGCAACCTGTAAGCAGAGTCAAACTTTACATACACCACCCGACCATCATAAAAAGTCTCTGTCATACCTGTAAAATCAACATTTTCTCTTGAGCTTAATGTTATAACAGCATCATCGCCGTAAATATCCGACACAGTATGCACAACCTTGCCATTGTCTTCTTTGGTATCAACAATTTCAAAACGCTCACTAACCAGAGAAATACTAGGCGCCTGCCATTTAGGCATCTCTTGCTGCACATTATCAGGCAGTGACCCATTCTCATCTCCTGCTATGATACCGCCAACGACCAATACCGCCACTACTGATATTACGCACACTATAATTAAAGACGCCGCTATTGCTGTGTACTTTAAAACTCTTACGGAACGCTTGCCGCCCTCTCCCGCTTTACTGTTAATTTCAGGGCGTTTAGGTTGCTCAAAAGCTTGTACTTCTTCAGAAAATACCTCTTTATCAAGCTCACTGCCATAGATTTTGACATAGGACTTGGCAATATATTCAAAATCCAAATTATTCAAATTTTTCCTTTTACTCATATCGCACCCTTTTCCTTACCAATTCTCTCCGAGAGCTTTTTCTTCGCTCTGTGAAGTCTTACCGCAGCCAGATTCGGCGTAATGTCTAATGTCTTTCCTATTTCTTTAAGGCTCATATCATATGCAAAATACAACAAAAATACTTGTTTCAAGTCCTCGGGCAAACCATTTACAATTTCCATTATTTCTTCAGCACTAAGCTTTGCCACAATATCGTCCTCCATGTTTATACTCTCAGGAATGTCAGGACTTTCCTCAAATGGTAAAACTTCTGCCGAATTTTGTTTTTGAATCATTGTAAGAGAAACATTTTTCACAACAGTAACAACAAAAGACGCCGTCCTGGCAGACGGCACCTCATTATCCAATTTATGTAAATTTTTGAATATACGAATAAAAGCCTCACTGACTGCATCCTCTGCAAGACTGTATTCCTTTAATATTTCATACGCTTTGCTGTACATCAATTTGCCATACTGCAAGTATATTTTTTCAAACTTACTGCTGTTTTTATCATCGTCATCATTAAAAACAAACAGCGTTCCGGCTACATACAGAATCAAGAAATTCCCTCCAATTAAGTCCTGTCTATATATTACAACCTGCAAAAAAGCAAAAACATTACAAGTTATTAAAAATTATTTTATATAATATAAACCATCTGTCAAGCTTACATTTGTTGATGTCGATACGGAAACGCTGCCATTGCTTCCATATTCGGCGTTATTAAATGCCGCCACACAATAACTTTGACTGTTTTTGCTAATTTTAATAACAGCTGACACTTTACCATCAATTGTCAATGTCACATATGAAGAAGTATTGGTAGATATATTTTTTGTAAACACTGTATTTCCCGACGTAGTCGACGGTTTTTGATTCATTCCACTTGCGCCGACAACCAAAAGCAAACCACCTTTAAAAGAAAAATTTCTGTCGTAGTCAATAACACCATTGCCTCCATTCGACGGGCCTTGCGCAAGCACTACACCTCCGCTCATCACAACATTACTGTTAGAGTCAATACCATCTCCGCCGGCATTAAAATAAACAACTCCGCCACTTATATTTAAATATGAACTTGTAGCATTAGCGTTCAAAGCATCATCAGAAGACATTATATTTATTGTACCGCCTTTGATATTAATGTTTGTACCTTCTATACCCTCATAAGATTTTTCTATATTAATTTTGCCGGCAGATATATCAACGCTCGTATTTCCGTGTATACCGTCATCCTTCGTATAGAGGTTAATCGTTCCGCCGCTTATATCAACAGCAACATTCGAGTGAAGCGCATCGTCATCGGATTTAATTTTTATTGTACCGCCGGAAATTTTCACGCAGTTTTCGGCTTTTATGCCTTTACAAGAATACTCCGCAGAATCAGGATTACCCTCATTCATACCTCCGCCCCCGGGGCCTCCCGGCATGGTTCCCGGCCTTTGCGGTCTGGCTCTGCTTGAAGATGCCACTACAGTAGCTGTAGCCGGCAAACTTTCCGAATAATCAGAAAAAGAAGCAGTATAAATATTTACAGTGCCACCTGAAAGTACAGCATCATAAGAAGCATCAATACCATCACAAGCAGCATAAATATTTACAGTACCTCCAAACACAGTCACAATACCTCTTTGATTACCTACTGTGGAAATTTCTGTATTTGTTGTTTTAATACCGTCGCCTTTTGTGGAAATAACTGTAATATTGCCTGATTCTACCGTCACACTGTCATTGCCTTTAAGCGCATTGTTGGGTGCTGTCACTTTTAATGTAAGATTCTTGATTTCAAGGTCATCATTTGTATCTATTCCATTGTTATATTTTGCCGTTACATTCAAAGTACCTTTACCTTTTATCTCCAAATCAACGCTCGCATCAATCGCACCACCCGTTGCATCAGAGCTTTCTGCTCTGTTATCTACAATACTGTTAGTTGTACCGTTTGAAGCTGATATTTCAACTTTATTTCCTGTTAATAAACTTATAGGTGCACTTACAGAAGATGTAATATTAACACCTTTTAAATTAATGGTAGCTTTGTCAGTATCCGGCATTTCTACTATGATACTCTTGTTCGTCAAGGTACCCGAAACGTCGTACTCTCCTGCTTTGGTGATGTAAACATTTCCGTTGTTCATTACTTTAACCCACCGTTGTTGTTAATAACAGAACTACCTGAATCTTTAAGCAAAATCTGAACATTGCTTGAGCTATCATAATTAATGTCTGCTGTAGGCTGCACTGTAGGCAAAATGTCGGGGTTAGCCGTTAGAGGTGCCGAAGTAACCGTTGGCTCATCTGTAAAATCCACAGCAGACGTTACATTGGATGTGGCGGGCGCAGTAGGATTTCCTGTAGTATTTTCTAAAAGTTGGTCGCTCGCCACAGGTTTTTGCGTAGGTTCTAAAGTAAAATAAGGTGTTTCAGTCGGCTCCGAAGTCGCGGTCAGCTCCCCTGCATCCTTTTTATCATTAAACAAAAATACAGCAATTACGGAAATCAAAACTATTCCCGCTATTGCTGCAATAATGCCTATTAGTATTTTTTTGTTTTTATTTATCATTTTGCATTTCTCCCTGCTTTTAATAAAATTTTACTATAAAGTAGATTAGCAAAAGAAGAAATGCAATTCAACCATGTTTGCTTGTTTTTTTGTAGGTGTTTTCGTCACAATTATGGCGAAATTATGGTGCATATACCAATACCCAAAACTGCCGAAATCAATATAATTTGAATGGCTGACAATTTCTTTTTAAAAGCATATTTAACAACAAAATAAATAGCTGTAATTGCTAAAAACGCTATTATCGAAGCCCAATCGGGTTTTATTGATTTAAAACTGTTTATTCCTACATTTGTAAGAAGGAGTGTCAAACCCGTTGCAGATATAAGAGCTACAACAACAGGCGTTACGCCACGCAAAAATCCTTTAAAAAATCTGTTTTCAGTAAGATTTTTCAATACAGCGGCAATTAACAAAATTATCAAAAACGATGGTAGAACCACACCTAAAGTTGCGCAAAAACTACCGAATATACCGCCTTGCACCGATCCAATATATGTTGCTGTATTTATAGCGATAGGACCGGGCGTTGATTCACATACACCTATTAAATTATAAAAATCAGCTTGTGATAACCAATTATTGCTTACGGCCGCATCCTCAATAATCGGAATCATTGCAACTCCACCGCCAAAGGTAAACAAACCGATTTTAAAAAACTCCCAAAAAAGTTGCAAATAAATCATTTTTTACCTTCTTTCTTAACAGTCGCAATGTTTTTATCTTTGCCTATCCCTATAAGCGTGTATGCAATTATTCCTGTAACACCGCCTATAATAATAAAATAGATTGAGCTAAATGATATGGCAAATATGTCAATTAATACCATTGCTGTAAAAACAAGTGCAAAAGTAATTATTGGCAATGGCTTTTTCTCGACCTTTTTAAACATTCCTATGCCTGTTTTGATTATCAAAAATGCAACTGCACTTTTAATTCCCGTGAAAGCATATTTAACAAATTTATTTTGCATAAACTCTTCTAAAAACAGAGAAACTATAAAAATGATTGTAAAAGATGGCAAAACAACGCCTGCCGTTGCCGCAATGCTTCCCAAAACTCCTTTATTCTTATAGCCTACATATGTCGCCATATTTATGGCAATCGGTCCCGGTGTTGATTCGGCAATTGCAATCATTTGTGTCAAATCATCTTCAGAAAGCCATCCTTCCTTATTTACCACATATTCCCTTATTTGTGCAATCATTGCATAACCGCCACCGAAGGTAAAAAGACCAATTTTAAAAAATGTCAAAAACAGCTTAAATATCATATTGATACATCTCCGTAGATAAATATCTGTCCCCTGTATCCGGCAACAGCACAACTATATTTTTACCTTCGTTTTCTTTTCTTACGGCAATTTCAACTGCTCCCCAAAGTGCCGCTCCCGATGAAATTCCCACCAAATAGCCTTCTTTTTTTGCCAAAACCCTTCCTGCCGCATAAGCTGCGTCTTCTTCTATTGTAAGTATTTCATCGTAAATATCAGTATTTAATACTTTTGGTATAAATCCTGCTCCGATACCTTGTATTTTATGCTTGCCTGCTTTGCCTTTTGAAAGATACGGAGAGTCAACCGGTTCAACAGCCACAATTTTGACATCCGGCTTTTTACTTTTAAGATATTCACCAACACCTGTAATAGTACCTCCCGTACCTACTCCGGCTACAAAAATATCTACTTTACCTTTCATATCCGCATAAATTTCAGGTCCTGTTGTTTCAAAATGAGCTTTTGCGTTAGCCGGGTTATCGAACTGGCCCGGAATATATGCGCCCGGCATTTCCGAAGCGAGCTCTTCTGCCTTTTCAATAGCACCTTTCATGCCTTTTGCTCCGTCAGTAAGCACAAGTTCAGCCCCGTAAGCGGTCATTAATGTGCATCGCTCTGCCGACATGTTATCAGGCATAACAATTATAACTCTATAACCTTTTGCTCCCGCAATTGCCGCAAGACCTATACCTGTATTTCCGCTTGTAGGTTCTATAATAACAGAATCTTTATTTATCAATCCGCGTTTTTCGGCATCTTCAATCATTTTAAGTGCAACTCTGTCTTTTGCCGAACCGGCAGGATTGAAATATTCAAGTTTCGCAAAAATTCTTGCTTTTAACTTATAATCTTTTTGAAATTTTTTCAGCTCTACAAGAGGCGTTTTGCCCACAAGCTGTGATATGGATTTATAAATTTTTGGCATTATCATTCATCCTTTTTATCTGAATTATTGTTTTTTATATTATTCTCAAGCTCTGCACCGTATTTTAATATTAACGATACCACCACAAGTACTGCTCCAAGCAACACACCTATGTATGTTGTTCCCGTAAAAAACGACGGAAACTTTTGTCCGAGTGCCACATCCATTATGGCTATAATAGCAGCTGTAATTATTGGATGAACTATAATGTGAATACCAATTTCTTTCAGCTCTTTGGCACCTTCTTCTGTATAAGGCGTGCCGTCATGGATTTCGTGTTTTATATATTTGAAAACAAACACCAACAATATACCGTTTGCCACAAAATGCACCAAATGTTCCAGCGCATGTGCAATCAAATGTTTATCAATTGCCTTTGAACCATGCGTTAATAACTCTATAGCAACAAGTATAAGTTCATACCCTGCCGCAATAAAAAACAAGCAAATTGCTATCACTGTGAGCACTCTGGCTATTTTAAATACTTTTTGTATTACATTGAGAAACTTCATTTTTTATGCTCCTTAGTTTTTATATTAAAAACATGAGGCAATTATATTATCTTTTCATTAGTCTGTAAAGAAAAACAAAACCCACGATGCCTAAAAAGTAGTATGCTATCGTGGGTTTTGTATGATAAGAGAAGAGAGAAAATGGTATTATCTATAGGCTCTAAGTGCCTCCGCTTTTACGGAAGTGCTTAATTTTTTCATTGCAACAGTTTCTATTTGTCTTACGCGTTCACGTGTAATTCCCAAATCAGCACCGATTGCCTCGAGGGTTTTTGCCGGCATTCCGTCAAGACCATAGCGTGCCTTTATAATATATGATTCGCGTTCTTCAAGTCTTGCGAGAACATCATTTATCGTCTCGCAAAGCATTTTTTGATTGATTTCATCATAAACAGGATCTGACGATTGACCTGCCGGTATAAAATCAAGCATTTCCGAATCACTGTCGTTGCTCATAACAGTATTAAGTGATATTACATTCCTGTCGAGCGATTTATATATATCGTATTCTTTTTTAGTTATGTTTGTCTCCTTTGATATTTCTTCATAAGTCGGCTCACGGCCGTTTTCTTCTTGAAACACTCTGATTATTCTCGACAAAGTCACAAATCGTTCACTTAAATGCACCGGAACTCTTATTGAGCTCTCATTGTCGAAAATATGTCTTATTATGCTTTGTTTTATCCACCAACTTGCATATGTGCTGAAAGCATATCCTTTGTCAACCTCAAATTTATCAACAGCTCTCATGAGTCCGATATTACCGGCTTGCACGAGATCCATAATAGGTTCCTCTGCGCGGTATGCTTTCTTTATGCTCTTGGCATATTTAACAACAAGACGAAGATTATGTTCAACAACAACATCGTGAGCAGCTTTATCTCCTGCCTCTATTCTTTTAAAAAGTGTCTTTATCTCATCTTCTGTAAGAAGATCATATCTGCCTATTTCTTGAAGATATCTTTTAAGCGAATCTGTATCTCCCGAATTTTGAAACGCTTGCTCTTCTTTAATATCACTGTTTGTGTAAGAATATTCAGTAAACATTACATTTCCTCCTTTGTTAAATTACATGACTATTATATTATGAGCCCAATAAAAAAATCATATTCATGTCATTAAGTCTTTCATAAATAAATATAAAAAAAGTATAAAAAAAGCCGCCCTTTTTTCAAAAGACAGCTTCGTTTAAGTTCTATGAGTCTTATTTTATTTATATATCCGATACCTCAGAAATCTCCGATACTTCTGATATTTCTTCCTGAACAGGTATCTCTTCTTTGTTTATCTCTATCTGTGACACCGAAACTTCGTATGCCACTTTTTCTATCACCGTACCATCCTCAAACTTTTTCTCGTACTTACGGCTTTGCATTCTCCCCGTCACTCTTACATTTTCTCCTACGGAACGCTTGCCGCAAAATCTGGCGTTACGTCCCCATGAAATACACGGAATATAATCAGATTTATTATATGAACGATTAACAGCCAAAAGAAAATCCGTTATTTCTCTGTTAAAAGGCGTTTTGCGATAAACAGGTTTTTTACAAATAAAACCATCGAGAACCACATTGTTTACATCTGTTTCATATTCTTCGCCTTCATTAAAAAAGTGTATATCTCTTGCAAATACTGTTAACATCAACTTTGTTGTGCCATCCGGCTGCATTGCATTATACGAACGAAATTGTCCTTCTACCTCTATGTATCTACCTATTTCATATTCCGAAAAATCAGCAAGTCTTTCTGAAACTGTAATCGGTATCACATCAAAGCTGTTGCTCAGCCTTTTAACTTTAACATCAAAGTAATAAAAACCTTCACCATATATCTCATGCCCAAAAACAGGCTTATTTACAATAATTCCCGACACAGTTGCCACATTGCTCTCGCATCTGCCGTTTACCACAATATACACCTCTCGTAATTCCTTAAGTATCTCACGCTCAAAAGCGTCTTCAGTAAAGTATATGTGCGTTACATCTCCTATATAACTGCCATTTGCAGATTATATTATATTAAATTGATAATTGCAACCAAAAATCTCTTATGCCTAAACCTGAGTCCGGCACCTTGATTGCTTTTCGTACTTTTTACATATGTTTTGGGACGAAAATCGCTTGCCGACTCCGCCAAGCCGCGCTTGATTTTATTTTTTCGTACCAAATCACTATGTTTTGGGACGAAAATTTCCGGTTAATATTATATTAACCCTTATGCTGTTTGCCGGTGCTGTCAATATAAAAATCCGATGTATATATCAGCTCCGAGACTTTAACGAATTTATAATCTTGTTTTTGCAAAGAAGAGATTATCTCAGGCAAAACTTTTGATGTCCAGCGTGTATCGTTGTGAAACAACAAAATACTCCCCGACTCTGTGCGCCCTAAAACTCGGTTTAATATATTGTCATATGTCATGTCTTTGCGCCAATCAATAGAATCAACAGACCATTTAATATTGAACATTCCGCGTTCATCAGTCAGATCAAGAATTGTTTCAGTTATATCTCCCGAGGGGGCTCTGTATAAAATAGGTCGACATCCTATTATTTGTTCAACAATATTGTTACACTTGTCAATTTCTTCTGCAAGTTGATTTGCATTAGATTTAGAAGGCAACTTATGAGAGTACGAGTGATTACCAATCTCGTGACCATGTTCATATATTGCCTTTAATTCATGAGGATTTGTCTCCGCCCATGTACCGAGGACAAAAAATGTCGCTTTAACATTGTATTTATCAAGCGTTTCAAGAATTTCATATATATCCTCTGCTCCCCATGCACAGTTAATCGTTAATGCAATTTCACGATTGTCATTATCGGTACAATATATCGGTAATTTGGCAGAATAATTGTTCGAAACACTTTTAGCTATAGTATCTCCAATGCCGTAAATTCCCATAGCTGCAGCTAAAAATACAAGAGTTGCTAAAATAACCAATTTTATCCTTATGTGTTTTATATAAGTAATTTTCATATAATCACCACTTCTTTTTTTATAAATTATTATGTTATTGTTATGCAAAATATGAATTTGCGGTAAATTTGAGGAGTACGGAAATTTTCCGTTGCGGTAAATACCGCAGAGTGGTATACTCTATACACGGGAATACTATTTGATTAAGGAGAGGTCATTTTGGATAAAACTGTTCTCGTATGGATTACAAATCCGGCTGCTTGCGAGTTAATTGTAAAATCAGGCAAAAAGATTGCCGACGAGCTCGATTCTGAGCTTATGATTGCAAGTATTCAAAGTAAAATCAGAGACGATTGGGAAAGCACTTTCAGCGACTTAGAAGCGCTTCATAAAGCTTCAAGAGGGGTAAATGCAGAGCTGACTGTTATTTATTCTGACAACACATTTGAAGCCGCAGTAAAAACCGTACGTGATGTTCAACCGGCTGCCATGGTAACAGGTGTACCCGGTAATATGAAAAAAAATATATTTATAGAGCATCTGCAGACATACGATAAAAATATACCAATCTATACTATTGACTCACGCGGCAATGCTTTAAAATTATCTCAAAATACATAAATCACGAATCGGGAGTTTACATAAATTATGAAAAACAAAACAATTTACATTGCTTTTGAAGGCATTGACGGCAGCGGCAAAAGCGTTCAATTTAAAAAATTAAAAGAAATACTTACTGAAAAAGGCAAATCTGTAGGTATATTGGATTTTCCCGATTATGATTCTTTTTTTGGCAAAGAAATAGGTCGCCTTCTTTCAGGCAAAGATAAAGTAACAGCTGCAGACTTGGATCCCAAATCAATGTCATTGTGGTATGCTGCAGACAGATACAATTCTTTCAAGACATTTGACGACTCACAATACGAATTTGTTTTGATGAACCGCTCAACTATGGCAAATGCTGCTTACCAAGGCACACGAAGTGAAGACCCTAAAGCCTTGGCACAGTGGATATACGAATTAGAATTCGAAAGTTTGAATATACCTAAACCTGATATATTCTTTATTTTCGATATTCCCACTTCCCTTTCACGCAAAAATGTAGCAAAAAAAGGTTTCCGTGGCTATGTAGGAGATGAAGCTGACGTCTACGAAAAAGATGTCGCATTCCTCGAAAACGTGCGCAATTGCTATTTAACTTGTGCAGAGCTTTACCAGGGAAGCATAGTTCTTAATTGCGCCGACCAAAACGAAGAAATGCGCCCCATCGAAGAAATATCAACAGACGTACTCAATATATTAAAAGAGCGTTTTGGTATAGATATCTAAAAAGCAAAAACAATATTGGCTTATTTACAGCGCAAGTTCAACAAGCTTGCGCATTTTTTCTATATTTTTCTCCATATCATCAGCAAGTTTCATCTGGCATCTCGCCCTATCAAGATTTTGACCCGGACGTGTTGTTTTAAAATATGTATCTCCGTTTAAATAATCTGTCAGGAAACGCATAGCAAGCTCAAGAGTGATAAGGATCGCAGATTCCGGCAAGAGACGTATTTCCGTAGGCGTAAGAAAATCTTTCATACAACTGAGGTAACCTTTTACATATATGGCAAAAAGTTCAACGCTGAATTTAACATCTTCAGGATTTTTTTCATCCTCTGAAGCAAGATTTGCGCCTGAACGAATACTATCACCAAAATCATAAAGAGCCGAACCCGGCATAACCGTATCAAGGTCAATAAAGCACGCCACATCGCCTGTTTTTTCGTCCAACATAATATTGTTGAATTTAGTATCATTATGCGTAACACGCACAGGAATAGTACCATCGGCAATGCCGTCAGTAATTATACTGAAAAAATCTTTGCGAGAATCAAAAAATTCTATTTCCTTTTGTACGGAAATTCCTCGCCCTGCTCTGTCTTCTTCTACAGCCTTACACAAATCATTGTAACGACTTGGAGTATTATGAAAATTCTTTATTGTTTCAACAAGCTCATCAGCAGGATAATCATCCAACGATTTTTGAAATTCTCCGAGCGCAACACCGGCTTTGTAAAAATCTTCAGGTTTATTGACTTTATTATATGTAACACAGCCTTCTATAAAATCATACGCACGCCAATAAGAACCCTCTTCATCAACATAAAAAAGATTTCCGTTTTTTGTCTTAATTATATTTAAAGTGCTTTTTTTGGGATCTTTGCCGTTTTTCGCAGAAACTGTACGTATATGCTTGGTAACTTTGTCAATATTTTCCATAAGTGCCACAGGCTCAGTAAAAATTGCCGTATTGATTTTTTGCAAAATATACTTACAATTTGCGCCGCCCGGCAGAGCATATGTCAATGTAAAAGTGCCGTTTATAAGTCCTGATTTTTGAGTATCAACAGAAACAAACTCACCCAAAAAATCAAATTTATCAATAATACTGTTTTTTATAAAATCCATACTCATATTCATCAATACCCCATTTAAATAAATTTATCTATATGAATATTTAGCCGCCAAAAGCGTTGCTTCAACCATACTGATGTGAGAAGCTTTTCCTGTCCATGCTATATCAAAAGCCGTACCGTGATCAACGGAAGTCCTCAAATACGGCATTGAATGTGTCAAAGCTATAGTTCTTTCAAAATCAAGAGTCTTGGTTGCAATATGTCCTTGGTCATGATACAAAGAAAGAACCGCACGATATTTTCCCATATAAGCCTGATGAAAAACAGAATCCGCACTCACAGGTCCTTCAACATCAAAACCCTCTTTCTTCATCTCCTCAACTGCAGGCGCAATTATATTAACCTCTTCATCTCCAAAAAGACCATGCTCTCCACTATGTGGATTAAGACCGGCAACAGCAAGTGTACCCTTCGGTGCGCCTATCCTGTCAAGAGCCTCAGTACATCTGACAATATAATCCTTAATTTTATCAGCAGTTATGGCAGAAATGGCATTGCTTAAAGAAAGATGACGAGTCAAAAAGAAAACTCTCAAACCTCTCGTCTCAAACATAGTAAGAGGATCTTTAGTATCGGTAAGAGCAGCGTATATTTCCGTATGACCTATAAAAGGTACATTAGCCGCCTTAAGTGCCTCTTTGTTTATAGGCGCCGTAGCCACACTGTGAGCCTTGCCCTTACTGCAAAGCAAATGAGAAGCTTTAATACAATCATACGCCGCTTGACCTGCAAAGTCACAAACCTTGCCGGCAGTTTCAACAGTTATTTTACCTTTACACGGCACATGATATATAAAATCAGCGTATTTACCCATAAAATGCTTTATACCGCATTTCTCAGCAGCTTGCTCTAATATGTCGGCATCACCGATAAGCAAGGGTTTGCACTTGTCATGCACACTTTTATCAGCAAGTGTTCTCACTGTTATTTCAGGGCCTATACCGCAGGGGTCGCCCATTGTTATTGCTATTACTTTTTTTTCGGAAACTTTCGCCATAGTACATCGCTCCACTTAAGATTCTTGAACATTGTAACAATCAAAACAAGAACCGTCAAGCAAGTAAAACCACCTTGCAGTAAAAAATGGAAGAAATTGCTACTTATGGGAAAATGTTCAGCAAACGAAGCAACGGGTATACAAGCCAAAGCAACAATTGACGGCTTAATTAACCAATCTCGTAAATTAACTGCCAGACCTGTGATTTTTATAATAAAACACAGATTCATAATGACTGTAACAGCCATGCTGATAAGACTACCCCAAATATACGCATCCATTCCGTACACAGGAACACCAAACCATATAACGGCAATCGTAATCAAATAGCCGACAGCCGATGTGACAAGTGAAAAGCCTTGCTTACCAAGTCCGTTAATTATACCAATCATAATTTGCTCCACATACATAAAAATGCAAAAATATGACATATTTTTAAGAATAACTCCTACACCTTGATTAGGGTACAAAAGCTCTCCCGCAGTCATTCCCAAAGTATAATACAATCCAAAAAATACAAATCCTAACAAAAAGCCAATACTTAGACATTTAGAAATTCTATGATTGGCAAGTTTGTAATTTTTTACCGAAACTGCACTTGAAATTGCAGGCACAAGAGTCGTCGCCACAGAAGAAGTAATTAATGTCGGAAAAGCAATCAGCGGCATCGCCATACCGGAGATTCTTCCCAATGTCTCTATTCCCTCTTTATAATCTAATCCACCTGCCATAAATCTCATCGGCAAAATTACAGTTTCTATCATTCCCATAAAAGAAATCGCCAATCTGTTTAAGGATATCGGGAGTGAATTTTTTACTATGTATTTCGATGCGTCCGCTACGGAAAGTGTCGGCTTCTCTTTTGACTTTTCTCTGCAAAAAGCAATACCTACAACTAACAAATTTGCCATTTCTCCGAAAGCAGCTGATGTCGTTGCAATTGCACACGCATAAGCAATATTTGAGCCGGCAATTCTGTTAGCAACAAAAAATATTACTGCAATTCTGACAATTTGCTCAGCTATCTGTGAAAAAGCCGTAGGCGTCACATTTGACGAACCATAAAAATAGCCCTTTATTGCCGAGGCCGAGGCAACTATCGGAATGCAAGGGCAAAGCATTATGAGCGAATAATAAACTCTTGAATCTCCCAAAAGCTCTTCAGAAATCAGTTTAGCAAATAAAGCAAGAACAATACCGCAAACAGTACCGGCAGCCAACAATATTCCGAATGCGGTTTTAGCAGCACGAAGTGAATTTTGAGTACTGCCCTTAGCACGTTCCCGCGCCGTAATGCCGGAGACACTAATAGATACACCCGATGTCAAAGTGAGAATAATCAGACTGTAAACGGGCGACGCCAACTGAAAAAGTCCCATGCCTTCAGCGCCCAAAATATTTGACATATAAATCCTGTTTACAAAACCGAGAATACGTACAATAAAGGCAGCCGCCATCAGCTTCATCGCGCCTGCCTGATATGATTCTTTTCTTTGATTCAAATTAAATACCGTCTTCCCTTAACTCGTTATATACAAGTTTATGCAGAAATTCGGCTGTTATTCTTTTGTTTTTCTTTTTGGTAAAGATGGATAATCCACGCCATAAAAAAGCCTGTAATAAAACCGGCAAAATGTGCCCAGTTATTTATACCCGCATCTAAAAGACCGCCGAGCAAATTATATCCAACTATGGCAACAATTGTAATACAATTGGCTGTTCTACGGAAATATCTGGCATTATTGCCAAAAAACATTCTGAAGCAAAGCACACCGCCGATTCCCATAACTGCTCCTGATGCGCCTAATGACAATATATCCGGATCCATAAAAATCAATGTACACAGACTGCCCATAAGTCCTGTAAGCATATAAATCACAATATATTGCAAATTAGTGTAGAAATTGCGTAAAATTCTGCTAATCAAAACAAGCATTACCATATTTCCCAGAATATGAGAAATATCTCCATGGAGGAAATTTGATGTTATCAGTCTCCACCACTCGCCTTCTAATATGAGCTTATTGTCTTGTATACCTAATGTTTCGAGAGGTTTTTCTCCTGTTTTAAACAAAAAAACAGCATCTATTACAAATATCAATACATTAATAAATATAATCAACACTAACGGCACAAGCACGCTGTCGCCTTTCTTTAGCGGTCTGATATCATTCAAAGTCCTTTTAATTGAAGATTTTTTAAGCTCTGTCCATACGGAACGCTTTTCTGTTGTCATGCCTGTGGCAACTCCGATATTGTCGAGGACTTTTTTCAAATCCCTGTCTTGAACTTTGCCGCCCATAACTTTGAAATATACCGACCTGTTAAAGTCAATTATAATAAATTCAGTTAACAAACGTGCTCTGAAATTTGCTTCAAGCTGACTTTTTAAGAATAAGCCAAAATCATCATTTTGCCCATCTGAAAAATCCACAACAAAAAGGAATGTTCTCATCACACCGTTGCCAACATTTGAGCCTACAGGCGCATTTCTCAAACCCTCCATGACATTGTGAATAAAATCTCTATCAGAACCTGAAATAATATACAAAAACTGAATGGCATTCATGTCACGCTTATACAGCCCACCTTGTGGGTGAGGCATATAATAAGCATCATGTGCGGCAGAAGCCGCCAACCATTCAGTAAAATTATTTATGTTATATTGATTATTTTGTTTTGTTTCAAAATTATCCACGTCTGACGTATCCACCACCGCGTTTATTTTCGCTCTGTCTTTTAGCATCTATAAGACGCTCTTCACTGAGCTTCATGTATTTAGAAAGTCTGTCTTCAAAATTTTCTGAAGATGTACTTCTCAAATCATCAAATTCCGGAGGTGGTTGGTTGAATAAGTCTTGTTTTGAAGCTTTTGAGTCGTCTTGTTTGCGACTCTTGATTTTTTTTGACTTGTCAGCTTTCTTTTCAAAACGCACAGGTGCTTCCTTTGCTGGATCCTTAAGAACATTCACATTAGAATCACCATTAGCTATTAAAATCTCATCTGCTTTCTTCATAGAAAGTCTCTTTTTGCCATCATGGTCTGTTGCCAAAACAACAACACGAACTTGTTGACCAATAGTAAGAAATTCATTAACATCTTTTACAAAATTTTTGGAAATTTCAGAAATATGTACAAGACCTGTGGAGCCATCTTCTAAAGAAACAAACGCTCCGAAACTCATAATAGCGGAAACTGAGCCGCTCACAACCTCACTAACACCGGACATAAAAAAACGGGTTCATCCTCTCTTATCAAATTTATGATATATATGCTTCATTCGTTTTTCACAAAAACCGTCTCGTCGCTTTTTACATAACCAAGTTTCTCACGAGCTTTTTCTTCAACATACTCGTCGGTGCCTAAATTTGCTTTTTCTTCTTCAAGCTCTTTGATTTGCTGCTCCACTTGTTTGATATCCTCACGCAAAGATGCGTTTTTATCAATGTTCCTGTCAAGTAAACTTTGTTGAGCTACTATTAAGGCAATTAAGCCTACAGCCAAAACGACAAATATTAAATTTCTAATATTAAATATCCTGCGCATATTATTTTCACTCATCTTTCGTAAGAATACAGATAAAATTATAAACGATTATTTCTTTTTCGTAAATACTTTTTTAGGCAAATATATAAATATTTTATATAAAATTTTAAAAATCAAGCGAAAAAAGCCTCCTGTTACAGGTGACAGCAACAGCAAATACAAAACCACACCCGCAGCTGTTCCCAGGAAGCTGTAACTCCTTAGTTCTCCGCCGGCAAAAATGTAAATTCCAAGTGTAAAAATGCAAAATGCCACAACAGCAAATATTACGTCTGTCACCTGTGCGGAAATATAGTCAAACCGCTTACCTGTGCTTCTGAAGGATATACGAAAAGCTCTGAATACATCAAACAAAAATCCTATCAAAACACCGATTATTCCCATAAGGAGAAATACTTTGCCCTGTATCACCTGAAGATTCTCCCAACAATTCCTTTTTTTGCTTTATTTGTATCTTCGTACTCACAGCTGTACACATAGCCGTTCACTACAAGTTCATGCTGTTCAAGGCTTAGACGTGCAATTTTAAGTCCCTCTCCCCTTATGAGCATCTTGCCCAATTCTGTTTCGATATCCACAAATGTTTCATCAAATCCTATTATATCATTTACCCCTGTAATTCTTATTTTTTCTCTGTTTTGAATGTTGACATCCTGCCCATTAAGTTTAGCCGGCACTTTACCAATTTCACTCATAAATGTGCTCCTGTTTTATGCTTCGATAAAATATTTATATAGCTGTAACAATCAAAATATGCTATACTTTTGATTGTATTTTTGATTATTCATATGTACTTGGAGGATGTTTTGAACAAGAACGATATCATACAACTTAAAACTACAGATATTGCAGAAGACGGCAGCGGCATTGGACGCCACGATAATATGGTCGTTTTTTGTCGCGGAATGCTCCCCGGCGAACTTGCCGATGTTAAAATTATTAAAGTAACTAAATCATACTGTGTCGGCAAGCTTTTAAAACTTCACGAAACATCTCCCGAACGCATTGACCCTCCCTGTTGTGATAATTTTTCTAAAGGTTGCGGTGGCTGTACTTTTTGTCATTTGAGCTACTCTGCACAATTAAAATACAAAGAGCAACGTGTTGCCGATTGTATTCAAAGAATAGGCGGATTTAGTGATATTTCTGATATATTAAAGCCTATTATTTCCTCTGAGTTCACTCAGGGATATCGCAACAAATCAATTTATCCGTTTGCCGAAGTGAGTAAAAATGTTGTTTGCGGCTTTTACGCCCCTGCATCTCACAGAGTAATACCGATTTCGCCTGATGATGTATGCGGTTTAGAAAACAATTTAAGTGCCCAAATTCGTCGTTTTACAACTGAGTTCGTTAACCACAATAAACTTTCAGCCTATAATGAAGAAACCGGCAAAGGCATACTAAGAGCTTTAATGATAAGGACAAACCGTACTGCAACTAAAGCAATGGCAGTTATTATAATAAATTGTAAAAATGTCCCTGATTGGGCAAAGTTATACGCTGATAAGCTGACAGCAGAAGTAGCCGACGTGATTTCCGTATATGCGTGTCTGAACACAAAAAATACAAATGTTGTTTTATCCGGTGATATGCATCTTTTGTTGGGAAAAGAGACAATAATTGACAGTATTGGTGATTTTGACGGAGCGCCTTCCTTCGAAATATCTCCCCTGTCTTTTTATCAAGTAAACCCAATGCAGACAGCTCGCCTTTACGATGCTGTTTATAATGCTCTTCCCGAGGAGATAATTAACACGTCAGTCGACACCTTAATATATGATATTTATTGTGGTATAGGTACCATTGGTATGTATTTGTTATCTCGCTTGAATAAGCATAACTTTTCACTGGTAGGCGTTGAATATGTAAGTTCTGCTGTTGAAAATGCTAAAAAGAATGCGGTTCTTAACGGTTTTTCTTCTCGTGCTGACTTTTTGTGCGGAGATGCTTCATTGGTAACTCCGACAGTTATTTCCAAATATGGCAAACCGTCATTAATCATACTTGATCCTCCCCGCAAGGGCTGTGACGCATCTTTGATTGAGACGGTTTTATCTGCCGAAGCCGATTGTGTTATTTACGTTTCGTGCAATCCGTCAACGCTTGCACGTGACATGAAACTTCTGTGCGCCGATAAATATGTTTGCACAAGCATTCAGCCCGTGGATATGTTCCCCCAAAGCAGCCATGTTGAGACAGTTGTTCTTTTGAGTAGGGAAAAAGCCGACGACCACATCAGATTCTCCATCAATACAGAGGACCTCAAAAAGAATGTGGGCGGTTATGCCACATACGGAGACATCAAGGCATATGTCTTGGAGAAATTCGGTCTGAAGGTTTCCTCCCTGTATATCGCTCAGACCAAAGACAAGTGCGGTATCAAGGAAAGAGAAAATTACTATATCGGTGAGGGCAAGAGCAAAGAACTCATTTGCCCACCAGAAAAAGAAAAGGCAATCATGGATGCATTCAGACATTTTGGAATGCTGAGAGATTAAAAGCAAAACGGACCCATTTTCGTGGGTCCGTTCTTTTATGCCTGCAGATGATTCTCACCAGTCCCTGGTACCGTGCCGGCACTCAGTGAACTTAAAAATTTCCTCGAGGTTCCGGTCGTAGACCGTAACCGTGTGGGAATTGCTAAATTCCCTCATAACCATTTTGGTGTATCAAACCTGCGGTTTTCAACATGGTTTCTGCAACAACAGGAACCACGGACCGCACGAAAAAACTTATGAGCAAATTTTTAGAAACGGCACTCATTAGAGCCTGATTCACCTCCTGGCGGAACCATCTCGAGCGAGCCGTACAAAACCCGCCCAGTTTACAGACTGGGCAGTGGTGTCTTTGGCAAGGAAGTAATCTATGATTACTGACGAAGTCAAAGACTAACCACAAAGAAATACCTACTCCCTATCTACTATAAGACAGTTTACTTTTTTATTGGATAGGGACATCTAAAGAGTACCTATTTTAACCTTAGAAATTAATTAAAAATTTCAAAAAACAAAATTTGATATTTTATAATTATTTTATATGTTATTTTATAATCCTTATTTTCTGTTTTGCCCAAACCATCAAAATTTCTCTGTATATAATAGAGATAACTGCTCGGAAAATTTGAGTTGGTGAGAAATAGACGGAGGTTAGTGAGAAATAGACGGAGCACAGTGAGAAAAAGACGGAAGTTAGTGAGAAAAAGACGGAAATTCAAATGAGAGAAGTACGGAAGAGTTAGGGAGAAAAGTACGGAGAAAAATGCCGTTCAATAGTCATAATCCATCATTCTTATATTGTCCATCAGATATTGTATCACCTCCTATTCCAAAAGGTCCAGACTGCAGTCTGGACCTTTTTCTGTAAATAAAGCAGAAAAAGTCAAACTTATATTATCAAAATAATAAAGGAGGATTTATCTATGGATAAAGAAACATTAAGCAATTATGGATGGATTGTGATTTGTATTCTTGTCTTGGTGGTTATGATTGCCCTTGCCGGACCTTTTGGAACATTCGTTGCAGATGCCGTGAAATCAACCACACAAGGCCTATTTGATGTGAACCAGAATGCATTGGATGCAGCAGGTATTGAAATTGATGATAATGAATTCCCAGCATGTGTACACACATACGAAAATTGTATTTGTACACAGTGTGGTGCTATTTTAGAACACACATGCAACTATGAAAATAGAAAGTGCACACTATGCGGTGATGAATTACCTGAAATTATTACATTTACAATTATGAGCCAAGAATATCAATTTGAAGAAGGTATGACTTGGGAACAATGGGTAGATAGCGAATACAACACAGGGTATAGAAATGTGCTCTATACAAAGAGTAACGGACAGGTTAAAATCTATATTGCAGACAATGGCACATATTATGTATCATTGAATCGTGTCAAGGTGTCATTAACAGACACAATTGTTTATGGAAAATATGACACGATAAATTAACCTAATCAAAAACCTTATGAGCAAATTTATAAAAACAAGAGGCAGGACCCGCAGGTCCTGCCTCTTGTTTTATTCATCGCACTTAAACGGCAAGTCTGGTTCTTGCTCCAAATCTTTGAAATCTGGTCTCTGTCCTTCCTCGAGCATAAGAATGTCATCAAAGGGAATACCCCATGTTCCCATGATGATTTGTTTTTCCTCATGAGTTTTTTCCTTGAGATGGAATCTATAACCCACCGTTTTCATCTTGCCTGTCGTCCCCTCTTCGCGGACTTCTTCAACTGATACCGTGATGTCGGTGGTTGCATTGATTTCTTCGAGTGCAGGTTCGATAACATATCGCATTTGGTCTGCTGGTCGCGGATATTTATTGTCCGTGATGACTTGTGAGAATGTATCAACATTCAGATTAACACATCCCAGATTGACCATAGAACGAAGATATTCATACAACCTGCAACTGTGTTTCTTTTTGAGTTGCATTATAAATCCAATCTCATATCTAGTAAAATTTTTCTTTTTACCCGTGAGGAATTTTTTAAGACCTGGACTGAGTTGGATGTGAATGTTTCGATTTACCGTATCAACACGGCAACCGTCAGCAATCCAATGGTAATACTCATAAATCCCAGGTTCAACCTCAATGCAGAAAGACATTCCCATCAGTTTGGAAATGCTTGCATGAATTTTCTTATACTGTCTGCCTCCATCATGAATATCCATGAATTTCATAAAACCATTAAAAGGGATAACCTCCACTGGAAACTCGGTGTCATTCGGTTTGACATGGGACAGCATCAGCGCAATCAGTCTTTTCTGGTAGACATCCAGAACAAAAGACTGTTTGGTGAGGTTGCGACTGTAATCCTCATCGGTACTCATTTTCTGAATCAACTTGTTGTCCTGCGAGACAACGAGTTGTTTTTCTTTGTTTTTGTATTTGCGAGGCATCACATCACCTCTGACTGCTCTTTATCAAATTGGTCTGTCAGTTCTTCCATTTGCTCCTTTGTTGCCACAACATGAAATTCTATGGACTCATGGGCAAAATCTTTGACATCAATGAAAAAACTCTTTTCACTCTCTTGATATTGGTATTTGCCTGTTTCCTTGTTTCTCATAATCAGATACATGGTTTATTCCTCCTCCCCTTTTCGGCTGCCTCTCTTGTAACCTGTGTAAGAGAGTGCATGACGGATTGCATCAGAGACAGTCACTTTTGTTCCCTGTCTCTTGCTCTGCAGGTATTCAATTCGCTCCTGCAACAGTGCCTGCATATCATCATCAATCTCAACTGAGACTTTCTTTTTCTTGTTTTCCATGTGGTTTTTACCTCCATTCATCTTTTTTCTGAAAAATTCTGAAATAAGTATGTCTGACGAGGTAGCAAAAAACGGTTTACCTCATAACTTTTTTGAAAAGCGAAGAAAAAAGAAGAAATTTTAGGAAACATAGCAAAAACGGACCTCGATTGAGGTCCGTTCAACATATAAACAGCAAATAAATCAAACTTATAGTATCAAAATATTTTGAAGGAGGTTTTTATCTATGGATAAAGAAACACTTAGCAACTATGGATGGATTGTGATTTGTATTCTTGTCTTGGTGGTTATGATTGCTCTTGCCGGACCTTTTGGTAACTTCGTGGCAGGTGCAGTGAAATCAACTACACAGGGACTTTTCGATGTCAACCAAAATGCACTCGATGCAGCAGGTATCACAATCAACGATAATGCTTTTGCTGACACAAATAAAAACAACATGCATGGTTGTGATACTGTATATTGGGATGGCAATAGAGAAGGATTAGCAACTTGTTTTGAACCTGTTTTGTATAAAGTATCAGATGCAATTCCAAAACAAGAAGATTTTGCTAATGGGGCAATGTTTAATATTATTGGTCTTGGTGAAGACCATTTTGAAACAGTGACATACGAGGAGATTATGGGGTGTTATGAGGATGGCATTATGTACGGCGCCATATTTGCTGTTGTCCCAGATAATTCTTACGGAATAGAACCTGGAACCTATGTGGTATATTACAGTGAAGATAATTACATGACACAATTAACAATCCCTGGTTATACTGGTTTTGAACACTCTGAACATTGCGGACACTAAAATTTGATATAAAACGATTTAGGACCCTTTCGAGGGTCCTTTTCTTATTTTATCAGCGAAATGCTGATTTTTTCATCCCTTTTCAGAGAATAAAATAACGGACCCATTTCGGGTCCGTTTCTCAATTGTGGCCAACTTTTGCTCTAAGGTCTGCCTGTTCCTCTCTGAGTGCATGGTATTGGTCCATGGGCAGTTTCTCGCCCTTGTATGCCTTGTTGAGGATGGTATTCACCTCAACCAATCGTTTCTCCCATTGCTTGATGTCCTCTGGAGTAGGGGACTTTGGTTCAGCTGCAGTGGATTTCTTTTTCTTGGGCATAGGGTATTTTTTGAGGACAGCAGTTCCAATGAGGTCTGATAAAGAGACCTCTTTTTCTTTTGCGACCTCTTTCAAGTGGTCGCGCTCCTCTGGTCTCAAATATATTTTGCATTCAACTCTTGGTTCCTTGTGTGCCATTGTTTCGCTCCTTTCGTTCTCTTTGGAGTGGTCTTATTTGGTGCGACCACCAAGTGCGACCACTCCAAGCGGATTTAGTGGGACCACTTTGTGAGACCACTAAACCGCAGTGTTATTGGCAAGATTCGGATTTGCCTATAACACAAGCATGAAAGAAACCGTGCTTAGACAGGTTTCTTTTGTGCTGAAAAGTGGTCTTGTGCAGTGCTCCCACTTTTGGGAGTATCTGTGGGACCACTTTTGATGAGGGTTCGAAGGGACGGTTCGTCCCTTGGCCTCTCCGGCAGGAGTGGTTCCAAGGCAACGCCTGGCCCAGGATTTGGCGAGTAGTCGCCAAATCAGTACTGGGTTACTAGAAAGGCGAGTTTGTCCTTTGCCTACATTTTGCAATCCACATACTTTCTCTGTAAATCGTTTGAAAGGAGGTATGAATTCCATGGCAGAGTTCAAGATTTCGTTCCATGAAGATAGCAAGTTTAATCTCGACCACGATAACAGGAAACATTCTTCACCAAATATAAATCCCGAAAAAACACCAGAGAATATTTCATATGCAGGAAACATCTCGCTCCAAAAATTTTATGAGGAAACATTCCAGAAAGCATATGAGGAATACATCCAAAAACAGATAAAAGGTGGACATGGAAACAGAGTGAAAAATGCTCCGAAAACATACTATGAATCTGTGGTCCAAAAACAGGCAGAAGCAGAGGCAGAATTGCAGAAAGCAATACAGGCAGGAAAACATGGTGATGAATTAACAAGGTTAGATTCATATACCAGAGTTGCAAAACAGATAATCATTCAGATTGGCAATACGGATGATTTAGAAGCAATGTCTCCGGAAGAAAGAAAAGAAACCAGAGATAAAATGAAAGAGGCATTGCAGGAATACATGGAGACATTCCAAGCAGAGAATCCAAATCTGAGAATTGTAAATGCAGTCATCCACATGGATGAAATTTCATTGTCTCCGCATTTGCATTTGACGTATGTTCCGGTCGTAGAGCAGAAAAGAGGTCAGACGGTGGCAAACTCTCAGTCTGGTGCATTAAAGGCAATGGGATTTGAGAGTGATAAAAAAGCGGATGAAAACGGTGACTTCCAGACAGGTCAAATGAAGTGGCAAACCAGAGAGCGCGAAAGAGTTATAGAAATTGCTGACAAATTCGGGCTGAGTGTTGGTTACCAAAGAGGCAACCGCGGAAAAGGTCTGACAATTGAAGATTACCGTGTTGCCAAACAGAAAGAGCGAGAGGCACTAATGTCGCAAGAGGCAATCGAGAAACGAAAGTCAGAACTTGCAGAGGTTCAGTCTGAACTGAATCGAACCACGGTTGAGTTTAATGCTCTATCTGAAGATTTGTATGATACTGTGGCGGCACTCAGTGACAGCAAGTCAGAACTGAGGGAAACGGAACAGGAAATTATAGAAAAGACAGAGGAATTAAACCATCTGTCAGAGCAGGTGGACCAGATTCCAGATGTCCTCAACCAGTCGGTTGACCTATGCGAGCAGGAGATGAAAGCAAAACTGATTCCACCAGTTTCACCCACTGACAATTACGAGCGAACCACCAAGGGAGTGTTGAGCAGTAAGAAAACATATGTGATGGTGCCAGAGAAAGACTATGAGGTTTTAGAGCGAAGAAACGGTCTCAAACCGCAAGCAGTCCATGGCATTATCAAAGATGCCTTGCAACCGCTCAGAGATGCCATTGTACAACTGCCAGTGGTAAAGAATCTGATTGCAACAATTCAGAGATTGGAACATGAGGTTGGAGAGTGGCGCAAGAGATGCCGTAAAGCAGAGAAAGAAAAAGAGGCATTGCAGAAAGAGAATGCAGAACTGAAAGCAGAAAAAGCGGTTGCTGATAGAGTGATGCAGACCAAACTAAACCTGTCACCGCAAGTGATTGACATTATGAAATCACAGGCCGCACAGGAACTGGCACGAGAACAGCACGACAAAAATGATGATGTTCTCGGTTTCTAAATTCTCTCATATCATTTTTATGTTTTCCCTACCTGCATGCACGACCGTTGTTTGCAACTATTTTGTGAACAATGGTCTCAGCAGATTGAAAATCCCACATACTTATGGTACAATGATACTGAAAAAGTATCTGTGTAAACAGTTCGATAAACCATGAATATGTCGAACAGTTAAACAAATAAGAATTTGAACGGGTGAGCTTATGGGACCAAATCCTAATCACATTTATCCAAACAAAAACATCAAGCAAGTTGTGTATATCAAGAATGTAATTACAAGGTCGAACATCGTGGTCGGTGAATACACTTACTACGATGATGTGAATGGGGCAGAGAAATTTGAAGACCATGTCACTCACCACTATGAGTTTCTTGGTGATAAGTTGATTATTGGAAAGTTTTGCGCTATAGCAAAGGGCATTGAG
>JBGVNN010000003.1:0-9760 GCA_045125595.1 Candidatus Egerieisoma sp.
TTGTTAGGGGAGAAATATCATAAAAGAAGCTGGGTTCCGCTTTTAAAAACTTGGTTAGGTGTACAAATGATGGCGGAAAGACAACCTTATACTATTAGTGATTTGCAGAAGGTGACTGGATTAAGTGAGTATCAGATAAGAACGAGTAATAATATATTAAGAGAGTGTCAAGTATATAGGACTTCTAGAGCTTATAATTGTTATTGCCGCTGCGTTGGGGTGCATGTGGATTTGAATGTGCCCGCATTTTATCTAACAAAGTAATTTTTGTCTGGTTTTAATAAAAGTCTTAAGTATGGTGGAGTTATGAAAGTTAGGTGAAAATGCGTTAAGTCCAAAGAAACTTGTCTGGATTTGGATTTTTACTTACGGATATAATATATATATTATACCTAAGTAAAAGTATTGAAATCAGACAGATTTATTAGATTTTTAATATATTTTTGTCTGGATTTTTTATATATAAAGAAATGTAAGTGAATTTATCTATACTCGAAGCTTCGTCAGAAGCTGAGAGTTTTAAGTTAGGAGGAAGGTTGGCGCGCTTGCGCGTCAATCCGACGACTAACTTAATAATTATAATATATATAAAGGAGATATATAATGGGAAGATATTATGATGAATATGGTAATACAAGATATGATGATGAGATAGCTTATGCAGGTGATATGTTTAGTAGAGATGCAATTGCCGCATGTTGTTGTAGTATGGATTCTGATAGTAGTTGGAGTCCGCAAGGTACAAGTAGTATAACTTATTCAGATACTGTTCAAAAAGCAACTGCCGCATCATTGACTGCTATTGATTCAAAAGTTAGTGCTTATGATAGTTTATGTAGTATAGCAGATGCTTCTTCAACTATTAGTGCTACTGTTGATGAATTTAGTAATGCTCTTGCCGCAATATCTGAACGTTTAAGTAATTTAGAAGCAAAATTTGGAAATGGTTTTAAAAGTTCATTTTTAAAACGAAAATATCATTGGGAACCGCTTAAGAGAAGTAGTTTGAAAACTCTTGGGGCAATGGGGTAGAAGTTTTGATTTTGAAATTTGATTTTTAAAATTCATTTTTGAATTTTGATTTTGAAAGGAGGGTGGAATGTTTAAGAAAATAGGTAATTATGTAATTAAAGGTGTTTATATGTGCGGAAATGAGTTTAGATTTGAAGATGTAGATTATGAAGAAGCTAAGGAGTTTGCGCAAAAAGTTAAGCAAGCAGTTATTTATGATTGTAAGGGTAGAAGATTGTATGAGTACTTTTCTATTGATAAATAAGCTGTAGGATTTTTTGGTTATGTAATTTATTAAGATGGAGGCTTTTATGAAAGTTTGTGTGGAAAAAGAAAATTGTAGAGGAAAACGGGCAAATTTTGCTTATGTTGATGACTCGGTTGAGCGGCAATTGGCAAGGTTAAAGATACAAGAAATGATTAGAGATATGGTTAGTGAAGATTTGGATAGTTTGAAGGAATTGGCGGATTGGGTTAAAGGGGAAGAAGTGTTGACTGCTGTTGCGGAGAGGAGATTGAATATGTGCGAGAGAGATAGAGGATAAGAGAATGGTGGGGAGAGCGGAATGAATGAATGAAGAGGTTTTAGGTAAGGGGTAGGATGGATGGAATGAGAAATATAGGGAATATGAGTGAAAATAAGAGAAAATGAAAGAAATAGTAAAGATAGTGTGAATAGGAGTGTTGTGGTGGCCGAGCGACCGCGATACCACTCATCCTCTCTCCCCTATCGTCTCCGTTTTCCCCAATAAAAAAAGGACTTAGTTAAGTCCTTTTAAAAAATCTCTTAGCATTCTCTCTGCATCTTCGCCGCTAAGCTCTCTCACTTTTACTTTTGGCTTATACATGCTTCTTAATTTCTTAAGTTGCGCCACCTGCTTTTCTACTTTAACAAAGCTTTCGATCATGTGGTCCGCAATCTCTTCTAATTCTTCCTCTGTTGCATCTGGATTGATAAGTCCAATATAGTCAATCACAGCTTCTACTGCGTCTTCGCGGGCTTCAGCTAATTTTGTTGCCGCATTCAGTTCTTTGTTGTATTCGTTAAATTCTTCCTGTACTTTTGCAATAATCTCATCATATGTGAGTCCCTGATTGATGTATTCTCTAATCATTATCATATCTCCTTTTTCTTTATATAAATATTATACCAAAAATTTTTTAATAAATCAAGTGAGGCGATTTGCTCTGGTATTATTACTGTGCAATTCAGTTGCCTTTATTTTTAACAGTTTTATGTTCTGACGAATGTTTTATCGTGCGGAAATAAAAAAGGCTTTTTTTACTATTGTATCATATTTTTTAATAATTGTCAAATGGGAAATAAATACGCGGGCGGCGCATAAAGAATTGCAAATCAAAACAACTAAAGCTCTGGTCCATATCGGGTGTGCGGCCGGGAGCCGCCCGTCATTTCGGGAAAAATATTTTTGAAGAAGCCGAGACCAAACAACTATGAAAATTTCGCATATGGTATCTTGGTGCGCGAATCGGGCCTTGCCGGTGGCCCGCGGCCCGCTCAATTATACCACATTTCCGCACGTTTGTCAATAGGCAAAATGCACAAAAAAAATCTGTACTTTTTGTGCAGATTTTATAGGGTAGCCTTAGTCCGTTCGCACTTTAAACCCTCATGCGTCTTGCGTACTATTTATATAGCGGGTGGTAGGTCTTTGTGCGTTGGCTCTGTTCCGCACTTTCAATTTACAGTCTTACTTAGTCAACTTGTGACTTCTCAACCTCGCCCTATCTGTGAGGTATTCAGTTGAGTTGCATTCCTACTCTGCTAAGGTTCGCTTATTGCATCCCCGCTGTTCTTTATGTCTTTATTATAACAGGGGTTGAGTTGTTTGTCAACCCCCTTTACAAAATAATTTTATAAGTTTTTCTGATTGTGATTTCCACCGCCTGGGGTTTTTCCTCACAGACAAATCTGTCATTTCTGATGTATTCACCGACTTCCGCGCCTATCCATTGTTCTTTTGTTCTATCCTCAAATCGCAAAGTGTTGTATTTTGATAAAGGGATGCTCCAATCATACTTAAATTGCCCATCTAATGGCATCGGGTGATGAGGTGTTTTTTTGTAGTTTCGCGTGTGTTCTTTCTGTCTGCGCGCTAAATCGTTTGTTGTGCCTACTTTTAAAATGTAGTTGCCTAATACATCAATGTAATGACCTACATACAAAAATTCTTTGTTTAACGACATTTTTTATCAATTCCTTTCTTTTGTGGGGCATTTCGCCCCACTTTCCGCTATTTTTTCTTGTTTCTCTGTTCAATCAAGTCAATTTTAAAAGTTTTTCCGTTAATTTCAAACTGAATTAACTTATTTTCTTTCAAAATTGTTGTTTTTCCGTCGAAATCAATCTCATAATCTCTCAAAGTATCGTATAAAAGTGAGAATAAATCACGTTTTTCCTCAGAAACTTTTACAACCTTTGGTTTGCTTGGTTTCTTTTCTGTTTTGTCTGTTGCGCTTGCGCCGTGAATATCTCGCATGATACCACTTTCTTTTGCTTTCTTGTCAAGCTCCAACTGTTCCTCATTTTCAGTGTAGCCCTCGTCATCAAGCCACATCTCAATTGCCTCTTCCTCAGAAATGTCAAGGGATTTCATGTAGCCTTTGATTTCTTCATCAGGAATATTTACTGTTTTACCATTTACATTTTTAATCATTTCAAGTCATTTCCTTTCTTTATCTTATAATTTATTTTATCATAGAAATTTTATTTTGTCAATAAAAATTTTTTAGTTTGGGGCGGATTTTCGCCCGCCCCGCCCTAAGGAAAGGAGGTTTACACTATAGTCAATACAATGGGTGGGAGGGGAGTTGAACCCCTCAAGACCACTCACCCCAGTTCGGGGGAAATCCCTACTCCACAAGGGAGAAGTAGGATTTCTTTTTGTCAACAGTTTTAACAACTGTATGACGAACCTCAATACATTTTTTGAGGAGTGCGGAAAGCTTCTGGTTAGACAGAGTTGCCACTTCCGCAGTAGACTCTTTCATAAACTCTGTGATTGTCACAGGTCTGCCGATTTCAGCGAGAGCCTTTTCTAACTGGATACAGAGTTCTTCATTCTCTTTATCCTTTTTGGAGTTTGTAGAGGTACGTTTTTTGGAGAGGAGTTCAACCTCATGGTCGATGAAAACAAGCATTTCCGCCTTGTCTTCTCTTTCTGAATTTTCAACCATTTCTCTGATAACTGCGAACCATTCTTTTTTTGTCATTTTTGTGTTAGCCATAACTTAATTCCTCATTTCTTTCTTTTTGATTTGTTTTGTTTGTTTACATCTTTATTATAGCATTTCGGCTTTTGTTTGTCAAGACCTTTTTTTTTATTTTTTTGAAGTTTTTTGAACCGCCTTGACTTTCGGTTGCTACTTCTTGTTTGTTTGTATCTTCATTATAGCAGATGCTTTGAAGATTGTCAAGGGGTTTTTTATTTTTTTTATTTTTTGATGAGTCCCGACTTCATCACCCACAAGCTAGCATGGTAGGCTTCTCGGTTGCTTAACCATCTCCCCTTGACACTTATTATTATAGACTATCAGCCTCCAAAAGTCAACAAAAATATTGCACAAAATTCGGGAAATTTTAGGCACAATCTTTGTGCAAATTTCCTATTGACAAATTGCTGAGGGGTATGGTATAATGGAAAACGCGCTTCGCCGGTGGCTCGCGCGCCGCTCATTTTATCACATTTTGGAGATTTTGTCAATAGGTAAAAATAAACAAAAAAAATAGGCAAAGTTTGTTAACTTTGCCTATTGACATTATTCGATACGGTCAGTTGCTGCTTTAAGCATGAAATACAGAACACCGACTTCTCCTTGAGTTGTAGCTTTGGCTCTTAAATCTTCCATTGCCTTTTGAATTTCTTCAACAAATTCTGGTCTAACTGTTAATTCATCTTTAATTTCAATGCTCATTTAAACACCTCCGAAAATATCTTTCTGACAATCAGGACAAATGTGGGAAATAATCTGCTCTCTTTCAGTTGCTGACAAATAAGGGAAAGCATTCTGTGCTAACTCGCCTGCCATGTATGTCACATAACTTACTTCTAATACCTCTACACTGTGAACCTGTCCGCAGAATGGACAAACCATTTCTAAATTAATCATTTCTAACATCTTAAATTCCTCTCTTTCATTTGATACATTAATTATAACATGGGTGGGGTTGTTTGTCAACCCCTATTTTATATTTTTGCGAAAAATATTTTTAATGAATTGTAATACTTTCCACGGCAACGGCTCAACAGTTCTTTCTGCTGTTCTTCTGTTAATACTCTAAGCGCACTCAGTTTCATCCAAAATGGATTAATCTTTAAACTAATGAGATAAACGTAAGCTCTCCAGTTTTGAATGGCATGTATTAAATTGATTAAGAATGACACCAGCGCCAACAGAATACAGAACAATGGACATTTCACCCAATCTTCGTCAAAATCTACAAATTGCGCAACTCCTACTACTAACTGCCAAATACAAATTCCAATAATAATTCCTAATAACATTTTCTATTCCTCTCTTTCTCTTGTTAAGACTATTGTATCACTCCTTGATTTATTTGTCAAGGAGTTTACGCAATTTTTCTAAAACTTTGTTATAATGAGGGTTGATTTCTGTAAAGTCAACTCCGCAAAGCTGAACGAACATTGCTACACCAAGGCAACTGTGAATTGTATGTTCAACAACTTTTTCAGGTGCGATACAATTTTCCCCACGTCTTAAATAACTTTCAGTTTCTTCGTATTCTTTTTCAAAAAATTCAATTGCTTTTTCTAACATAACTGTTTACCTCTCTTTCTGATACTATTGTATCATCTTAGGGGTTATTTGTCAACCCCTAATCCCAATGTTTTTTATTATACTGTAAGAATAACCAATGCTGGAAACTTAAAGTTTCTTCTCTACCTTTATTTTCCCATTCATCTGTTCTGTGATTATGAATGCGGTCCCACTGCCACACGCTTGGGTCAGGTTCATTTTCTTTTGTAAAGTTGCGGTTTGGTCTGTAAGTATCTTCTCTCCAAGCTTCAAAAGCCTTGTGAATACGCTTATTATTTGGAGATGTAAAATTCCAACGAATAGTATTAGTTGCAAATAATTCTGCTAAATCTCTATCTGTTAATAATGTCATAATATACTGTGCGTTTGTCATGTCCTATACCTCTTTCCTTTTGTTAATATTAGTATACCACATTACGGGAGAAAGTCAAGTAAAATATTGCACAAAGATTCGCGGAAAAATTTGTGCAGAATACCTATTGACAGGCAAAACGGGGCCGCGCGCCAGTATGCGGCCCGCCCATTATACCACATTTAGATTTGTTTGTCAATAGTAAAATGTAACAAAAAAACAGATTGCATTTTGTGCAATCTGTCTATTGACATCATTTTTTAGGTCGATGTTTAGTTAAAGTTAGTGAATATTCACAATTATCCACCATGAAAGTGATTTCTTTTTGTGGATTTTTAATAAAAATCTTATCGAAGTCCCATTCATCTTCTTCAATGCAACAATGTCGACTTTGCATTCTGTCGGCTATGTATTGAAGAATACTAACTTTCAGTTCATCGATTTTAGGTTGTCGGGTTGATTGTTTTCTTTTCTTTCCACTTTCTTCCCGATGTCGGTTAGCTTTGGCTTTTTCTGTCATTGCTTCACCATCTTCTCCGATGAAGTCATTTTCATCATCTTCAAAAAGCTGTTCAGCTTCTTCTCTACTGATTTTTAACTTTACCATGTAGTCATTAATTATTTTTTCTCTATCCATGTTTCACCACCTTAGTGAATGGAAAAGGGCTTTCGCCCTTATCCTATTCAGTTTCTTTAATGAAGAAGTAAGATTTCTTCTTGTCGACTTTCTTGTCAACTGTACCTCTTTCTTCTTTGCATTTTTTCAGAAGTGCTGATAACTTCTGGTTAGAAAGTGTAGCAATTTCGGCTGTGCTTTCTTTCATAAACTCAGTAATTGTTACTGGTCTGCCAAGCTCAGCAAGTGCTTTTTCAAGCTGTTCGCAAAGTGCTTCATTTTCTTTATCTTTTTTGCTGTTAGTTGAAGTACGCTTCTTAGAAAGAAGTTCCACTTCGTGGTCGATAAAGCCGAGCATTGCTTCTTTATCTTCTCTTTCAGTTGCTTCAACGATTGTTCTGATGATTGCGAAGTATTCTTTTTTTGTCATTTTTGTATTAGCCATAATTTAATTCCTCTTTTCTTTCTTTTAATATTCTATTTAGTTGTAAGTGTGCTACCAAGGGGTTTAAGTAGCACTTCGGTCGATTTGTTCGGCGACCCTAGACCCCTGACCTTTATCGCCCACTCTGTTGAGTGTATTCTGTTTTATTTAGTTTAGCTTGGTGGACTTCTCATTTCCTATCTCCTTTCTATGTACTTATTGTATCATGCTTTGTGTTATTTGTCAACACTTTTTTTTTAATTTTTTTAAGTTTTTTTGTTTGCGTTTTCCTTTCTTTAGGTTATATCTTATTTTATCATGTGGGGTTGATTTTGTCAACCCCTATTTTTAATTTTCCCAAAGTTTTTTTCTCATTGCTTTGTGCTGTTTGTAGCAATAGGCAAGGATTTCTTTTTCAATCATTACATCTTCTAAACCTGTATGACTTTCTACAAAATCTAAATCTTTTGAGATAAATTTATAAAGTGTTTCGGCTTTGAGTGAAACCTGACCGTTTTTAGTAATGAAGCCATGTTCTTCGCAGAATCTTTTGTATGTTGGCATTTTTGCGATTACATCACGAGCCATTTTTAATGTATCACAAACTACTAAATCTTTAGGGAAAAAGTATCTGTATTTTGACTTTGTTAGCCATCTTTGTGTAGTGTTAAGTGTGCCATAATCAAACCGCATGTTATGTGCATAAATTTCTTTTACTTCAAATTCAGCAATATCAGCAAGTAAAGTCTGTCTAATATTATGGAAACTTGTAAGCACTCTTTTGCCTGATTTAATATCTTCCCAATATTGAGGAATTTTATTTGCGTAGTATGCTGATTGCATCAAGTCCTTTTCGCCAAGAAAAATATCAGCATTTACAAAACTTCTGACTTTATACACTTTGCCCCTTTTATCTACAACAGCCCAACCACAATCGTATGTCCACATGTTAGTTGGCACTACCTCATTTAATTCTTTATCAACTGGACATGTTTCTGTGTCTAATACAATTCTGTAAGCAATTCTTCTATCAATTTTGTTCATTTCCTTTTTACCTCTTTCCTTTAGGACTCATGTCCTTTACAAGTATTATATTATCACACCTCCCTACAAAATGCAAGCATTTTTTTAAAATTTTCATTATACAAATTGCACAAAAATATCGCCGCAAGTTTGGTAGATCTGCCTAATTGACAGCGGCGGATCCGCTGTGCCAAAATGGCAATGTGCACAAATTCGGGATGAAAATAATTGTAAAATTTGTGCAATTTTCCTATTGACAAATGCCGAGGCTCTGTGGTATAATAAAAGCGGCGCAGCTCGATCGTGCGCCGGCCGCCCATTATAACAGATTTGGGAATTTTTGTCAATAGGTAAAATGATACAAAAAAACAGGTTGCAATTTGTGCAACCTGTCTATTGACTAACATTCATCAGTATAACATCCCATGTATGGGTCAAAGCCCATGTCTTCATTACAGTATGCTTCTGTCACATCCGCGTCTGCTTCGTAAGACCATTCTGCTTCAGTGTCTTCATCGTAGTCTGCAAGGATTTTATAATCTGTTACGATTAAATCTCCATACTTTTCAACGTCCATCATTAATTCTGCAACTAATGCTCTAAATGTTTTCTTTTCCATTTTATCTACCTCTCTTGTTTTTCTTCATTATATCATGGGGTTAGGGGTTTGTCAACCCCTAATTTTACCATTCTAAAATAGCTTCGCCATCTAATTTGCAAACACTTGTAATAGTTTCTTCAGCAGATTCATCTCCGAATGATAAACCTGTTGCGTCTTCTACAGCTTTAATTGCTTTATTAATTAAACTATCTGGAACATTTTTCCAATCACTGTTATTATCATACCAATTTGCTAAATTTGTAACATTTTCATCAACCTCTACAATAATTTCACGCATAACACTTACTTTAACTTTCATTTTCTATTCCTCATTTCTTTCTTTTGATAATCTTATTATAGCACAGTGCTGACTAAATGTCAACACTGTTTTCATACATTTCTAACATTTCCGCGTATCTACCAGTGATTGTGTTTCTAATAATGCGCCATGTGCGCCAGATGAAATTACCACCAGTGAAACATTCTCTGTACACTCTGCGGAAATTGTCAAGACTTTTCTTTCTTTCCCATTCTAATAATGCTTTATAGACTCTTGGTTTTACCATTTTATTTCCCTCTCTTGTTTTTTCTTTATTATATCATGGGGGTTAGGGGTTTGTCAACCCCTAATTTACTAAAAGTTCAAATAATTTTTCCATGATGTTGTTAGTTGCATCTACAGAAAATCTGTTCGGGTTGCTTTCCCACTCTTTTCTGACTTCTGCATTATCATCAAATAAAAACTGGATACCACCAAGATGTTCTGTGCAACTTGCTTTTGGTGTGCCATAGCCAACCAAGTGGATTTCATCAAATGGGAAGTGGTGTCTTGCTAACCAGTCAAGCTTTGCTCTTTTCACTTCATCATCATAGGCTTTTGTGCTATCTTTGCTTAACCAAGTTGTTACCACTACTTTCCAACCTTGTGTCTGT
>JBGVNN010000004.1:0-70123 GCA_045125595.1 Candidatus Egerieisoma sp.
TTCGTGCTTTTTGTATGCCATTTTAATCCTCCTGTCTTTTATATAAAAAAGCATTTTCCATTTTTAACTCAAGTGTAACCTTTATTAAAAATGTTGTCCATAGAATTTTTAGTGGGTGTCTACTTTTAGTATATCACTGCACTGCCAAAATTTTTCTCCCACAAAAGCAAGATGTTGTGGGAGAAATTCAATCTTGTGGTAATTAAATTATTAAAAATCTACAGTTATCTTAATATCTCCGGTGTCTGTTGTTATCTCACATCTGCCACCGATTATTGTCTTAGGTACATCTATGTTGCCTGTGTCAGTTTGTGTTATAAACACTTTGTCAGAAAGCAAACTGCCTTTGACGTCTCCTGTGTCAGTCTTTACGAAAATTTCATTAGCATCACAGCGCTCGAATTTTACATCACCTGTACTTCTTTCAATTGCAAACTTTTCTTCAGCAATAACATCTTTTAAAGTGATGTCTCCTGTATTTCCATTTGAAGAAAGATTTTTACATGAAACATCTTTTAATTCAACTTCTCCGGTGCTTACCGTTGTTTTAAAGTCACCGTTGCAAGTGATTGATTTTGCTTCAATTTCACCTGTTGTGACAGTAAGATTAATATTTTCAGCAGAAAGATTTTTAATATCAATATCGCCGGTACTCGCGGAAACAGTGAGATTTCCGTATTCGCCTTGGGGAAGGTATACAGTAATTTTTGGCGTACGGAAATTTATTCCAATATACTCATACCACTTTCTTTCATCAACAAGTTTGATTGTAAGAGTGTCGTTATCTACGCTTACTTCGTGATTTGCGTTGTCTTGCTCATAGCAAACAACTTCTGTTTTGGCTTTTTCTGATGCGACGAAAACTATATCGGCTGTTTTTACATTTACAGATATGTTTTTGAAATTATCAGCAATATCGTATTTGTTTGTTTCGTATTTGTTTGTTGAAAGTTTTGAAAAATCCCACTTATACACGGTCATAACACCTCCGAAAATAATACATCCTGTTAATAAAAGAGTAGTTGCTATAATAAGCCATATTTTTGTTGTTTTAGTCATTTTGAGGCCTCCTTTTTATTCAATTGAAAGAGTTTCTTTGTAAGAAATATACTGCCTTTTGTTGTTGCCAAACTTCCGTAGAAAAAGAATATGGATAAGCCGACGAGAGCTATTCCGACACCTATAGAAGCAACTCCCATGAGAGCTTTGCCACTAAAAGCAAGGAGAACACCAAGTATAATGCAACTAAGAGCGGAGGATGCAACTGCTACGAAAGCTGACCACAATGATACGTAAACTGCAATGGCTACGGCAAAAGCGGCAATTAAAAGTGAAAACCAAATAGGGGAGCCGAGTATTAAAAGTATGATTTCCCATGATTTGAATTTTCTCTTTGTTTTTGGTGTTGGTTGTTCGTTTGCGCTCTGTGTAAGTGTCTCGTCTGTAGTACTTACTGCGGCAACTGCCTCTTCTTCTGAAAGGCCTTCTTCTATTCGGTCATCTATCATTTCACAGTAAAAAATTATGCGTTCTTCTATTTCTTCTTGTGGTAAGTTTGATAAACTGCTACGTAAATTTTTAAGAAATTCTTGTTTATTCATTATTGTCCTCCTTTGCTACGAATTGGTATATAGACATGATTTCTTTCCATTCGTTTTTGAAATTGTCTATTCGCTCTAACCCTTTGCCTGTGATGTGGTAATATTTCCGTAGCCTGCCGTCATGCTCGACGGTGCGAACTGTCAGCAAATTCGCCGTTTCCAAGCGTTTGAGAATTGTATACAATGTTGATTCGGACAATTCTATATATGGTTTTAAATCTTTGATAATCTTGTAGCCGTATGAGTCGCTGTCTTTGATGGCTGCTAATACGCATACGTCTAAGAGACCTCGTTTTAATTGAATATCCATAGGATACCTCCTTTTGCGAGATACATCGTAACACGAAGTATTAAGGGTGTCAAGAGGGTGTGGATAAAAAAACGGATAACTTTTAGTTTGATGAACTCAGTATACCTTCATAGGAAAAATCTGAAATAAACAGATCATCGCCAATGATTTTTCTCAAATCATCTCGTTCAACGATTGTGCCATGACCGGTTTCATTGTATAAACAATACATATCGTCCATTTTATAGCCATGGGAGTCATATTTGTAATACCATAGTACACGAATAATGCCGTAAACCTTTCCGTTGGATTTACGATAAACACCTGTTGCTTTTGAGTGGCTATAACTCATTTTGGGTGTTATTTTAATGTGTGGAGGTGTCATCTCGGATAGTTGTATTTTTGAAAGTGCTTCTCCTATATTAGGGATTTTAGATAGATTTTCAACGGTGTAACTTTCACCTGTTCTTGACACATTACCGATTTGACTGTTGTAATTATTGATGCAGATTGATTCGTTTGTTAAAAAACCGTTGATAACACGAGTGTATGTTGCTGCTACTCGGTCTGCGCTTGATGTGAGATAGTGCGTAAAAATATTAATATTGTTTGGCTCAAGATATGCCTTAACTTCTTTTGCTTCATCTGAAATGAATACATCGTCTGCAGTGATATAATCACATCTTCTTGTGGAAATATTTATGTATTCTTTGGCTGCAAGCTTGAGTATATTGGATTTTACTTCGCTTATTGTGGATTCTTCAGAAGCGGGATAGAGGGTGTTTGATGAGCTGAGAAGATTTTTGAAATCAACCTTATTAGTATTATCTTTTGAAGTCAAATGGTTTGCTTTGTCCCAAAATGTAGTGTCAACTTTACCGTCATTAAAGGCTATAACGGAGCCGTAACCTAAGTCTGATGTCAAACGCACTTCAAACATATTGGAAAAGTAGGAAACTTTACTTTGAGTGCTGTTTATAAGCATATAGTTCTCTATGCCGACTTGTTCAATGGATAATATGAAACGTTCGTATCCATCAAAAATGTGCGCATCGTAAAAAGGATAGCTTAAAAATATTTCCGTAGGGAAGCCATTTCCTCGTATTTGATCTATAACACGCAATTTAGCAATATGCAAAGGAGTATCGTTGGATGCTACAGTACAATATGTGTCAGGGAGAACCTCAATAATTTCAGCTTCGATTACTGTTTGTATCTCAAAACCCGGAGCTACCATGATTGCTTCTCCGATATCGTTGCTTGTAGTATTGCCATGAAACAGCATTTGTTTGCCTGTGATATTAATATCACTTGTCGTTACTGAGATTGGAGAAAAAATATTCGCTGAGTTTATATTGGTGTTGTTGTCCTTATATATCAAGGGAATAACGATTGAAGCGGTTAAAATAAGTAAAAAGCAAATTGCAGCTGCATATGTTTGCCAACGGAAAAAAATGCTCTTTTTTGGTTTTGCATCATTTAAATTGATTTGGGCGTACACTTTGTTTTTGACGGATGAAAGAACATCTGCTGTGACATCGGCCGCAGTGTTTTGATCTATAAGGTTTTCAAGTTCGTTTGGTGTTGCTTCGTCAAAAATATTATTTATTGTCTTCTTCATTATTTATCCCTCCAAACATTCTTCGTAGTTTGTTTAATGCTCTGTGTGTTCGTGTATCTACATTTGAAACGGATAGACCAACTGCCTTGGCAATTTCTTTTGAGGATTCTCCGTAGTAATATTTACGGAATATAATACCGGAGTCAGGCTCGCCGAGAGCTTCAATTGCTTTGAAAACTTCATGTCGAAGTTCGTTTTCTTCGAGTTCGCTTTCAATTACTATATCGTCTGCCAACTGTAGTAGTGATTCTTCATTGTTGAAAGATAAATTATTTTGAAAACTTCGTTTTTTTGCCACATTGATTGCATGATTGCGTGCGATGACGCACAAATAGGATTTTATACTTGCTATTGTAGGATTATAATCTGAAAGGCCTGTATAGAATTTGATGAATACATCTGCCACACAGTCTTCTATGTCAGTTGAAATACAATAGGAATCTTTTAGTTTGCTTTTAACAACGGTATACACAAGATTTGTGTACTGATTCATCAGTTGTTCCAATCCGACGCTTGGATTTTTATGTAACAGCTCAAGTAATTTTTTATCCTCCATGCTCTCACCTCGGTTTTGAATCGATTCACTATTTATTACATTTGAAAAAGGAAAATCTTACACTTAGATTTGATTCTTTTTTCTTTTGAATAAAACGCAGGCTACGATTGAAGCAGTCATAACTGCGAAACAGATAATAAGAGCTATAATGAAATTAGTTAAAATATAATTTATTGCTGAATCTACAAAAATACTTGCGACACTCGGAAGATTTGATAAGACTTTACTTATAAGACCACTGCCGATTATTATTGCAACGACAGATAAAAGCAGACCTGTCACACCGGTATCGACGGAAATCCAAATGAAGCCGCCGTAGTTTTTGCGCCTCATAATATAAATAAGTACAAGGAAAATGATCTCTATCAGACAAAAACCTAAGATATAATACCATTTAAGAGTATTGTAAACGGTTTTAGTTGTTGTCTCGTATGATACAACCATTTCTTTTATGGGTTCAAGATTTGAAACAGTTTTTTCTATTACATCTGATTTATTTTCAAAAACCTCATCTATTTTCTCAGATAATTCATTTTTGTCTATCTGTTTGTCGCTGTTTTCATTAACTACAACTAAAATTTCATCTGTATGCTTTTTGAAAATATCTTTAAGAGCAGAGGTGTCTAATTTGCTTGCTTCCGTATCCGAATCTGTAATAAAATCAGAAAATTCGACAGCAACATCATCCCATAATTCGTTAAAAGAATCACTTTCAATTACGGCTTCTTTTGTTTTTTCGTCTAATCCCAGCTCGTTAAAGGATTGATTGAGCTCTTTTGATTCTTTGAGTACTTCAACATAATCTATATTTTGAATAACTGTTGTTATTGTTTTTGGATGAAGTAATCCGGCTACGGAATAATACAACACCAAAGAAAATGTTGTAACAACAAATACAATACTTAAAATAATACTTCCCAAAACAGTCAAAATGTTTAAAAACTTTTTCATTTCAAATCTCTCCCTTGCATAGCAAAACGAATTATCGTAATTATTCTACTATATGATAAAGGCGAAAACAATTAGTAAATGAAAATTAAGATGCAATATTTAACGGTCTGCAAACCTACTCTCAAATTTGCGGCGAGCGACCCCTTTCCGTAGTAAAAAAGAATAAAAATAGTTAAATCCAATAAATTGACGAGAACGGAAAAGGCAGTTCTCATTTCGTTGTTTGTCATTGCAAAAATCGCAGGGTTAATGGTAGACCAAAATGGATGGAGAAATCTTGTGCATGATTTCTGGTGTACATTTATTCAATAACAAAAACAAGTAATAAAAGAAGTGCTATGCATAGATGAAAACTGTCGATTTGTGGCGTGATTTAGGCACGATAACATATAATGTGGATAATGATGCTGTGGTTTGTTGGAACAAAAAAGAGTCAAGCTCTGCCAGTGAGCCCTGGGCTACAATTGCCCAACGCTATAACGAGTCTTAACTCTGATACTATTATATGCAAAGCAAAAGCTTTTGACAAGAAAAAAAGAAAGTAATCATGTTGAAAAAACAGAAAACGGACAAGAGATATGTTACGGGATACTTTACCAAGGGGGTACTATGCCCAAATGGTGGTAGCAGACCCTGTCTTTTTTTGTTGGTTGGTATTTATATACCATAGGATAAAATGTAAATTATCGGCAATAAATATTTGAAGATATTGAAATTTTATTGATATTTTGCCGATAATATAGTATAATAAGATTAGGAAAACTTGCTGGGAGGCTACTATGGAATATATATCTGTCGCAAAAATGGCTGAAAAATGGGGACTTTCCGAACGAAGTGTGCGGAATTACTGTGCTCACGGCAGAATTGTCGATGCCAAGCTTATCGGCAAAACTTGGTACATTCCGGAAAACGCACAGAAACCGGAGCGTGCGAACAAGAAAAACGATGCACCTGCGTTGTTGCAGATTTTGCGAGAGCAGAAGGCTGCTAAGATGACCGGTGGTATTTATCATAAGCTGCAGATTGAATTGACATATAACTCTAACCACATTGAAGGTAGTCGTCTTACACACGATCAAACTCGCTATATCTTCGAGACCAACACCATTGGTTTTGAAAATGAAGCCGTCAATGTGGACGATGTGATCGAGACATCTAACCACTTCCGCTGCATTGATATGGTGATTGATGGAGCAGGGGCTACGCTCTCTGAAAAGTTCATCAAAGATCTACACGCAGCTCTGAAAACCGGTACCAGCGATAGCCGCAAGGATTGGTTTGCGGTAGGGGAGTACAAGAAGTTGCCCAATGAGGTAGGCGGTAACGACACCACACTACCGGAAAACGTTGCCGACGAAATGCGTAAGCTGCTGGCGGACTATAATGCGATGCCTTCTAAGACCTTTGAGGACATCGTGGCCTTCCATGTGGTCTTTGAACGTATTCATCCCTTCCAGGACGGAAATGGCCGTGTGGGCCGTCTGATTCTCTTCAAAGAGTGTCTGAAATATAATATAGTGCCGTTTATCATTGAGGATAACCTGAAACTGTTCTACTATCGCGGACTCAAAGAATGGGATCACGAAAAAGGTTTCCTAATGGATACCTGCCTCACCGCACAGGATCGCTTTAAGGCCTATTTAGATTATTTTAGAATTCTATATTAATCACAAAAATATAAAGCCACAGGCGGGAAACCGTCTGTGGCTTTGCATATGTATGCTTAGAAATAAACGATAAAGGCGAATCCATCTCCCAAGGGGAATGGGATCGCCTTTAACTTGTTTGGTGGAGGTGAACCGCCGACACCAAGTGTGGTATATTTGAACCTTGAGCGAACAGAATACGAGCTTTGCGGCCTCGTTCGATTGCTGATAATGGGGAAGCAGACGCTAAAGAATGAATATAAAAAATCAAAATATGACATATTATAAAAGTGTAGAAATACGCAAAATTATTCGATGTGATATTGATTCGCAGTATGGCAACAAAGAAAAATCTTCGTACACAAGAAGTTAAAGATTCCACAAAACAGAATGATTACTTTATTCTTTGTATCGTGTGATACGCTTCCAGTTGTTTGGAAAACCCATCATTTTGTTTAATTCGCTTTCTGTGAGGACTGCGGATGTTTTAAGATAGTGATTAATAATCTGCATCAAATTCTTGTTGAATTTCTTGAAGGAGTCATCGGGGAGAAGATATCTAAACGCAATATATAAAGCAAACAAATCACGCTTGCCATATTTATACTCGGTTCCTTGTTTTGGGATTTTTAGTTTGCTATGTAATGCAGTATCAGGGATGGCGTCTTTTGTGTGATACGAATACAGACGCTCGTTGTGTGCACAAACATTGCGAAATTTTGTGATAACTGTAAGATATTGGTGTAACTGTTTTTCGTTTACACCTTTAAAGTTTTTTGATACTTTCGCACGTAGGTCTTGAGTTGAAAGGATGTAAAGCTTCGACAGGCTTCCAAAAGTTAAACAATTTATAAGTACCCATAAAGGGACGTTGCCATATTTTTTTCGTTGATGGTTTATGTAAGGATAGTCGTAGTTATGATTTGCCAACTTATCAAGAGTATCAACAAGACGAGCTATATCAGTACGGTTTTTTGCGGTATTTTCATAGTTCGACTTATTTAAGTAATGTTCTTGTGATTCACCATATTTTTCGGTGAAATGATTGGAAAGAAGAGAGCGAATGTGTCGCTCGATTTGTAATAAGTACTTTAGAAAAAGTTCCCTTAAATTCTCGTCGAATTTATACAAAGCGACAATATTATCAAAGGTTATACCATCACGATACTTTTGTGTGGTGGGATTTTTGAAAGGGGTTTTATAGCCACTGATTAGAGCAAAATAACCAATTTGCTGTAACATCAACTTAGCATAGTCGTGATCATTAATTATCAAAGACTTGTCCTGCTCTAAGTATTTAATTTGATCATCAAACGATAAAAATGGTTTTGCCATAAACATTCCTTTCAATAAATAAAGGAAGCCCCCGCAGGAACTTCCTTGGTCGCAGGCCTCACAGGTTTCTGCAACTCGATCACTGAACATATTATGCACAATAATGTTGGCTTTGTCAACCTTAACAACATTGAAAATATGCTCAGCGATAGCATATGCGGTAAAGACAAAAGTGATACATATAATTTAATAGCCCAAATGGGTGTTTGGTATACAGTACGCTTTCCGGTTAAGTCGGTAGCACAACTGTGAAATTTATCTATATTATTTTGTACATTGCTACCTTTTGGATAAAATATATAACAAAAATTATCCGGAGGTAATGAAATGGAGAGAATTTTAACAGGTGAAGATATTCAGGCGTTTTATGCGTGGCTGAAAGCAGAAGAAAAAAGTCAAAACACTATAGAAAAGTATGCCCGCGATGTGGCAACTTTTGTGAAATTTTTAGGCAAAGATAACATTACAAAAGAAAAAGTTATCGAATATAAATCAAAATTAATTACAGACGATTATGCTGTACGAAGCATAAACTCTATGCTTGCATCAATAAACAGCTTATTTGCCTTCCTCGGTTGGCACGAATTAAAAGTAAAATCAATAAAGTTACAACGCCAAATATATTGCCCGGAGGAAAAAGAACTCACCAAGGCAGAGTACTTACGTCTGGTGAATACTGCCAAACAAAAAGGCAACGAACGACTCTGCTTATTAATACAAACAATTTGCAGCACAGGCATACGCGTAAGCGAATTGCCGTATATAACTGTCGAGGCAGTTAGGCACGGTGCGGCTGTTGTTTCCCTTAAAGGAAAAACTCGCCACTTGTTTGCTCGCACTTTTTACGGAATAGAGAAGGATATTACCAAACTTGCTGACATTCTCGGCCACAGCAATATAAATATATCAAGAATATGCCAGAGAGCAAACAGCTCAAAAATATGGCAGCAACTACAATTAGAACATATTTGAAAAAGAAATCAGCCAAAGAGGAAAAGTGACCGGAACAAGCATATTGCTAAAAGCGTATGGAAAATCAAAAGTAACAATTTAAATCATAAATGAGATTTTTCGTCTAAAAGCAAGATGTACAAAAATTTCTAAAACTCCAAGAATAACTTGACACCATCTTACATATTAGAGTGTTGTGGTATAAATGATTGTTGACAAAAAACAAAAAAATAAATGACTCGAATTTGATATAATGCTTTCGACCAAAAAAACAAAAACAAAGGAGTCATTTATGAAACAAAGTATAGCATCAGAAGCAAGGTATCGTCAACGGGTAGTTAAATATTCTTTTAAAAATGGAGTCTCAAAAGCAGCTGATCGTTTTCGCTGTAGTAGACAGGTCATTTACAATTGGAGGGATAGATACGACGGCAAATCGTGGAAAAGTTTAGTAGAACATAGCCATAGACCTAAAAGTCATCCGAAACAGCACCGAGACGATGAGATAAACTTGATTCTTCGATATTATCCTTACTACAAAAACGATAAACTGCTACTTTGGCAAAAAATTCGAGAAAAAGGATATGAGCGATGTTACAAGGTAATGCTACAAAAATTACGCACTTTACTAAAGGAAGAAGATAAAGAAAAACGCAAAGGAAGAAAAAATAAGGAATATAAAAAAGCTGATTTTCCAGGTCAAAAAGTTCAGGTGGATGTGAAATTTGTTCCAAGTCATTGTGTTTCGGATGGTAAAAAATACTATCAGTATACAGCTGTTGACGAGTGCACCAGATATACATTCAGAGAAATGTATGATGAACATAGTACGTATAGTTCGATAGATTTTCTTAATAAGTTGATAGAGGCATTTCCTTTTAAAATCATCGAAATACAGACAGATAACGGAACTGAATGGACTACTGCGTTACTTAATAAAAATTCGTCAAAAACAATATTTGAGGAAGGTTTGGAAGTAAATGAAATAAAATATCATAGGATAAGAGTTGCTACACCAAGACACAACGGCAAAGTCGAACGTCAACACAGAATAGATGAACAACGGTTTTATTCTAAGATGCGTATGTATAGTCTTGCTGACGGAAGGAAGCAACTGAAAAGATATAATTTAAAATCAAATAACTATGTGAAAATTTGTTTGGGGTTTAGAAGCCCAAGTGAGGTTTTGAGTGATTATTTAGCAGTTATGATTTAGTTATAAGGGCTTGCCCGAAATATCGGACAAGCCGGAGAAAGCATTATTGATAATATCATTGTCAAGGCCGGTAGTATTTTCTGGCGAAAATCTCCACCTTAACCTTGACAAGACGAGTTGAAAGAAAAGTGTCAACAATCATTGACGACTATAGAATTTTTGAGATTAAAAATGGTTGTGTAGTGTTGTAGAAAATTCCTTTTTGTGATACAATATAACAGATTATAAATGATTTTGATAGAGGTTATTTATGTATTTGCATATTGGTGAAAATGTTTCAGTTTTAAGTAAAAATATTATTGGTATTTTTGATATCGATAGGACCACTACTAAAGGTGAAACAAGAAAATTTTTAAGTAATTCAGAACAAAAAGGCACCAGTATTACAATATCAAATGATATGCCAAGATCATTTATAGTTACATCAGATAGAGAAGAAAATAATGATCAAAAAATTTATATTTCTCCTATATCTGCTTCTACATTAAAATTAAGATCTAAAAAAGGATTCTAATTAGAGAAAAGGAGTAATTCTTGTGGAAAACGCCAACAATTATAATGAGAATGACATTCAAGTCTTAGAAGGTCTTGAAGCTGTCAGAAAACGTCCCGGTATGTATATTGGAAGTACATCAGCAAGGGGTTTACATCATCTTGTTTATGAAATAGTTGATAATAGTATTGACGAAGCTCTTGCAGGAAGATGTGATACTATTAAAGTCATTATAAACAGCGATAATTCCGTTACGGTTGAAGATAACGGTGCAGGTATTCCTGTTGGAATTCACAAACAGATGGGTATACCTACTGTTGAGGTTGTACATACTGTTCTCCATGCCGGTGGTAAATTTGGTGGTGGAGGATACCAAGTTTCCGGAGGTTTGCATGGTGTTGGTGCATCTGTTGTAAACGCTTTATCTGAATATCTTGAAGTTGAAGTAAGCCGTGAAGGTAAAGTTCATTATCAAAGATATGAAAGAGGTAAAACTGCTACAGAACTTAAAATTATAGGTTCTGCTACTCATACAGGCACAAAAACTACTTTTAAGCCTGACGGAGAGATATTTGAAGAACTTAATTTTGATTATAATACTCTTTTAACACGTTTTAGAGAAATGGCTTTTCTTAATCGTGGAGTTAAAATTGTACTTATAGATAATAGAGCAGAAGAAGCAAATGAGGTAGTTCTTCATTATGAAGGCGGTATTATTTCTTATGTTGAATATTTAAATCGTAAAGAAACTGTTTTACATGAAACTCCTATTTATATAACAGGTGAAAAAGATAGTTCAAGTGTTGAAGTTTCAATGCAATACAATGATTCATATGTTGAAAATATTTATTGTTATGCAAATAATATTATTAACCGAGACGGCGGTACTCATTTAACAGGTTTTAGAACTGCTTTGACAAAAGTATTTAATGATTATGCAAAAAAATATAATCATATCAAAGAAAATGATAAAAGTCTTGCCGGAGAAGATGTTAGAGAAGGTTTAACTGCAATTGTATCAGTTAAACTTGAAAATCCTCAATTTGAAGGACAAACAAAAGAAAAACTCGGTAATAGCGATATTAGAACTCTTGTTGAAAATGTAATTGGTAATAAATTAAGTGCTTTTTTAGAAGAAAATCCTGCAATTGCTAAATTAATTATTGAAAAATGTCTTACTGCTGCAAGAGCTCGTGAGGCTGCTAAAAAAGCAAGAGAACTTACAAGAAGAAAGAATCCTATGGAAGGCACATCGCTTCCCGGTAAATTATCTGATTGTTCAGAAAAAGATCCTGCTCTCTGTGAAATTTACATCGTAGAGGGTGATTCAGCCGGCGGTTCAGCAAAAATGGGTAGACAAAGAGAAACTCAAGCAATACTTCCTTTGTGGGGAAAAATGTTGAATGTTGAAAAATCAAGAATAGATAAAGTTTACAGTAATGAGAAACTTTTACCTGTAATTATGGCATTAGGAGCTAATGTTGGTCCTGATTTTGATGTAACAAAACTTAGATATCATAAAGTAATTATTATGGCCGATGCCGATGTCGATGGTTCACATATCAGAATGTTGCTTATGACATTCTTTTACAGATATATGCGTCCTCTTATTGAACATGGATATTTATATTTAGCTCAACCTCCACTTTATAATGTAGAAAAAGGTAAAGAATCATTTTATGCATTTGATGATGACGAGTTAAGTAGAAAAATAGAAGAAAAAGGTTGGACAAAACAAGATAAAAATCTTTCAATTAAAAGATTTAAAGGTCTTGGTGAAATGCAACCACAAGAATTGTGGGAAACAACAATGGATCCTAAAACGAGAGTTATGTTAAGAGTTAAATTAGAAGATGCAGTTGCTGCAAATGAAATTTTCTCTGATTTAATGGGTGAAAAAGTTGAACCAAGAAAAGAATTTATTCAAGAAAATGCTGTATTTGTAAAGAATCTTGATATTTAATTATGTGATATATTGTTTCACGTGAAACATTAACAGGTAAAGTAAGTTAAAATGTTTCACGTGAAACATTTTTTGAAAGGATGTTTTTGCTTATGGCTAAAGTTATTGCTGTTGCAAACCAAAAGGGTGGAGTAGGTAAAACTACAACGTCAATTAATTTGAGTTCATGTACTGCATATAGAGGAAAACGTGTACTTTTAATAGATTTAGATCCTCAAGGAAATGCTACAACAGGTTTGGGTATTGATAAAAGAAAAATGACTTCGTCTATTTATGATGTTCTTATTAATGAAATATCATTAAAAGATACTAGTTTAAAGACAATGCAAGAAACATTGACACTTTGTCCTTCCAGTATTAGCCTTGCCGGTGCAGAAATTGAATTAGTAAGTTTACTTTCAAGAGAAAATAGACTCAAATATGCTATTTCAGAAGTTCAAGATGATTATGATTATATTTTTATTGATTGTCCTCCTTCTTTAGGTTTATTAACATTAAATGCTTTAACTGCTGCTGATACGGTTTTAGTTCCTATACAATGTGAATATTTTGCATTAGAAGGTTTGTCCCAATTAATGGATACTGTTAAACTTGTACAAAAACATTTAAATAGATCTTTAAAGGTTGAAGGTGTAGTTTTAACAATGTTTGATGCTCGTACAAATCTTTCTATAGAAGTTGCAGATGAAGTGAGAAAGCATTTTACAAACAAAGTATATCAAACTCTTATACCAAGAAATGTGCGTTTAAGTGAGGCTCCAAGTTACGGACTTCCTATTATTTTATATGATAAGAATTCAAAAGGCGCAGAAGCTTATTTACAACTTGCTGATGAGTTGATAAATGTTAAATAAGAAAGCTTTATTTTTTATTAATTGGAGGTAATAAAATGGCTATAAAAAGAAGTGCACTTGGCAAAGGCTTAGGTGCTTTAATTACAGAAAATTCAACTGTTGATGCAAAAAATAGTGTAATAGAAATTGATATAAATAAAATAGAGCCCGGTATAGGTCAGCCAAGAAAAATTTTCGATAAAGAAAAAATAGAAACACTTGCTGAATCAATAAAAGAACATGGTATTATTCAACCTTTAATTGTAACTAAAGAAAATGATACTTATTATATTATTGCAGGCGAGAGAAGATGGAGAGCTGCAAGGGTTGCAGGTATAAAAAAAGTACCTGTAATTGAAAGAACTGCTTCAAATAAAGAAATAATGGAGCTTGCTTTGATTGAAAATATTCAGAGAGAAGATTTAAATCCGATTGAAGAAGCAGAAGCATATAATAGGTTAATGGAAGAATATTCTATGACACAAGAACAAATTGCTACTATTGTGGGCAAAAGCAGACCGGCTGTTGCTAATACATTAAGACTTTTGAATTTATCAAAAGATGTTAAAAATTTATTGATAAGCGGAGAGCTTTCTGTAGGACAAGCTAGACCTATATTAGCAATTGAAAAAGCAAAAGAACAAAAAATTGTGGCTGATTATGTTGTTAAAGCAGGATTAAATGCGAGACAAGTTGAACAATATGTCAAAAAAGTAATGTCACAAAAAGAAAAGTTCGATAAAAAAGAAGAAGTCAGTATAGACAGTATTAATAAGCAAGAAATTAAATATGTTCAAGATAAATTAAGAACTTCTTTAGGAACAAAAGTTGTTTTAAATGATAATAATGGTAAGGGTAAAATCACAATAGAATATTATTCTAAAGATGAAAGAGAACGCTTAATAGAGTTTTTGATAAATAAATAAAGGTTACGGTGTGAATATGGAAAAATATTTTATATATGGCGTTATCTTTTTGGGTGTATTATTAATTTTTTGCTTTATTGTAATATATAAATTATATAGAAAAGTAGAAATTTTGCAGAAAAAACAAAATGTGTTAAATGATAAATTATCCGGACAAAGTGTAGAAGATCTTTTGTATGATATTTTAAGAGAAGAAATTGAAATAAAAGAAGATTTAAAAACAGTTAACAGAGATATTTCTAATTTAAGAGATAAACAAAAAAAATGCTTTGATAAAATAAAAATTGTAAGATATCATACAACAGCAGAAAATGAAGCTAAATTAAGTTATTCTGTAGGTTTCTCAAATGAAAATGGTGATGGACTTGTTATTACAGGCTTGCAATACAGACAAGGTTGTAATATGTATTACAAACAAATTAAAGATGGTGTACCGGATATTGAGTTGTCACAAGAAGAAAAATGTTCAATTGATCGAACAAGTGTATCAGATGTAATTATTAAGAAAAAATAATTTTTATTGAGATTAGGATTGTTATGTTTAAAATATTTAATAAAAAAAATAATAAATCAAATCAGGAAGTATGGATAATTGCCGGCTTGGGGAACCCCGGTCCGGAGTATGAAGATACTCGCCATAATTGTGGTTTTTGTACTATTGATAAGCTTATAAAAAAGATAGGTGAAAATAGTAAAGAAAACGTTAAATTTAAAGGAAAATATTATATTTGTGATTATAAAGGACAAAAAGTTGTTTTATTAAAACCTCAAACATATATGAATAGCAGTGGTGAGTCAGTAGATGCTGTTATGAATTGGTTTAAAACGGATGAAAATCATTTGATTGTAATATACGATGATTATGCAATAGATACAGATCAAATAAGAATTAAATCAAAAGGTAGTGCGGGCAGTCATAATGGTATGAAGTCTGTGATACAATATGTTGGTACAGAGGTTTTCACAAGAATAAAAGTTGGCATAGGACCTAAAAATCCAAATATGGATACGAGTAAATTTGTTTTGGGGCATTTTAGCACAGAAGAAAAAGAAAAGATGGATAAAATGTTTGATGTTGCAGCTGATGCGGCACTGTATGTTGTGGATAAAGGTGTTGAAAGTGCGATGAATAAATATAACACCAAAGGAACAAAAAAATAATATATGAATATGCTTGAGTATATAAGAAAAAGCAAAAATTATAAATATTTGTGTGATTATATTTCCTGTAAGAAAAATAGAATAAATCTTACAGGAATAATTTCGTCATATGCAGCTAATATCGCTTGTGCTCTAACGAGTGAAAACAATGAAAATATACCTGATAAGATAGTTTATATTGCCGGTAATTCTCTTTTTGCATCAAAAATAGTAGAGGATTTGAGATTTTTTGCATCAAAACCCGATGAGATTCTTACTTTATCTCCGTATGAATATATGCTTTATGATGTAGAATCAAAAAGCTCAGAATTGAGTGCTCAAAGAGTAGATACATTATATAAAATTCTTCAAGGTGATTGGAAAATACTTGTTACAACACCTGCAACAGTTGCTCAATGGTTACCTAATCCGGATTATATTAATAATTCTGCTGTTGAAATTAAAGAAGGAGATATCATTGAGATTGACGAGCTCGTTAAAAAGCTTGCATCTATACGGTATACAAGACTTTCTGAGATTGATGGTAAAGGACAATTTGCCGTTAGAGGAGACATAGTTGATATATTTCCGTATGGAGCAGAAAACCCGATAAGAATAGAATTTTTTGACAACGAAGTTGATTCTGTAAGAGTTTTTGATATTATTTCTCAAAGAACAATTGATAAGACAAGAGAAGTTTTAATTTTACCTGATAATGAGACATATATATGGAATTGGGAACATGCTGATAGAGTTAAAAGTGATGTTATAAGAGATTTGCAACTATCTGACATAAAAGAAACATCAAATCTTTATAACAGAGTGATAAATGATGTCGATAAAATGTTGCCAAGGAATATTTTTAAAGGTTATGACAGATACTTACCTTATATATTAAATAATCAATATACGATTTTTGATTATACGGGAAAATGTTGTGTTTTTCTTGAAGAGTTTGCTGAATTTAAGGAATCAATAGATTCTACTAAGAATGATTATATAAGAATTTGTGATACAATACAGGATATATCGGGTATTTTAGGTAAAACTTATGATATTATGATGGATTCACAGCAAGCAGAATTATTATGTGAAGAAGAATCCTCAAGTATAGTATATGTAGATAAATTTTTGGCAGATAGAGGAAATTGTAAAAAAATAGAATTTTCTTGCAGAAGTACGGATCCATTTGGCGGAAATTTAGAGATGATGATGGATTCAGTGCAAGAATTGGCCGAAAGTGGCTATAATACAATTATTGCAACAAACAGCGAAGGTAAAAAAAATAGGTTTAAGAGTCTTCAAGAAGAAGGTAGATTACCTAAACAATTAATTATTAAAGTTTCAAAACATGTAATTTCATCAGGATTTATATGTGATGATATAAAATTGGCGCTTTTTTCTGATGATTCTCTTTTTAAAAGAGAAAAAATTGCATCAAAAAAGAAGCTTAAAGGTAAACCTGTATCTAATTTTGCAGAAATTGAACCCGGTGACCTTGTTGTACACGATGTACATGGTGTAGGACGATTTGAAAAAATTGAAACGGTTGAAGTGGATGGTATTCGTAGGGATTACATTAAAATCAATTATCGCGATGACGGTGTGTTATATGTTCCAACTCCTCAGCTTGACAGTATACAAAAATATATAGGTCCTGAAGGTATAAGTCCTAAAATTAATAAACTTGGTTCAGCAGAGTGGAATCGTACGACTGCTAAAGTAAAAGAATCATTAAGAACTTATGCTAAAGAATTAGTTGAGCTATATGCAAGGCGTTCAAAAATTAAAGGTCATGCGTATTCTCCCGACACAGTATGGCAAAGTGAGTTTGAAGAATACTTTCCGTACGATGAAACGGATGACCAGTTGAAATGTACAGAGGAAATAAAAGCCGATCTTGAAAAAGACCATCCAATGGAAAGGCTTCTATGCGGAGATGTTGGCTACGGAAAGACTGAGGTTGCTTTAAGAGCAGCGTTTAAAGTTGCTTGTGAAGGCAAACAGGTGGCATTTTTAGTACCTACTACAGTTTTGGCACAGCAACATTATAAAAATTTTATAGAAAGATTTAGTAATTTTCCTATAAAAATAGACTATTTGTGTAGGTTTCGCACAAGTTCCGAAAAAAAGAAGATTTTGACAGAATTGGAAGCAGGAAAAATTGATATTTTAGTTGGTACACATAGTATCATCAAAGGCAAAGTAAAATTCAAAGATTTAGGACTTGTTGTAATTGATGAAGAGCAAAGATTCGGCGTTATGCACAAAGAAAAATTAAAAACAGACAGGCCGGATGTTGATATTTTAACGCTTTCTGCAACACCTATACCGAGAACACTCCATATGTCTTTATCGGGTATCAGAGATATAAGTTTATTGGAAGAACCTCCTCAAAACAGACATCCGGTGCAAACTTATGTTGCTGAATGGGAACCCACGATGATAAAAAATGCAATTTATCGTGAAATGGGAAGAAAAGGACAAATTTTTTATTTATATAATAAGGTAAAAACTATTGATGAAAAAATGAGGCAGCTCAGAGAACTTGTTCCGGAGGCAAGAATTGCGGTTGGACACGGACAAATGGGTGAAAGAGAGCTTGAAAATATTATGGAAGCATTTTGCAGAGGCGAATACGACATTTTACTTTGCACCACCATCATTGAGTCCGGGCTTGATATGCCTAATGCAAACACAATTATTGTAGAAGACAGCGATCATATGGGGTTGGCACAACTTTATCAAATTAGAGGTCGTGTGGGACGTTCAGGAAAGACTGCATATGCGTATATAACGTATAAAAAAGATAAAACATTAAATGAAAATGCAGAAAAAAGACTTCGCACTATAAGAGATTTTACGGAATTTGGATCAGGTTTCAAGATTGCGTTAAGAGATTTGGAAATAAGAGGTGCGGGCAGTGTTTTGGGTGAAAGACAACACGGACAATTGGCGATTGTCGGATATGATACTTATTGCAGATTGCTGAGCGAGGTAGTAGAAGAAGAGAGCGGCAATGTTCCGCAAGAAAAGCTTCAAGTCAGTGTATCATTTCAAATCAATGGTTATATCAGCAGTGATTATATTGCAGACGAAGAGGCAAGATTGGATATATATCAGAAGATATCAAGAGTTGAGACAGAAGACGATGCCTATGAAATAACTGATGAATTGATTGACAGATACGGAAATGTACCTACAAATGTTGAAAATTTAATTAAAATATCAAGAATCAGGTATGCGTGCTCGCAGTGCGGTATAAGTTCTGTTATAGAAAAAAATGGTGCTGTGCAATTAATTGTTACAAAAGAAAGCAAAGCTTTTTATGCAATAATAAATAATTTAGCTTTAGGTACTGATTTTATTGCTAAATATGGTAAACGTGTAAAGTTTATGCCGGCAGAAGAGCCATATTTGCTTTATAAATTACAAGATAAAGACAGATTAAATGATGTTTTGGGTTTTGTTAATGATATTTTGAAATTTTACCATTGCAAAAAACAAGAAACGCATATATAATGTTAGAAGCGATTTTTCACAGTTTAAACTATCGTTTAATATATAAAAATATTTACTAAGGAGCGGTATTAATATGGCCGATAAGAAACTTAAACTTAAAAAGAACAATAAAAGCAAGAAGAGTTATGACAATAAGTTAATAACTTGGATTTCAGTAGGTCTTGGTGCATTTGTTGCTATTGTAGTTGCAATTGTACTTATTATCACTCTTACAACAGGTTATGTTGCTAAAGTGGACGGACTTAAAATTTATGATTATGAATATCGTTATTTCTTGCAAAATGCTATGTATAAACTTCAAGACGAAGAGTATAAAGAACCTGATAATTTTGACGAAATGACGGATGAAGAAAAAGATGCGGCTTATAAAGCATTTTGGACTGATGAGCGTAAAGCTGAAGCAGCAAAGAACGCTTTAGAAGATGCGAGACAATTCAAAGCACAATACAGACTTGCAGTTGCAGCGGGACATAAGCTTTCTTCAGAAGAGAAAACAAACCTTAAGTCAAATATTACATCTTACTATAACCAATATATGAGTTATGGATATTCAGAAGAAATGGTAGAGGCGTATTTCCTCGGCGGCATGAAACTTTCTGACTATAAAGATTATGCTATAATGCAAAGTACAATTGAAAAATACAAAGAGGATCTCAAAAAAGATATGAGTCCTAAGGATGAAGAACTTAAAGCAATTTATGATGAAAAGCCCGATGATTACAGAACAATCGGTATTCGTCAATTCCAAATTGATGTTGGTGTAGAGAAACCTACAGACGACAAAGCATCAGATTATCAAACAAAACTTGATAAATACAACGAGGCATATAAAAAAGCTCTCGATGCTGCAAAAGAAGTTATGGATGCTTACAATTCAGGCAAAACAATGAACACATATAAAAAGGATAAAGACGGCAACTACATTCTTAACGATAAAGGCGAGAAGACAGTTGACAGAGAAAATCTTTCATTCATTGATTATATCAAAGCTGAATCTGACGATCCTAATTCAAGTAAAGAAGGCGGACTCAGCCAGATTAACAATGTAAGTCCCAGCACTATTGAAGAAATTACAGATTATGCACTTTCAATGATTTGGAACGAAGACCGTACACAGATTATTAAGAAAGAAGCAGATAAAGAAGAAGATAAGAATACTGAGACTGACAAAGAGGTAAAAGACGAGCCTCAAGCTCAGGATGCAGAGACTGATAAAGAAGCTGATAAGACAGATGAGAAAAAAGATGTTATGACAAAATTAGAAATTATCGAAACTGAAACAGCTATCTTTGTTGTTCGTGCAGAGTCAATCACAGACTATGAAAATTCAACAGAATCAGAAAAAGGTGCTGCAGACAGTATTAAAGATAGAATTAAAGCAGAGTGGCTTGAAGATAAAGCTGTTGAGAAGCTCAAAGCTATGGTTAATGAAAAAGGCGATGCTTATAAAGTAGAGAGCAAAAAAGAAGAAGATATTAAAGCAATCAACGACAGTATCTTTTCTAAACTTTAATTGATTAAAAACCGTATTTTTTAAAACGGACTCTTGACGGGTCCGTTTTTATTTAAATTTTTTATTTGGAGGAAAGTCTTTTGAGGAGAAAAACAGCGAGAAAATTAAATATTTTTGGTATATTTATTATTGCTTTTATTATCTTTGCAAGTGTAATAAATGTTTGTGCTGAAACAGCTTCTCCTGAAATTACAGAATTACCGGAGGCAATTGTAACCCCAACCCCAACACCGGTTAATAATGTAATTTCTGTTATTGGAGATTTTTCTTTAAATGCGATGTATGCAGATAAACGAGTTGTTGATGAAAATTTGTCAATTAATGTAAAAAATTTAAATATCAATGATATTTCTCCGCAAATAATACAAGAGGTAAGAGCAAAAGATGGAGATAAAGATATATTTTTATATTTTAATTTGGCTCTTCAATTAAACGGTAGAGATACAGTACAAAATTCTGTAATAGATATTGAGATTAATGGGAATGAAATAATTGCTCAGTACCAAAATATTTCAATTTTTAGAGTGAAAAATAATCAAGTAACAAAAGTTACAGATGAAGAAACAGACGGTAATGTTAAATTCAGCACGTCTGAATTGGGTAGTTTTTTGGTTACGGGTATTAAAAATCCTCAATTCTCAAATACAACAGAAGCTCCGCAACAAAGTCCTGAGACTTTACAAACAGATGATTATGCGGGTATAATATCTCCGGGAACTACTGCTGCACCGGATAAAGGAAATGCAGGAACAATAACTCCCGGAGCATTTGTTTTTTGGATTATTGCGGCATTGATTATCGGTTTGTGGTTAGGACTTGGTATAGGATTTATTTTATGGGGCCGATATAAAACAAAGAAAATACAAAGAGGTCCATATGTAATAGGAGAACAGTAAATGCCTGTGAAAGAATTGTTTAGAGATACCAAAATTTCATACAAATCCAAATGTTTTGCACTTATTGTTTTGTGTACGTTGTTCATATATTTATTTTCAGTAAGTTTTAGTGTTTTTGCTGAAACTCCATCACCGGAAAGTATAATTGAAACACCGGAATCTACAAGTGAGATAACGGCAGAATCAACTGCAACAGAAACTACTACTGCAGAAGTAACGATGACACCGACTCCTACTCCAACTGCGACAGGAGAACCGGATTATTTATATGATTTTACTGCACCTCCTTATGATAACGGAGAAAACGAAGTTTCTACTTTATCCCCAAATGAAACTGAGGCGCCTAATGTAAGCGATGCAACCATTGATGTTGTAAAAATAGATAATATTGAACCCAAAAGAGCTTTCAGATGGTCTGATTTAATAAAATATCTTGCTTACGGATTTTTTGCTTTGGCCGTATTTGCTATTGCTTATGGATTGTTTTCTATGGCAGTTCTTATTTTCTTCAAAAAAGATATTACACTTGCCGGTATAAAAAAGAGAAAAATGGATAAACAAAAAAAAGAAAAGAGCAGTAAAAATAAAAAATGATAATTTTGATGATAATAGCCTGTATATTAATGTATATGCAGGCTAAAAAACTTGTTACAAGAGAAATAAAAGAAGACTTGGGAGTAAAAATTGTGTTACTTTCAGATCTTCATTTTGATACTGTGCTTGTAAATCACGATAAAATAATTAATGAAGTAAATAAAGCAAAGCCGGAGATTATTGCAATAACGGGAGACTTGTGCAGTAATATGAAATATTTTCATCGTGTTGAGGTCTTTATTAAAAAGCTATCTGAGAATAACGAGTGTCCTATACTTGTGACTTTGGGCAATCATGATAATAAAATTTTTACAAATACAGGGTATAAAAAGCAAGATTATATTGCAAAAATAGAAAAAAGTGGAAATAATGTACATGTTTTAGAAAATAGCTCTTTTATTTTTAAAAATACTCTCTTCGGCGGTTTGGCAGATGCGAGAACAAATACAATTGATTGTAATGAATTGACAAGGAACTGGCGTGAGAAAGCCGTTGAAAATGGATACAAATTTATTTTACTTACGCATAATCCTGATATTGTACTGAAAATTGATGAAATAAACAGTCCTGATATTATTTTGGCAGGCCATACACATGGCGGACAGATGAAAATGCCATTTAATATAGAATTTACAGTATTGAAAAATGATATTTTGCCAAGAAAGAAAATATATTACGGTATGCATACATTTGAGGGTAAAAAAATGTATATTACATCGGGTATAGGATGTTCGGCATTGCCTTTTAGAATACTTTCGGTAGCAGAGGTAGTAATATTCAGTTGAATTTGACACAGAAAATGTCTTTTGTTATACTTTTCACATACATAATGAATGGGGAAATAATATTTAAAGGAGAAGCAGAATGATGAGAAAAAAATTGTTTTGTTTAATTATTGCTTTTTCAATGTTGTTTAGCATAGTTGCATGTAATAAAAGCACCGAAACAAATCCTCAGGTAAAGCCGGGAGTTCAAACGGGCAAGAGATACGAAGGACCTTTTGTTGATGTTAATGGTGCATACGGCGGTGTTGATGATTTAGGAAGAGTTGTCGCAGGTAATAATATTGTAGGCAACGAAAGAGATAGAAAAGTTGGTATTTTTTACTTTTTATGGATGGGTGAACACGGCAAAGCAGGCCCATATGATAACAGCGCAATAGTAGAGGCAAACCCGGATGCCATTAAGTCAGAAAAAGATTGGCTAATGTCAGGCGGTGGCCCGCAAAATGCACATCATTTTTGGGGAGAACCTCTTTTTGGATATTATCTCTCTTCTGATGAATGGGTAATGCGCAAACATTTGCAAATGCTCACAGATGCGGGTGTTGATTTTATTGTTTTCGATACAACAAACGGATATATTTATGATGCAAGAGTTAAAGAATTGCTTGCTGTGTGGTATGAATATCTCGAAATGGGTGTAGATGTGCCGCAAATTGCATTTTATACCAATTCAAATTCAGGAACTACAATGCAAAACATATATAGGAACTTTTACAATAACAAAGCATTGGCTAAAAAATATCCCAGACTTAACGAATTATGGTATAACTGGGACGGCAAGCCTATGATTGTAGGCAATGTTTCCGAAGCGTCAGATGAATTAAAAGAATTTTTTACGATAAAACAATCACAATGGCCAACAGAAGGCAGAAAAGATAATGGTTTTCCGTGGATGGAGTTTAGCAGATCTCTTAAAGAAACCTCTGTATACGGTGTAGGCGGACGCAAAGAAGTTGTAAATGTGTCAGTAGCACAACATTCCGCAACGGTATGTTTCAGTAAAACAGCGTGGTACGGGGCAAACGATAGGACGAGATGTTGGCATAACGGCAGAAACGATACATCAAAAGATGCTATTTTGTATGGATATAACTTCGCAGAACAGTGGGATTTTGCAATAAAGCAAGACCCTGAAATGATTTTTGTAACCGGTTGGAATGAGTGGGTCGCACAAAGACAGCCTACAACAAGCAGTGGTCAAATTATTTTCGTAGACTGCGCCGATTACAACACAAGTCGCGACGTAGAGCCGACAGCAGGTATTTTCGGAGATAATTACTATATGCAAATGGTGGAGTATATCAGAAAATACAAAGGAGCTGAAGGGCGTGTTTATGTAGGTGACGACCAAACAATTGATATTAACGGTTCTTTTGCTCAGTGGGATGCGCAATCGGTTACTGCTAAATACCGAGATTACAAGAACGACACTGTAGACCGTAAACAAAACGGCTTTGGCAAAGAAAAATATGAAAATCTTACAGGACGCAACGATATAGTTAATATGAAAGTTGCACATGATAAAGAAAATATTTATTTTTATGTCGATACTGCGGAGGCCATTACACCTGCTTCAGAGGGTAATTGGATGTCATTGTTTATTGATTCCGGTGTTGACGGAAATAAAAATTGGTACGGTTATGATTTTGCTGTGAATATTGATGCTCCCAACGGAAATACGGGCACACTCTCCAAGGCTACAGGCGGCTCTTGGGGTTGGGAAAAAGCAGGTACCGTGCAAATGAAAGTGGAAGGCAATAAACTTATGCTTGCAATAAAGAGAGCAGACTTGGGTATTGTTGAAAATAATGGTAAACCTGTTATTAACATTCAATTCAAATGGGCAGACAATTATCAAAAGGACGAAGAAGGTAATTTTGATATTTGGACATTTTATAAAGACGGAGATGCTGCTCCGTACGGCAGATTAAACTATATTTATTCGGAAACACTCTGATTTATCAGAAAGCCATTATTAAATTAATATTAAAAAGACGTAGAAAGCTCCAAGATTCATGATAAATATGAGTCTTGGAGCTTTTTGGTTAATATTGGTATGTTGTTTTGCCACAAAAATTATTTGCCACGAAATTGTTTTGTGTTATAATAGAGTTTGGGTAAATTTCATAAATGATAGGAGTGCTAATTATGTTTTACAGAGCAGTGGCGGCAACTTGTCCCGGCAATAATAAAGAATATAACAGCAACAACATATACCTTAATTCAAAATATATAACAGAAGAGTATAAGTCTTCCGAGATTCTTTTAAGACAAAAGAAAGAGCAGGAAGGTCTTCAATTTTATGCTATAACAGAGGGAAAAGGAGCAGATCGTTATGCAGATGAAGCTTCTTTGATAGCAATTAAAAAATTAAGCGATTTTCATAAGAAAGCTTTAGAAAATGAAATAAGCAGCGATTATGATGTTGCGGCAGATGTTTTGTATTCTTATGTTGAAGAATATATTAAAGAAGCAAATGAAGCAGTAATCGCAAAAGCAACAGAATTACCCGAAAAAGATATACATACATCAATTGCTACTGTGGCAATTTATGAAAAAGCATTGATTACTTGTAATTTGGGTAATACAAAGATTTTTCTTTTCAGAAAAGGAAATTTAAGCAAGCTTACAGAAGATCATAATCACGCTTACAGAATGTTTAAAAATGGTCTTATAGACGAAGATAAACTTGCCACACACTCAAAAAAAGATAAACTCACGCAGTATTTGGGAATTCTTCCCGATGATATGCAGCCTGAGCCATATTATTCTGAAGCAGAGATTAAGCACGGAGATATATTAACAATATGCAGCAGTTCTTTTTGCGATTGTGTTTCAGAAGAAGAACTTTGTGAAATTATCAAAACATCAAAGAGTTTATCTCAAATCATTGATAAAATGATGGCTGCTGCCGCTGAGAAAGGTTTTGAAAAAGACACATCAATTATGGTTATCAGAGCTGATTCTCACGAAAAAGCAGCCGCAAATGTTTCCGCGGCAGGAGTTGCGGCAGCTGCAGGAGCAACAAAAAAAGCAAAAACGACAAACAATGACAAAGCAAAAGAGACAGGCGAAAAATCTTTTGTGGACAAGATGAAAAGCATACTTGGTCTCAGTTCAGATACTGAGAACGAAAAGATTTGGCCTGCATTAGTTACCTTTGCGTGCTGTATTTTGGTAGTAATTGTTTTAGCTTTTCTCGGTATAAAGATATATAATGCATCTAAGAACCCCGGCGCGGGTGCTACAAAACCACCGGTAAGCACGCTCAGTCCGACACCATCGATAATTACTCAGGCGCCGACCGATGCACCTACAACAGAGCCGACTGACGTTCCGACAACGGCACCTACTGAAGAGCCGACAGATGCACCTACAACAGCACCTACGGAAAGTCCGACAACAGCACCCACAGAAGCGCCTACAACAGCTCCCACAGATGAGCCGACAGTAGCACCAACTGAAGAGCCTACAGCTGATCCAACTGAGGATCCTACTGAGGTACCGACTGAAGAGCCTACGGCTGATCCGACTGAGGAGCCTACTGAAGTACCTACTGAGGAGCCTTCTGAGGATCCGACTACAGAGCCTACGGATGAACCGACACCTACACCTGATGAAGGTGGGGTAACAGAAGAACCTTCTGAAGAAAATACACCAAGCGGTGAAGAAATAACAGAGTAATTGATTTTTATATATAGAAAGGACAGTAATAGGGAAAATGGAACATTGTGAAAATTGCAAATGTAATGAAAAGCATGATTATTCGTTATTGGCACCCGTACTTGATAAATATGCGAAAGTACCGGGAAGTCTTATAACAATACTTCAACATGCACAGGAAATTTATGGTTATTTGCCTACAGATGTATTGTGGCATATAGCTGAAGAAACAGGCATTAAACCGGCTAAGGTTTTGGGAGTTGCGACATTCTATACACAATTTCGCTTTAAGCCTGTTGGTAAGTATTTGATTCTTTTGTGTTGCGGTACTGCTTGTCATGTAAACGGAGCAAAGAAAATTGAAGAAACTATTTGTGAAGAATTGGGAATTAAAGACGGAGACACAACAGATGACGGATTGTTCTCGCTCAAAGTTGTAGCTTGTCTTGGTTGCTGCAGTCTTTCACCTGTAATGATGATAAACGATGAGACCTACGGTTCCCTTACTCCGGATAAAGTAAAGAAAATTTTAAAAGAGTTAAGAGAGAAAAGTGAGGCGTGAAGCATATGAAGATAGTAATCGGTCAAGGCAGCTGCGGTATTGCGGCAGGTGCAGGAAAAATTTATGATTATTTCAAAGAAAATACAAGCTTTGCAGAGCTTTCAATAACAGGTTGTATTGGTATGTGTTACTTAGAGCCTATCGTAGATGTAATCGAAGATGGTGTTAAGCGTACATATTGCAAAGTGAGTGCTGATATTTTGCCGGAGTTCTCAAAAGCTCTTGAAGCAAAAGATTTTGAAAACGAATTGCTCAAAAAATATGAGCTTAAAGATGAAGACAGAGCATTTCTTGAGAAACAGACAAGAATTGCTTTAAGAAACTGCGGTATTATTAATCCTGAGAGTATTGATGATTATATTGAAGCAGGCGGATATAAAGCTCTTACAAAAGTATTGAGTGAAATGACACCTGAGGGTGTTATAGATGTTATTAAAACATCAGGCCTTGCTGGTAGAGGTGGTGCAGGATTCCCGACTTGGTTTAAATGGAATGCTGCAAGACAGTCTCAAAGCGAACAGAAATATTTAATTTGTAATGCTGACGAGGGAGATCCGGGTGCATTCATGGATCGTGCTGTTATTGAAAGTGATCCTCATAATCTTATTGAAGGTATGCTTATAGGTGCGTATGCAATCGGAGCAAGTGAAGCAGTTGTTTATGTACGTGCTGAGTATCCTTTGGCTATTGTTCGTCTTACAAATGCCATTAAGCAAGCAGAAGAACGCGGATTTTTGGGTGATAACATTGCAGGAAGCGGTTTCTCTTGCAAAATGAGAATTAAAGCCGGTGCCGGTGCTTTCGTTTGCGGAGAAGAAACAGCGCTTATCGAGTCACTTGAAGGTCAGAGAGGAATGCCCAGACTTAAGCCTCCTTTCCCGGCTCAAAAAGGTTACTGGCAACAGCCTTCAAATATTAACAACGTTGAGACATTTGCGAATGTTGCGTGGATTTTGTCTAACGGCGGAGAGGCTTTTGCTGCAATGGGAACAGATGACAGCAAAGGAACAAAAGTTTTTGCTCTTACAGGTAAAATCAAAAGAGGCGGTCTCGTTGAAATTCCTATGGGTAAAACACTTCGTGATGTAATTTTTGATATCGGCGGCGGTATCAGAAACGATAAAGAATTTAAAGCAGTACAAATGGGTGGACCTTCGGGCGGTTGTATACCGACAGCCCTTTTAGATACTGTTATTGACTATAAGAAGTTGTCTGCTACGGGAGCTATTATGGGCTCGGGCGGTATGGTTGTTATGGATGAAACAACTTGTATGGTTGATATGGCAAGATTCTTCCTCGACTTTACAGCAAAAGAGTCTTGCGGTAAGTGTATCCACTGTCGTATTGGTACAAAACGTATGTTGGAAATACTTAACAGAATTGTAAGCGGTGAAGGTCGCGATGGTGATATTGAGCTTCTTGAAGAATTGTGTATTACAATTAAAGACGGTGCTCTTTGCGGTCTCGGTCAGACAGCTCCAAACCCTGTACTTACAACAATTAAATATTTCCGTAATGAATATGAAGCGCATATTTATGATAAAAAATGTCCTGCCGGCCATTGTTCAAGTTTGATTACATATCAAATTGATGCCGATAAGTGCCGCGGATGTACACTTTGTGCGAGCCAGTGCCCTGTAGGAGCAATTTCCGGCAAAGTAAAAGAGCCTCACATTATAGATACAGAGAAATGTATCAAGTGCGGCAAGTGTAAAGAGTCCTGTAAATTCGGCGCAATTCACGTTTGATTGTGTAAGAGAAGAAAGGAAGTATTGAAATGAGTATACATTTTAAAATAAATAATATAGAAGTAGTTGCAGAAGCAGGCGAGCTCCTTATTAATGTAGCAAAAAGATACGGAGTGGATATTCCGTCACTTTGTCATAATGATAAAGTAAAATCATACGGCGCTTGCGGTGTGTGCGTAGTAGAAAATGCCAAGGGCGGCAAATTAATGCGTTCTTGTTCTACTGAAGTTGGTCCTCAATTTGAGGGTATGGAAATTTGCACAGAGTCAGCAAGAGTTGTTCAAGCAAGAAAAATTGCTCTTGAATTGCTTATGACAGACCATACAGGTGACTGTCGTCCTCCTTGTATGCTTGAGTGTCCTGCACATACAGATTGCCAAGGTTATGTTGGATTAATTGCCAACGGCCATGCAGAAGATGCAATCAAATTAATTATGGAGAAAATTCCTCTCCCTGCATCAATCGGACGTGTATGCCCTCATCCTTGTGAAAAGGCTTGCCGCAGAGCTGCTTTAGAAGAGCCTGTTTCAATAGCAAACCTCAAGAGATTTGCAGCAGAAGTGAACCTCGAAAAAGGTAAAGACGCATATAAACCCGCAGTTGCGGCAGATACAGGCAAAAAGGTTGCTGTTATCGGTGGTGGTCCTGCAGGACTTACAGCTGCTTCGTCATTAAGAGCTAAAGGCCATGCTGTAGATGTGTTTGATATGATGCCGGAAATGGGTGGTATGCTCCGCTATGGTATTCCTGAATACAGACTTCCTCAAGCTGTAATTGCTGAAGAAGTTGCACTTCTCGCTTCAATGGGAATTTCAATGCACAACAATGTAAAAATCGGTGAGGGTGAATACACACTTGAGAATATGTCAGCCAAATATGACGCTGTTGTTGTTGCAATCGGTGCTTGGGTAAGCAGTAAAATGAGAATCCCCGGAGAAGATCTTGACGGCGTAATGGGCGGTATAGATTTCCTTCGCGAAGTTAATATGGGAAATATTCCCAATATTGGTAAAAAAGTCGTAATCGTTGGTGGCGGAAATACTGCTATGGATGCTTGCAGAAGTGCAGTACGTGCAGGAGCAGATGAAGTGTACACTTTGTACAGAAGAACACGTGCCGAGATGCCTGCTGAACAAATAGAGATTGAAGAAGCAGAGGAAGAGGGAGTAATCTTTAAATTCCTTTGCAATCCTGTTGAAATTATTGGCGAAAATGGCAAAGCCACACAAGTTAAAGCTCAAAAAATGATGCTTGGTGAGCCTGATGCGAGCGGTAGACGTGCACCTGTGCCGATAGAGGGAGAATTTGACATTATTGACATTGATACAGTTATTATGGCTATCGGTCAAAGCTGCAATGTTAAAGGTTTTGAAAGTCTTGAGCTTACAAGAAAAAATACTATTGTTGCAGACGACAATACATTTGCGACTTCAATTAAGGGTGTATTTGCTTGCGGTGATGTTACAAACAGAGGCCCCGGAATTGCTATCGCAGCGATAGCTGAGGCGCAAAAAGCAGCTGTAGCAGTAGATGCATATTTTGCGAGCGGAGAAGTTCCGACAGTAGTGAAGAATGAGGACAACGCTTTTTACTCAAAGAGAGCACTCACAAAAGAGGATATTAAAGAAGAGTATGCTTTCCGTGGCAGTGATGAGAGAGTTCAAATGAAACATCGCCCTGCAGAGGAGAGAAAGAATGACTTTAATGACTTCATGTTAGGATATTCACGCGCCGAGGCTGAAAAAGAGGCTTCAAGATGTTTGGAGTGCGGTTGTCTTGATTATTATGAGTGTCGTTTGATTAATTATGCTAACAGATATGATGTAAAACCTGAAAGAATTGGCGGATATAAGCATAAGAGAGCTGATATGAAGGTTCGCTCTGAATATTTCACAAGAGATACAGATAAATGTATTCTTTGCGGCTTGTGTGTACGTGCGTGTGAAGAAGTTACGGGCAGAGGTGTTCTCGGTTTGGTTGACAGAGGTTTTGATACGACTGTTCAGCCTGCTATGGGACTTCCGCTTAATCAAGCAGACTGTATGTCATGCGGCTTGTGTGTTTCTGTATGTCCTACAGGTGCGTTAACAGAGAACATGAACGGTATGAAAGCTGTGCCGCTTCCTGAGAATATGTTTGTTCATAAGTGTAATATGTGTTCTGCGGGATGTGATATGATGATTTCACATTACGGAAATGCAATCACAAGAGCTTTACCTATGGGCGGTAAAGATGCGGATGTTCTTTGTGAGAGAGGTAGATTCGTGCTTCCCGAGAGATTTACACTTGGCAATGCAATGGAGGATGTACAAAAGGCGTTTGGTAAAATTCTTAAAGCCGGTGCGCTTTCTTCAGGTAAGCTTGGTGTATTGGTATCTGCTTCTTGTTCAGAAAAACAAGTTAATGATATTGTTACATTTACAAAAGCAATCATGCCTGCTTTTGTGGCTTCTAACTCAGTAGGTAAAGCAATTCCTGAGAAATACAGAGCTTCTGTAGAGTTTGCAGCTGTTAAAAACGGAAAGGCTTCGAATATTGATGAGCTTACCATTGGCGTAAATGACGAGATTCTTGCTAAATTGGGCGTTATGGCGCTTACTGCAGAGCAAAAGGCAAAAATTGAGTCAGGCGATATTGAGATATTGTTTGTATTCGGTGACGATATTGCTGATATTGACACATCAAAAGTTAAAAATACAGAAATCTTTAAAATCGAGTTTTAATTAGACACCGGTTTTTGCAATATTCAAAAACCGGTGGTAAACTTAAAATGTTTTGATATTAGTTAGGAAGGATTTTGGTATTTTTTATGATGCCTAATATAAAGACACATATAAAAGGAATGGGAAAGCTGATTTACACCTATATTTTGGCCGTTGCCATAAGTTGGGCGGCTTTTCCCGTTATTGTTGTAACGCTTCGTCAATATGCGCAGTTGTATGTGGTACTTAGTGTTTATTCGTTTATAGTTACACTTGTACTTATCGCTATGGTTTATATTACGATGCATGGGTTTGGAGAAGAAGAACGCAGACCATACGAATGGGCCAGATATAATTTAAAAGGCTTTGTTTGTGGTTTGTTAACTTTTGCTGCTGTTTTAGTGGTAGAAGAAATTGTAATTTTACTTGCAAATGAGTATATTGTTGTTAAACATCCGTTTTTAACCATTGAGTCGTTAAATCATTACGCCAAACTTGTGCTGTATATGCCTTTTTTGTGGATTTACAGAATTATTTCCCCACCTACGGAAATCAGCGTGGTGCCGGACATTAATTGGCTTACGGCATTTATACCGGGAGTTATTATTATTGTGGCAGCCGGAGTAGGATATGTGATGGGATATCATGGCATTAGGATTATAAAGAATCCTTTGAAGGGTGAAAAGCTCCGTAAGTTCTTTTATGGCGGACCGCGCAAGGCCAAAAAGAAAAAAATACCTAAAGAGGGTGCGAAATAAAACCGGAGGTTATTAATGAAAATAGAAGAATTTTCAAATAAAATAGAAGAGTTATTGGATGATATTTATCACGAGAGTGTAGAAAATCACGGTATGGCCTGGAAGGATCTTCACAAAAAGATTGATGACAGAATTGCCGAAAATACATCTTTTATAAACGAAGCAACTGCTGATTGGACAATAGATGAATGGAAAGAACTCTACCTTCATCAAATAAATATTGGTAATCCTGATATTTATTATTTTATTGCTTCAAAAATAGAAGAATTGTCTCAAGGAGAATATTTTAAGAATTGCATTGCTGAAAATTTAGGCGTTTTGAAGCTTAATGTGTATTCTTGCTCTGATAAAGATGCTTTATATAAATCAGATATACTTTTAAGTGCTGTTAAAGCTTTGAACAGAATCTCAAGTCCGTCGGCAAAAGTGGAGGTTACGGAGGCTTTCCGTATGTGTGAGCCTGTAAACGAGCATATTTTGTATGAGCTTGCCGAGTATGTGGCAGCGCAGTGTGATTCGGAATTACCCGGACTTATAAAGGATGAAAATATTGAAGGTGATAAGCTTGTTGCGTTGCTTTCAATGTGTGTTCAAGAGAATAAGAGAAATGACGATATTTATGCGGCAATGAAGGCAAGATTTAAGAAATTGCCCGATGAAAGCGAGTCAAAGGATATTTTTGCGGCGATTTTTGGCGATTACGGTGAACCGAATGCTATTATGATGTTGAGAAAGTTTGCTAAAAGTTTGATTTCTTCATACAGTGAAGATGGTAACAGAGAAACTTTCAGCAGAATTATGATGGTAATGTCTGTAATTGAAGGACTCGGCGGTATAACGGATGATTTAATGCCATAAAAAATTTAAAAGAATATTTGCACACCCTCTGTAATATGCTTTAGTAAGTAGTATGCAGGGGGTGTCTTTATTGATACTTATAATGAAAAAAACAAATGTAATATTAGGTATTTTGATTTTTGTGCTTGCCGCAGCGATAATTGCGATTAATGTGGGTTTTTCAAATGCAGAGCAAGGTGACGGATTGGAAAAACCGGCATATGTGGAAACTCTTTCTACCACGGGGAAAATTGTGGTACTTGATGCCGGTCACGGAGGAGAAGATCCGGGGGCAGTAAGTGCATATAGCGGTGCTAAAGAAAAGGATATAACATTAGTTATATCACAAAAAACGAAAGCCATGTTAGAGGAAGCGGGTTATACGGTTTTAATGACTCGTACAGATGATGTGCTCGCTTATGATAATGAAAAATCATCAATGACAGCTAAAAGAAGGCAAGATTTGATAAAAAGAAAAAAGTTTATGGATGAAAGTAATGCGGATATTGTTGTAAGTATTCATTTAAATTCATTCAGCGATTCGCAATATCATGGGGCGCAAACTTTTTACACCAAAGAGTCTTTGTCGAGTAAGAAGCTTGCGATAAGTTTACAAACTGCACTAAGGGAAATATTGGAGCCTGAAAATGACAGGGAGGCATTATTAAAGTCTGAGGAGATAATAATTACAAAAAATTGTAAAGTAACGACGGCAATAGTTGAATGCGGTTTTTTGTCTAATCAAGACGAAGAAAGAAAATTGGTAGATGAATCATATCAAACGAAAATCGCAGAATCTATAAAAGCAGGTGTTGATAATTATTTTACGGTAATTGCACCGAAGTAACGGTTTTTAAAGAAGCTCGGGAAATAATTAAGGATTTGTTTTTTTGAAATTTAGCTGAATATAGGGAAAAATCGATTAATCGGCGGGAAAAGGTTATCCCGTCGATTTTTGTATCTTTGTGATGTATTCTTTTGTCTGTACCCGCCGAAGCGGGAAACTTATCGGAGGTGTTTGGATGAAAGATGTTTTAAACGGACGATTTTCAATAATAGAGACTGTCTCAGAGAATAGGCTGTACAAAGCTGTGGATACCGCCACGGGAAATATGGCAGCTATTAAAAAATGGGTAAATGAGGATGGTTTTTACGAAGCAGAAGTTGAGGCTTTAATATCACTTAAGCACCTCAATGTTCCGCAGATTATTTGCGCTTTTGAAGAAGATGGGTGTAAATATGTAGCGGAGGAATGGTTGGAGGGTACTTTGTTAAAGCGCATTGACTCCTCAGAAAATATAGTAAATCTTGCCGTTACTTTGGCAGAATTTGTTTCTGCAATTACTTCACAGGCTTCTTCTCCGAGAACGCATGGTGATATTAAACCCTCTAACCTTATCGTGTGTGACGGCAAGATCTACTTTATTGATTTTGAATGCTCTGTATTATTGGAGGAAAGTTGCCAAAAGGAAACAAAAGAGACTGTGAGAATTACCGGTAAATATTTTACTGCGCCGGAGGTTTTTTATGGCAAGCAAAGCATACAGAGTGATATTTATTCAATAGGAGCGGTTGTAGCGTGGCTTTTGGGCGGAGTAGATGAACAAGGCATAAATTTATCTTGTATTGAAACAGACAGCAGGATAAAGGCGATTATAAAAAAATGCACAGCATATAAAGAAAAAGACAGATACAGTAGTGCAGATGATTTACTTGAAGATTTAAGTAATCTGAAAATTTCAGAAAAACGGCCGGTTATTAAAAGTTGTTTGCCTAAAAACAAATGTGCAGAAAGTTTTTCGCTTTATGTTGATTGTAATGTTTTTTTTGCTTGGGAAACAGCAGTAGCGGCATCAAAATATTTTGGTATGAAAGTTTGCATAATAGCTGTAACTGACAGAACTCAAAGAAAATTAATTTATTATGCAGACAATAAATGCAGTTATGGTGCGGAAATGGTAGAGGACGAAACCGTTCCGTATCTGTTTAACTCAGAGTCTATATTTGAAAGAACGGCTGAGTCGTGGTTAGAAAAGGGACTTATAAATACTGCAGTAGAGCATGCGAATACTTTATATTACTCGGGAGCGAGATTTCCGGGAGAGGCAGAGTCTGATAATAAAGAGTTTTTAGAGAGATTGGTTAATTGGGGGAAAGAAAATTTTGATTGTACGGTATTTGTTACAGATAGATATGATGATAAGCCTTCGGTTAAATATTTCTCATCACTGTGTGATTTTACAATAGCAACGCCGCTTGCAAATATTGATGATGTTGAAGCGTGCAAGGATTATTATGAACGATTTGGTGGGCAAGTTCTTTATGCGGCGTGGGAATTCAATAGAAAAACAAGTTTGCCTGAGAAAAGTATAAAAATAATTGTGGGAGAAGATAATTATCTCGGAGTTGTATCTCATAACGATGAGAAAGAATATAAACGAAATTTTGCAAGTAAAATTCAGCCGATTTTCAAGTCTGAATGCAAAGACGAAATGTCAGATTATATAAAAATTATTAATAGATTATTTCAAATAATGAGCAGCATTGCTTATGATAGTGAAAGGGGTTATTTGTGATGAATAAAAATATAGTGATAAAAATAGCGTTGTTTTTGTTAAGCATGTCTTTAGTGGCGGGAATATATACTTTTATAGTAATCCCCGAGGTAAAAAATAAAGAAAAGAAGATATATGAACAGAAAGTTGAAACAGAAATGCATACATATATAAGTGTTTTAACATATACAGGAGAAACACCTCTTTTAGAGAATACAATAATAACAGATGCAATAGAAACATATTTTGAAAAAGTACAAATGCCTTTGGGGTGTGTGACATCAGATTATGTGAGTGAATTTGAGGATATAAAAGGATTGCAGATTGAATATACAATTTGCAAAGGCCAGCAAGTTTCCTACAATAATTTTAAAGTGTTTCTTAAAGATGCTGACGGTAATGAAAGATTAAAGGAATTTCCGATAAGCAGTCTTGTCGCAGGACAAGCAATGGCAGGGAGGTTTGCTGATATTTTGTTAAAGTATCCTGACGGAAGTATGGCGGTTGTAGTGCCTAAAATACAAATATATGACATTAAAGAAACAGGGGAAAAGGCAGAATATATTGCAGTTTTTGCAGTAAATGAAAATGAACATAACGATTTGACTGAAGCAGTTAAAGAAGGGGTTCTTGATGTTAGAATTTATCTGGATGATATGCAAGAAGCATCAGAAAAAACATATATATCGATGGGTGCTGTCAAATGAGGGTAAAAAATTATGGGGTATTTATCTACTGCTGAATGGAAAAATTTATTGGCAATAGTAGCTGACAGCTTATCTGATAGTGTGCGTTTTTCGGAAATATATCATGTTGACCGTGTGAAAGCAGAAAAGGCGATTCGCTCATTTACATCAGTAAAAGATATGGCTGCATTAGGTAATAGAAACGCAAGGCAAAATATTGTAGACTATTATGTTAGGATTTTAGAATCTTATGATAAAAGTGCATTGGATGAAATGATTAACAAAGCTGTTGATTTCATAAATATAGAAAAGAATTTGCCGGAAGTTGTTTTTGAGTTGTTGCTTGCAGATTTCTCATTTGAAGAAATATGGAGACATTATTTAGAAGTTGTTAGTGACACAAGTGTGATGGAAGAAAGTGCATTAATGACAACAGCTATAGAGATGGCAAATAAAACATATTTTTTAGAGAAATATTCAAATAAGAGAGAAAGACTTAATTTTGTTTGTTTATTACTGTATGCGGTAAGTTACGGACAAAGTTGCATAGAGTCGCTTCAAAATAAACATAATAAAGAAATAGGTGTTTTGAATAAAGATTTTATTTATGTAGTGTATAAGGGTACTAAAATTCATTTGAAATTTTTGAGTTTTGATAATAGTGGCACAATAATTAACATTCAAAAGAAAACTACTCAAAAGTCGGCTCTTAATTATGATATGCAAAATCCTATGCTTGTAACGGCTAAAAGTAATTCAAACAGAATAAGCGTTGCGGGATATGATGTTACACCCTCAGAAGAGGATCTTTATTATAATGAGCGAATTTTTAATTTGGATGTTGTATCTTTAGAAGATATAAAAGAAAAATATAATACGATTGATAATAATATATTGGAATTTTTAAAATTTAATCAAAAAGGACGCGGTAGTTTTATAGTATCAGGCTCAGATATGGGTGTAGGTAAAAGTACCTTTTTACTCTCGATGATAGGAGAATACCCGAGTTCATGGGGTATAGGCATTCTTGATCCTCAAAACGAACTGCAAGTGGGACAGAAATTTCCGAATAAGAATGTAATAACATTGGTGGAAAACAGCAAAAGAAATATGGCTCAATGCTTTGCGTACTTGCTTAAGACATCAAGAGATGTACTTGTTGTGAGCGAAATTACTTTGCCGGAGGAGGTATCTGAATTGGTTAATTCAGCATTAAGACTAAATGCCGGAGTAAGTGCAACGATGCACTCTTTTTCGCCGGCAGAAGTTGTACCTAATTTAAGAAATCTTATGATGAAAACGCCTATGTATAAAGATAAAAATACTGCTGAAGAGGATATCGCTAATTGTATAGACTTGATAATACATTTAAAAAGAACAAATACAGGGAGAATTGTTGTAGAAAGTATACATGAAGTTTATTGTGATTTTTCTGAGCGTGATGCATATTTAGAAACATCTGAAATTGCGTTGAGTTGTCTTATGAGGCTTGGCATTGAATATTTGAGCGGTTTATTGGCAGGTAAAAAGTACATATTGAAAAAAATATTTGAGTATAAAGATGGCAGGTGGCTTATGCCGGAAACTCCGTCGGACAGTTATTTTGAGAAAATGAGCCGATATGCAGGACAAAATCGTGTTGAGAAGATAAAAGATATGTTTAAAAGAGGGTGATTGTGTGGAGAGAATATTATTTTATATTTTAATTTCAGGTGCTTGTATGTGTTTTATATCGGCCATTGTTTATTTGGTAGTAAATTTGAAGAATAAACGAAAATACGGCAGAGTATCGTCTTCGATTTTATTTGCTCAAAAAGCAGAAAGAATAAACAAGATACTTTCACGCAACAGATATTGTCAAAGGTTAATTAATGAGATTTCATATAAGATTTCTGTTTTTAATTCAATTTCTTTTGAGAAAAACAGACAAATAAGTATATTTTTGATATTGGGTTTTGTTTTATTTACATTAGTATTAAGCATTATACTTATTTATGTATTTTGGCCATATTGGTATATTTCTTTATTATATATTACCTTTATATTTTTTGCTTTTTTGTTTTTATTTGAATTGTTATCTGATGCAATAATGAACAGATACCTGAAAAAGTTACCGGAAGCTATTAAAATATTGCAATCTCGATTTATGTCAAAAGGAAGTATTTCAAAGGCCATCCAGGTTAGCATACCTGATTTGCCGACAGGTATAAAGGCGGAAATGATACGTCTTTATGATGCTTTGAAGCAAAATGAAACAGAAAAAACCAAAGAAGTTTTTTGGGAAATTGACAGAAAATATTCAAACGAACACATGTCTCTTTTGCTTGATCTTATAAGAATTGCGCATTTTAATGGTGGTACACAGGAAATAAAAGAACAATTTGATAATATGATAAGGGATATATTAGAGGATATTGAAAATCAGCAAGATCTTAGAGGCGCCGCCATGAGTTACATTGTGATGTCATTGTTATTTATGTTGGTTTTACCGTTTGTAAAAGTTTATAATGCTTCTATTTTATCTGCGGAAGAAATGATGTATTACGACTCTCGTGCAGGTATGCTTTTTGCAACAGTATATATCGGATTTTTGTTTTTGCTTATCGGTATTTTGTTTTATTTTAAAAAAAAGGGGTGACTATCAATGAAAATAAGACTCTTCTTTATGGGAAGTGCTTTTTTGACAGGCATAGCTATAATTTTGACGGATTTAATAATAGAGGAAGCTTCATATGAAAATGTTTTGATAAAAGTAATAGGTGTTATTATTGTATCTTGTATTGCTTTTTACATTCCTGTATTGATTAAATTTTTAAAAAAGAGCGGTGATATTTATAAAAAACGTAGTGAGCTACGCTTTTTAAAGAAAATTTTTGTAATGAGCGGAAGTATAAAACCGATAGATTATATGCAAGTTGTAAACAGTATGTATGAGAGAGCTTTTTGTTACAAACAGGATTTAGAAAAAATAATGGATATTTTAAGAAAAAGCAATGTTGACAAAGAAGATTTTTTCAATGAATTGTTGGCAAATACAATAGATATTGATTCTAAATTGTTTTATGAAAAATTATATATAGGTTTTTTATATGATTTTGATTTGGCAGTGCGGAGTATTGAGGGTGATTTTTTGCAAGAAAAACGAGAATACGCCAGATTTATCAAAAAACGTGTAAACCTAATCCATATTGTTGGAATAACCGGATTGTTTGTGGCAATGACAATACTTTTGATGTATATGTTGAAACCGTGGCTGAATTCTATGAATTTACAACAGTTTTAAATAGTAAGGAGATTTCATAATATGGATAAAATTATAAGTGAGATTATAATCGGGGCAGTAATTCTTTCACTGCTTATTTCAATAATACCTATTTACAGAAAAAGTGCTGCACTTCTCAGCAGCGCAGGAGAGACGATTGATCTAAATGAAAACATAAAGGAGGTGGCTTTTGGCAGATTGCCTAGTAAGGGAGATATCGTTTCAAGTAGATATTTGTTGGAATTATTAAGCTATATAAAAGAGAATTTTTCGATGAAAATTTCAGTGGAATTTTCTGACAAAATGTACATTTTTAAGAATGACAGCAAGTTGGACTCTTTGCGGGTTATAGAGGAAGATATGTTGTTTGAAGTAAAACTTAGTGAACTTAAAGAATCTGATTTAGACATGCATTTAGTTTTATATAAAAATGTAGAGAATATAGCAAAAGCGGCATGATTATTGCCCGTTATAATAATTCGTGTGAAGGGAGATTTGATATGGAAAAAGTAATTGCAACTATTGTCATTATTGTTTTGACAATGGGGTTAATAAGTTATGCCATAGTAGGGCAAATGGGTGGTTTCAGAGATAACGCTGATGTGGTAACGGAGGAACAAAGCAGATTAGATACGATGATTAAAGATAGTTCAGTTGTACCTTTAAGTACAGTAAGAAATTATATAAACAAGAGTTCATCGGCCGGATATGAAATAAAAGTTGATGGAGAAATTGTTTCAAGCACTAATGATCTTTCTGCATATAATGATAATACATTATTTACTATGAGTAAAACATATGACGAATACGGAAAGATAACAATTGTTTCATTTGATTTAAAGAATCAATCTTTTGCTCAGGCAGGATAATAATTTTATAAAAGTCAGGCGTGCGGTTGTTTGTGCGTAAGCCTGACTTTTAAAAATAATAAATGGAGGGTAATCATGACAGGTAAGTTTATGGGATATGTCTTGTCGGTATTAACATTTTTTTATATTGCGTTATTAAGCATTTCGTTTTTTATACATATGACTGTTAACGAAAGAGTAAATGATATTTGCTATGATGCTGCGGAAACAATCAGTACCAAAGGGATTATAACTGACGAAATATTTTCGTATGTAAAGGGAAATCTTTCTTGCTATGGTGATTATGATTTTAATATTGTATTAGAAAAATATGATAAAGAAAGACAAGCATACTATTACTTTGGGGAAGAAATAGTGGGAAAAGAGCTTATCGGAGGAGATAGAGTTGTAATTTATGCAAACGAAGAGAAACCTTCTTTGTTTGAAAAACTTACGGGAACTGATATGAATATTTCAGCCGTTAAGGTTGCGATAATAAATTGAAGTATATAAGAGGTGATAAATTTGCAACAAGTCATATGTTTTTTTGTATCAATATGCATGTTTTCTTCTTTATTTGTAACTTCTGCAGATTCACTTTTAGAAAAACAACAAAGCAGAATAGTAAAGCAGAATTTTAATTTGGCGGGCAGAGATATAGTGAATTATGTTAAGGGTGAGGATGAGACGATAAAGATTAACGAAAAAGAATATCTTAGCAGCGTTGAAAAAATGATTGGCGGAGGAAAACTAATAGGTGGTATTTTTTGCTATAAAGATAGAATCTGTGTGATAAAACAAGGAGCGGGAGAAAAAGAAATAATTATTGATATTTCTTTAATGAATGATGTGAATAAAAGAAATACAATTAACAATTTAGTCAATTACTTACTTGAAAAAGATAACGTTAAAACGGATATTAATATAGCTGTGGAAAACGAAGAGGATTGCTTGACAGAAAGCCTTTTCAATAAACTTGCGGAAAATACAGTGTTTATTATAGGGAAAATGGGAAAAAATGTAATTTTATCCGGCTTTACAGTGAATGTTATGTAGTTTTCCACAGAATATTGTGGAAAACCCTGTGAATAGCTGTGAAAAACTGTGGATATTAGGGTAAGTCTGTTATAAACAGGCTTTGTGTAAAAAAGTGTCATTTATAGGCAAAAACGCAAAAATAATCCACAGGAAACCTGTGGATAACTATGGAAATCTTGTGGAAAAACCTGTGGTTTTCTGTGGATTACCTTGTATAAAAGTCACATTAAATAAAAGAGAATACTGAAAAAATGCATCAAACTTCCTGCGACAACAAACAGATGAAAAACGGAATGCATATAACGTATATTTTTCTTTTTACTCATGCCGTAAAGGACAGCTCCTACAGTATAAGCGATACCTCCTATAAGTAAAAACAAAAGGCATGTTGCATCAAAATACTTAATCATAGGACCGGTTACCGTAGCTACACACCATCCCATTGCAATATAACAAACCATAGAAAAAACTTTGAATTTTTTCATGTTTACTGCATTTAGTACAATACCTAAAACTGCAGCACCCCAAATAATACCAAAAATAGTCCACGCAAGGCCGGGATTATGCGGACGTAAACCACTCAACATATATGGTGTGTATGTGCCGGCAATTAGGAAAAAGATAGAGCAGTGATCTATTATACGAAAAACTTTTTTGGCTTTGTTGGGGCGTAAACCATGATACAGACTTGACATTGTATATAAAACAACCATCGAGCCTCCGTAAATTGCTCCGCTGACAACTCCCCACACATTTTTGTGTATTGCAGCCATAATAACACATAAGGTTACTGCTGTTATTGCCAAAGCACCACCAACTATGTGTGACACCATATTGAAAATTTCCTCTCCTTTGGTATAAAGAACAGGTTCTTTTGTTTTATTGTTAATTTCAGGCATGACAACTCTCCTACAATACTGTATAAAATAAGCATGGTAATTATACACCGAAAGGTTGAAGAATTAAATAGTTTTGTAAAAACGGATACTGTGTTATAATCTAATATTGGAGGCGATTTTATGAACTCATATAACAAACACGATATTGACGATTTAAAAAAGATTAAATGCTTTTTGTTAGATATGGATGGTACAATATATTTGGGAGACAATGTTATTGAAGGAACATATGAGTTTCTTGAGATATTAAAAAAACAAGATAAAAGAGCAATGTATATCACCAATAATTCATCGAAAGCTGCTTCTCAGTATGTAGAGAAACTTGAAGAGTTAGGGATTTCCGCAGAGGAAGAGGACTTTTTTACTTCTGTAAATGCATTAGTGTATAATTTAAACAATATACATCCAAAAGCAAAACTTTTTGTATTGGGTACGCCGGTATTTGAAAAGCATTTAGAAGAAAACGGCTTTGAGATAGTAAGAGAGTATTATGAGGAACCTGAAAAGAAACCGGATTTTGTTATTTTGGCTTTTGATATGACTTTGACATATGACAAGCTTAAAATAGCTTGTGATTATATAGTAAACGGTATTGAATATTGGGCAACACATCCTGATATGGTTTGTCCGGTAAAAGGAGGCAGAGTTATACCTGATGCAGGTTCTTTTATAGAATGTATTTACGCAGTTACAGGTAAAAGACCTTCTTTTATTGCAGGAAAGCCTAATCCGTGTATAATTCAGGTAATTATGCAAAAATATGGGTATAAAAAAGACGAAGTGGCAGTAATCGGTGACAGACTTCATACAGATATAATGTCTGCGGTAAATGCAGGAGTGTACTCTATCTGTGTTTTAAGCGGAGAGGCAACATTAAAAGATGTTGAGGCTACAGTCGAAGAAAATAAGCCGACTTATGTTTTTGACAGTATAAAAGATGTATATGAAATTTTAAGGGGATAGCCAAACGGGTTAATAAGTGGTATACTTGGCTCGGAGAGTATCTTTTTAGATATTTGGAGTTGATTTATTTGAAGAACTATGAACAATATAAAAGAATATTTCGTTTAGGATTTGTAGCATTGCTGTTTTTTGTCGAAATGCTGGTTTTCAGATATGTGTGGATGACATATTATAGTGGTCTTATGGAAATCGCATATGCTAAATTGGGACATTGGATGATTGTTGCAGTTTATGGCATTATGTTATGTATTTTTACTCTTATTTTTGCAGGTTGGAAAATCGGCTATCTAAGGGTCTTTAATATGATATATTTGCAAACGCTGACGGTCCTGTGCGCAAATGTAGTTATTTATTTGCAGATTGTGTTGCTTACAAAGCACTTTTATTCTGTTGTGCCTTTAGCTTTTATGACACTAATGGATATTGTTATAATAATGATATGGGCACCGGCTACTTCTTTGTTGTATAGATTTATTTATCCTCCGAGAAAAGTACTTATGGTTTTTGCAGAACATTGGTCGCAAGGTCTTTTTGAAAAATTTAATTCAAGAAAAGATTGCTTCTGTGTTGCTGAAAAAATCAATGTATCTGAAGGATTGCCGAAAATCTTTGAAAGATGCCATTTGTATGACGGTGTTATTATATGTGATGTACCGTCAGAAACGAGAAATAAAATATTAAAATATTGTTATGATAACACAATCAGAACATATACTACTCCGAAAATTTCAGATATTATATTAAGAAGCTCTGAAAGCGTACATCTTTTTGATACACCATTGCTTCTTTCAAGAAACGTAGGATTAACAGCCGAACAGAGATTTACAAAAAGATTATTTGATATCTTTTTCTCTATGATAGCGATAGTAATTTTTTCGCCACTGATGGCAATCATTGCTTTGGCAATAAAGATAGATGACGGCGGACCGGTTTTCTTCAGACAAGACAGAGTAACATATGGCGGTAAAGTTTTTTCAATATTGAAATTCAGAAGCATGATTGTGGATGCTGAGAAAAACGGTGCTGTTATACCTGCTGTTGACAATGATCCGAGAATAACGAGAGTTGGTAAAATAATAAGAAAAATCAGAGTGGACGAGCTTCCGCAAATATTCAACATTGTTAAAGGTGACATGAGCATTGTAGGTCCAAGACCTGAAAGAGTTGAGCATGTAGAGAAATATAAGGAAGATATACCGGAGTTTAAATACAGAGAAAAGGTTAAAGCCGGTCTTACAGGTGTAGCTCAAGTATACGGAAAGTATAATACATCGGCATATGATAAATTAAAGCTTGACTTGATTTATATTCAAAACTATAAAATTCTTTTGGATATAGAAATAATTTTCCAAACCATAAAAATATTGTTTGAGAAAGAAAGTACAGAAGGTTTCAAAGAAGAAGAAAAAACAGATGCTGAGCAGAAATAAGTATCAAGTGAAAATTTTTATGTTGACGTAACTTTTATTTATGGTATAATTACAAAAGCTCGGCGATACGGAGATATACCCAAGTTGGCCGAAGGGGCGCCCCTGCTAAGGGTGTAGGTCGGGAAACCGGCGCGAGAGTTCAAATCTCTCTATCTCCGCCACAAAGAACCGAAATAAGCCGTTTGGTTTAATTCGGTTCTTTTTTTATATTTATTAGCCATTAATCAACAATCAAGGAGCATTTTTCATGAATATAGCATTGGTACTTGCCGGAGGCAAGGGTACACGAATGGGTACGGCTATTCCTAAACAGTATATAGAATATGATGATAAACCTATTCTTGTACATACATTGGAAGCTTTTTCTCAAAATCCCAATATAGATAAAATTTGTGTAATATGTCCTGCGGACAGCTTGGATTATACACATAAAATTGTATCGGAGCATAATATACAAAAGATGGCTTGGATAGCACCGGGCGGTGAAAGTCGCCGTGAATCATCTTATATTGGTGTTTCACATTTGGCGAATGAATTTGATGGAAAAGATATTGTACTTATACATGATGGTGCCAGACCAAATGTTTCACAGAGAATAATTAATGCAAATATTGAGATGGCGCAAAAATATGGTGCATGTGAAACGGTAATACATAGCCAAGATACTATAGCAATATCTGAGGACGGGGAAAAAATTTCCGTTGTACCGGACAGAAAGAAAATGTATAATGTCCAAACTCCGCAAACCTTTAAGCTTGAAGTCATTTTAAATGCACACAAAGCGTGGATTGAAAACGGCGGAGGGGATGTGACAGATGATGCCTCTTTAGTTTTGGCAATGGGAAAAGATGTGTATATTGCAGAAGGTGAAAAAAATAATTTAAAAATCACAACAGAGGAGGATTTGAGAATATTATACAGCGTAACGAAATAATTCGGAGGTGCTTTTCATAAAATGGAAAAGTCGCTGTTTGTATTTAAAACTCACAATCAAGCAGTTTCCGCATGGGGAAACTTGAAAAAAGCAGGCATTGAATGCAAGCTTGTACAAGTACCGCGAGAAAAAGTTAAAGAAAAAACTTGCTCATACGGTGTTTCGCTTTATTCGGAAAATCTCGAAAAAGCAAGAACTATTTTACAAAAATATACACTTGATTTTTATATCGTGTAAATATATAATCTCATTGTAAGAAGCTTGAAAGGCTTCCTGGGGTGTACGACAAGTACCTATATTTTGAACCTACATCATATAAACGGGAATCCAAGTTAGATGTTTTGGAAATCGGGCCGCAAGATAATTCCGTATACGCTTCGTATCGGCAGCGGATGGTTGAAATAACACACAGGACACCCACCTAGCTTCGCTAGGTGTCAAAATATCGGGGCGGCACTTCGGGGGCCTTTTGGTTTATATAAAGAAATATATTAAGGGGTACTACATATGGCTTGTTCAGAAAAGTATATTTTAAACAGTGAATTGCAGGAAATGAAATTAGGAGAGGGAGAAGGTACCGTTTTGTACGATCCCGAAACTGAAAATACACATGTGCTTGATGATGTAGCACAAGATATTATTGAGATGTTTAAAAATCCGTCTACAATAGATGAGGCAGTGGCAAAGTTGGCAGTTATTTACGATGAAAAAGAAGAAATCATCAGTAAAGATGTTCAAGACTTTGTTGCAAACGCAGTTGATAACAAGATTCTTGTGTTGTCATGAAAATATTATTTCATCCAAGAGAAAAGTGCAAATACGGTATGACAGTTATATCAGATGATGATTTTTTATCTGATATTTTCAGCAAGCGCTATGATTGCCGAGAGATATTTGCAGATGACTGTGTATTAAAAACAGAGGATGAAATTTATAAATTTTTTACAGAAGTATATAATAAAATAAAAAATCAATTTAACAAATCAACTGTATTTTTTTATTATCAAAGTGCTGCAAACAAGGCATTTGTTTTAGAGCCGGGCAGCACAAAAATAAATGCGGTTGATTTTTTTCAAAGAGAAGATTTGTTGCCTATTCAGTACTTGGAAAATTTATTATATGCGACATTGATTCCCGAAGAAGATGTGCTTGCCCTTCATGGTGCGGCTGTGGCAAAAGACGGAAAGGCCACGTTGTTGTTGGCTTCTACAACGAGCGGCAAATCAACATTGACGGCTTTTTTGTGGCAAGCGGGATACGAATATATTACAGATGATGAGATTTTTATTACTTGCAAAGATTTAATGGTACAGCCTATAAGAAAAAATCTTTCTTTAAGACAGGGCGGTTTCGATTTACTTGGCACTGCCTTTGAAAAAGTACACAAAGTTTTTGACGGCAAAACGAATACATATATTGTTATTCCTGAAGAAAAGCTACGATATGAATCATATGGGATTGAAAAGGTGGTTTTTTTGGCAGGATATGGCAGTGAAGAACCGTATTTTGTTAAACTCGAGCCACGTGACGCCTTTTTAAGATTGCTTAAAGGTCAATTATCGAGTAAAAATTCAGAAGGCAATGTGGCTGAAAAATATTCGATATTAACTAAACTTGCACAAAACATTTATGAGATGAGGTATTCTGACTTATGGACGGCAGAAAAATTCTTAAAATATTAACGAAAATGAAAATGCTTCAAAACGATAATGTTTTGGAAGTAGGCGGTTTCAGTATGATACCGCTTCTGGTTGCCGGCGATTTTATTAAAATTGTCGAGCAAAAATCATATAAAACAGGAGATATAGTTGTTTGTGTAGATGAGAGAAACGGTCAAGCCAGACTTGTAGTGCACAGGGTGATTTCCGTATGCAAAAAAGACGGCGAGCGGGTATATACAATTAAAGGAGACAATGCCATAGCAGCGGAAATTATAGAAAGTGAATTCTGTTTGGGAAAAGTAGTGGAAATAAATAACAAAAACGGCAAAAAGATAACGGTTAATACGCCGTCTGAAAAGGATAATGAAATAGTATCTCTTTCGCGTGAGGTTTGGAGCTTGTACAAGAAGACGGGAGACCCGACTATTGCTTTCAGTTCAAAGCCGCACATGAAAATATATGATATGGCGCCGGATTATTTAAAAGAATATGTTTTCGCCGCGCAAAAAGAAATGATAAAAAGAGGAGCGGAGTTAGTGCAAGGCTTGCCTCCTTCGCCGCCTGATCCGAATTTTGAATTTTCCAAAGATTTTTATTTTATGCTTGCATTGCACAGAGTGACGAATGTACTCGATCCGTATGTTATAGAAGGCAGCGGCCGTTATGGTAAGCATATAAAACTTTCTAAAGCGAGAAATCTGACATTGGCGCGCAGAAGATTTAAAAAAGCGTGTGAAATTTCCGAAGAGTTTGAAAAAGAAGGCATAAAATACTTGATATTCAAGGGCCTTGCTTCGTCGTATTTTATATATGGGGATCCTAATATAAGAGAATGTGACGATGTGGATTTTTTGATTTTGCCTGAAGATGTACAGCGCTCACACGAAATACTCAGGCGTCTCGGCTATGCCTACCATGATGAGAAGGGTTTTTATTGGACCGAAGAACCGGAGGAGCATTACCACACTCACATACAACCATATATACATGAAACCGACCATAACACAGTTGAGTTACATACTGCGATTTTTACAAAAGAAGTTTATACCGAGTCGGTGCTTGAAAACAGGAAGAAAATTGATATTGACGGGCATATGTTATACGTTCTTTCAGATATAGAAGCCTTTTTGTGCCAGCTTTTTGTAACGGCAGTCGATGATTATGCCGCGTCAAACATGACATATGAAATGGACCCGAATATATTTTTTCAATTGAAATTCAGAAACTATCTTGATATTGGTGTTATGGCAGTCAAATATTCGCATTTGTCGCAAGAAGAAATTATTAAAACTGCAATGAAATATGATTTGAATTTTCATATCTTTTTTGCTGCAGATTTTACTTGCAGAATTTTTGAACAAGCGCCTTTTACGGAAATGTTGCAGCAGCTTCGGGATAAGTTTATATCCAATGAACAGCTTGATGATTCTATGTATTATTTGCCTGTCGGTATTCAGGATTGTTTGCAAAGTCCTTTCAAAATGAAAATGAATGGCAGAGTGTTGTGCCATTTAAGAGATGGATATACTTTGTCATCAGGCTGGCGCAGAGCACAGCAAGAAATCGAAAAGGGCGATTTTACTGACATAAAGAGTCAAGGAGTATATAAATTTTCATCTAAAGGTATAACGGGGGCAGTTAAGCAAACAGCAAAGTATATAAAAGTTGATATTCAGACAGAAATTAAAGAACAACAGGACGAGTTTATTTTAGTTTTTAAAAGTCTTTTAAAAGACAAGTATAAAAAGCCCGGGGATGAGGCATATGATATCAGATTTGTATATGTAAATAAACGAGAAGGATATTACAGAAAAGGTAAAGTTTTACAAAATACATATATGCCCATGGACGAATTTTCAGAGGCTGTGACGAATTATGTTCACGGTATAGGCAAAACGCCGAAGTTTAGGCTATATATAGGTAAAAAATATTTGATTTGCCATGGTGGAGAATCACTAAAAGCAGAGTTAAATTGCCTTTTTTGTAAAAACACACTTTTTGGAAAAAATGGGCATAAATATATGGTATTTTCTGCCATTTTTGTTGATATTACAAATTCGAAATTTAAAAAAGAAATAATATTGAATAAAAAAGATGAAGAAATATTAAAATTTTCATTTGACTAAAAGTCGAACATATATTAAAATAAAATCAGTTAATAAACGAATGTGGAAAAGAAAAGGCTTTTTCACATAAAAGGAGGAATTTTTATGTCTGACAGTAAGTATATTTTAGAAAACGGCAAAGCGGCAATGTTTGATTTTTTTGCACTGATTAATGCATTGAACACTACACCAAATTATAAAGATATTTGCCCTCGCCAAGATATAACACCCGATCCGAAAATATCAGACGCTTATTATCGTTTGTATATGTTGAACGCTAAAATCAGTTCAGGTTTGAATATGTTCTTCGCTTATAGAGAAGAACGCAAAATGAACTTTTTTGAATGGATGTTCCGTACAAATGTTGACGCATATTCGTCTTGCGATGATTTGATTAAAGAGATTGACCTTTGGGAACCTCAAAAGTTGATTTATCAAGCTATGCGTTTTAATGATGCATATAACAATTTCCAAGATAAATTTTATGAGGAAATAGTTAATTCAAGAGATTTGTTTATGAGTTATATGAACGGTCTTAATGCTTCCACAGAAATCAGATGGGAGATAATGTCTTTCATTCAGCATCCGGAGGATACCGTTAAAGCTCTTAAAGATTATATTACAAGAATGTATCGCGAATTCGCTATTGAATATTCTGATCTTTCACAAAAAATTGAGGCTCTCAATGCAAAACTTGCAGAATGCATAGCAGATGATTCTGTTGATGCAGCAGTAATTGATTATGAAATAGATGAAAAAGCAATTGAATCAAAAGTAGAAATTCTTTCACAGAACATCACACCGCCAACAAAAGAAATTAAGATAGTAGGCTCAATTTTCGCACCGAATAAAATTGTGAAAATAAACGCATCAAGAGATCTTTATTACACAATAGGTATTGGCTATATGGATTACTATAATTCATTTATGAGCAGAGGATGTGAAGAATCTCAACTCCAAGAAATTTTCAAAGCCTTTACAGATGGCACACGTGCACAAATTATTGAAATTTTGCGTGAAAAAGAGTGTTATAACGGTGAGCTCAGTAAAATGCTTGATGTTCCTATGTCATCACTTACTCACCATATGGAAATTCTTAACAATTGCGGATTCGTTATTAAACGTAATGTAGGCAAGCGTACCTACTATAAATTAAACAAAAAGCAATTTATTGACGCATCAAGATTGCTTAGAAGATATGTAGAAGGCTATGATCTTTAAGGGTGCATATATAGAAATAACAAACAGATGTAATTTAGACTGTCGGGACTGCTATAACAGTTCCGGCAGAAATTTATCTACGGTTGAAATAGATCCGGATGTACTTATTAAGTACATTGAGGATCTTGTTTTTGTTTATGGAGCAAAAGACATATCTTTTGCCGGCGGAGAGCCACTTTTGCATACTCAGTTTGACTTGATTCTTGACCGTTTGACGGAAATTGCACGCCAGAATCCTGATGTAGAGTTTGGTTTTGTAACCAACGGTACATTGTACAATAAGAAATTTTATGATTTGTTAGAAAATAATAAAAGTTTCTATGTCCAAATAAGCCTTGACGGACATGATGAAGAATCTTGCGCAAGCATGAGAGGTAAAGGAACTTTTACAAAAGTTATAGAAAATGTAAAAAAACGAAAATTTATTAATAAGCCGATATACAAAATGATTATTAATAAAACAAATGCTTCGTGTGTGGAGAAATATTTTCATTTTGTTTATGATGAATTAGAAGGCTTACCATCGTATGCGTACGCTAATCTTATGGGAAATGCCGTCTCTAATTGGCGAGAAATGAATCTCACTACAGAAGAAAAAGTCAAAATCTTAAAAATAATACAGAAATTATACGAAGAAAATAATATTAAAAATGTTTTGTTACCTATGCCGACTGTAAGTTGCGACTTAATAAATCCTGACGGAAACAGAGATTTTTGTGTTAAGCCGGATGGTTCAATCCAACCTTGTCAAAATTTATATGATAACAAGTTCAGTGTAGGTAATATAAATAATCTTGATTGGAATTCAATAAGTACAAATCTTAATAAGATAAGTGCTTTTCTTGCTGCACGTTTGGAGATGGATTATGGTTGTAAAAAGTGTTTTATTAACCAAATGTGCGGAAAAGGTTGTCCTGCTTTTTCTTTTATGAATACTTCAGAGTTACTTACGGCAGATGGCAACTGTGATTTCAGGCGTTTTGCCACTATTCACATGATTAAATTGACAAAAACACATAATTAAAAAAGTACTACATATAGACAAAATTTCAAGGCTTAGTGCAAGTAGCGAAATTGTTCGACATTTATTGAACATATCCGGATTAAAATTCTGTTAATAAAATTAACAATTTATTAAGATTGCGCATGCTGCTGTTTGTAAAAATACGAATAAATCATCTTTTTTGAGAAATCGAGACACTTTTTATAGTATTTTTATGCGTTTTTTGAGAGTGTAAAAAAACTAATCTTTAAAAATTTTTGTTAAAAATCGATATTGCGTCATTATTTTTTATATGCTACGATAACATACGACGAAGGGAAAACTTCTCATAAACAGTCGAAAAGGAGGTAGTCAATATATGAGTTCTGCGGTTTGGTCGATAGCAACTATGAAAAAGAGCATTTTGTTTGATGTGCTCGGAGTAATAGATAGAGCGAATAAGACAAAATCAAAAAAAGCAGTTTCTTATGACTATTCTCTTTTAAAAAAAGAAACGATTCAAATGTATGATGAAATATATAGAGAAGCGATTATTTATGATGATGTTTTAGCGGCTCCTTTGTATGTGCCGGAAAAAAGACCGAAAGAAGAAAGATTTACTGTTTTATATGAATATTTTATTGATTTGGCGTTTGAAATGTGCTCTTTTGAAGAATTAATAAAATATATTGAAAAAATTGACAAAAGTGATATTGTGTGTTTTATCATTGCCAAATGTTTGTCTACGGTAGAAAAGGAAGTTACAAGAGATGACATTGTCGAAGTAGTTAATGGAAGAGATACGAAACTTATAGATTTTCTATATACAGTTCCGATTGTTGAAAAAATAAAAATGAGTATATACACGATGATATATTATTACAACGACTTTATAGAATCATTGATTCAATATTTGAAAAAGGTGTATAAAAAGATTTCTGATTTATATGAAGAGTTGTATTGCGTTTTTCATGATGTAGAGTCGATGCTTGTTGAAAGGTTACAGGATAAACAACAAAGATATCGATTAATTTCGTTAATCGGCAGACGGACAAAGTCAGATAATGCTTTTACACGAAGGCAAATTATTGTCTTATCTCTCGTTAGGTTGGAATACTGTTGGATGAAATTTGAAACAAAATACAATTTTTATTTAGTAGGATTGTTTTTTGTTCAAAGAATTATACATGATGATGAATTTGAACTTTTTTAAGGGGGTGAAGATAACGATATGAAGAAATGGAGAGTTCCATTAATTGAAACAATTACTAAAGATGAGCTTGCAGACCTGGTAACCGCCGCAGGATGCAGTGAGTATTATACAGAATGTGTGTCATTCTTTATATAACATTATCGGCGTAGTATAGACTTACAGAAAAAGAAAAAGAAATATTAGTAAAAAGGAAGGATGTTCGTTATGAGCAAAAGAACAAGAGGGAGATTGATAAGAATCCCGGCAGAAGAAAAACACACCAAAGAAGCAAATCACTTTAAAAGTGAACCGGCTCCTTGTATCAATCCCATGTTTGAGGATGAAAAATTTTTGGCAAGCAGAAAAGTCGGAGAGTATCACTATTCTATATATGTGAAACCGGCTCAACCGGAGTTGCGTGATGCAATAATATTTTTAAATATAGCAACTCGTGATAGAGAAAGGCTATATTTTGAAATAAATGCTAAGGCTCACGCAAGAGAATTTATGAAAATTGCTACTCGAAGACTACTTGAGTATGTGGATGATAATATTGGAGAATTTAAATTGTTTTTTACAAGATCAAGATATGTTTATCCTATGACAGGTGTGATAATGCAACAACATTTGTGGAGAGAAAATTTCCCTCTTGGTTTATTGCTCGATTTGATTGACAATTATGATGACGAAAAGCTTTATACAATGCTTCTTGTGCATTTGCATACAAAGGAGACAATGCATGAAGATTTTCTTAAAAAAATAATTACTGACAGAAAGTTATTAATTATGTACTTAGAAGGTGCCCCGTATGAAAAATCTGTCAAAAAAGATTTAATTAAACTTTATGACAATACAAGTGTGGGAAACAAAAGGAAACCTTCTCTGAAAAAGAAATTGTGTAAGTTTATACAGAATTATTATCAAAAGTATCAAGAAGTTTTTGGTTTTGTACAGAAGTTTGTTGAAAAGGATATTGAAAAAATCAAAAAGGAAATTCGCAAAACAGGCGGACTAGAGAAAGTAACGGATAATTTTATATTCCGCACAATGCTTATGCGATATCAAAAAGAAAAAGCCGTTTGTATCGAATTTTTGCCTTTTTGCAGAGGTAATGTAGAGTACTTTAGCACAGATAAGACGATTGTTATTTGTGTCGGCAATGGAGCAATACCTATGCCGGGGGCAATTGCCGATACTGCAAGAGTTGGAGAAAAACTTAAATTATTAAGCGATGAACATCTTTATAAGATAATGAGAAGTATTTTTGCAAAGCCTACTACTTTGACACAATTATCATCAGAGTTTGGCTTAACACCAAATGCTACATACAGAGTGTTGGCTAAATTGGTGGAAGAAAGATACATTATAAAAGAAGAAAATCAAACTTATCACGCTAATAAGGAATTTTTTGATAACATCATTAAATTGATTGAGAGATTCGGAGGTGACGAATAATGCAGATTTATACAGGAAAGACTAAAAAATGGCATAAACCTTTTGTGCAAACTATGTCAAAAAGAGAAGTAAACAGAGCCATTACATTAAGCGCATGCTCTTTTTATCATATGCAGTGTGCAACAAAATATTCAAAGTCAAATTAATTGAAAATTTAATGATTATCAACAGGGCTGTTAAAAAAACAGCCCTGTTTTTTTGTCAGAAAATCTTATAAGTAGGTTTACATCATTTGAATTTGAGCTAAACCCTAATCAATAATTAACATCAAAGTTTGCGCAATACCTATATATTCACCAAAAAATAAATGAACAAGTAAGAAACGATACCTTTTATTGCATCGCAGTTAGAGATTAACAACTAATCTCCTCTGCGTAGCGAACGGTTTCCATAGCGTCTTTGCAGTATTTATCTGCACCGATTTTATCAGCATACTCTTTATTTAATACAGCGCCGCCGACGACAACTTTGCACCACGGAGCTTTTTGCCTTAAAAGCTTAATGGTTGCCTCCATAGCAGGGACTGTTGTTGTCATTAAAGCGCTGAGACCGACAATAGGAGCATTAAGACGAACGACTTCATTGACAATTATCTCGGGAGCAACATCTTTGCCTAAATCAGTTACATCAAAGCCGTAATTTTCCAATAATAATTTTACTATGTTTTTGCCGATGTCATGTATATCACCATGAACGGTAGCTATAACAAAGCGACATTTTTTGGCAGAAGAGGAAGAACTTTCTGTATTTACCATAGTAGATTTTATTTTTTCAAAAGCGTTTTTGGCTGCTTCGGCACTCATAAGAAGTTGCGGCAAATAAACCGTCTTTTCTTCAAAGCCTTTGCCAACTTTGTCAAGAGCAGGGATTATGTCATTTTGTACTATGTCGAGAGGCGCAGTTGTTTTAAGAAGTTCTGCTGTAATTGCGCCGGCCTCGTCTTTAAGGCCTTTGACAACTGCGTTTTGCAATGCAGACTTACAATCAGATGCGGAAAGAGTTGCGCTGTTGTTTGTTGTGCTCTTAACGGGTATTTCCGGAGTGAATTTGCTGCAAAAATCAATATAATCGCTGCAGTTTGGATCCATACCGTGCAGAGCGCGATAAGAATAATATGTTTTCATCATATCGTATGAGTAAGGATTCATTATGGCAGCAGACAGACCATTCTCCATAGCGGAACCAAAGAAAACGCTGTTGATTGCGCTTCTTTCCGGCAAACCGAACGAAACATTTGATACACCGAGAGAAGTATGACAGCCCAATTCATAACGAATTATACGCAGAGCTTTTAATGTCTCAAGTGCGGCGTTGTCATCGGTGCTTACGGTCATACAAAGCGGGTCGAAAATTATATCTTTTTTAGCAAGTCCGTATTCTGCGGCAACTTTTAATATGTTTTTTGCAATTTCAACGCGGCCTTCTGCTGTTGATGGGATGCCGTTTTCGTCGAGTGTAAGCGCTACAACGAAGCCGCCGTATTTTGCCACTAATGGGAAAATTTGTCTCATACTTTCTTCTTTGCCGTTTACGGAGTTTATCATTGCTTTGCCGTTGTATACTCTGAGAGCGGCCTCCATTGCAATGGGGTCTGATGTATCAATTTGAAGCGGCAAGTTGCTGATTGCCTGCAATTCGGAAATTGTACGCTTGAGCATCGCTGTCTCGTCTATGTCAGGCAGTCCTACATTGACATCTAAAATATGAACGCCTTTATCCTGTTGGTTTATGCCCTCTTTTAAAATATAGTCCATATCGTTTTCGATAAGAGCTTGTTTGAAACGCTTTTTGCCGGTTGGGTTTATGCGTTCGCCTATCAAAATGGGCTGGTCTTTAAATTCAACAATATGGGTGTGTGAAGAAACAACGCTGAAAGCTTTGGGATACGCTTCTATCGGTTGTAAATCTGCTGATTTTTCGGTGAGAGCTTTTATATATTCAGGTGTTGTACCGCAACAACCACCTACGATGCGCACACCGCTTTTGATAGCCTCCGTAACATCTTTTGCAAATTCCTCCGGTAAAATATTAAAAACTGTTTTGCCGTTTATACTCTTCGGAAGTCCGGCGTTTGGTTTCAAAAGTATAGGAATATTGGCATATTTTAAATATTCTTTAATTATGGGCATTAACGCTTTAGGCCCTAAAGAGCAATTTACACCTATTGCGTCGGCATGCATGCCTTCTAAAAGTGCTACCATTGCTGCCGGAGATGCGCCTGTCATGAGCTTGCCGTCTTCGCTGTATGCATTTGAAACGAAAACAGGCAAGTTTGAGTTTTCTTTTGCCGCCAATAAAGCCGCTTTTGTCTCGTAGCTGTCGTTCATTGTTTCAATTAATATAACATCTGCACCGTGTTTTACGCCGAGTTTTACAGTTTTGGCAAAAATTGCCACAGCATCTTCAAAATCCAAATCTCCGAAAGGCTTTAAAAGTTTGCCTGTGGGACCTATGTCCAAAGCGATATATTTTTGTTGAGTGCCTGCAGAGTTTTTTTGAGCAATTTTTACATTGTTTACCGCGGCACTGATAATTTCTTCGAGTTCATCATCGTTGAATTTTAATGAATTGGCGCCGAATGTATTTGTACTGACAACATTACTGCCGGCATCGTAATAGTTTTGGTGTATTGTTTGAATTATATCGGGGTGAGAAATATTCCAACGCTCGGGCAGTTCTCCCGGTTTTAAGCCTTGCGCTTGTAAAAGCGTACCCATGCCGCCGTCTAAATATAAAACATTACTTAACATGTAATCAAGAATCTTTACTTTTTTCATAACAATCACTTTCACTTTCTTTATTTGGAAATAATTCCCACAATTGCCGTAACGGACTTTGTGGGGGACATCAACATACTATCATTGAGCGTAAGCCCTATATTTTTACCGCAATCAAGTGCGGCAAAAATTTCTTTTTGTAAATCAAGCGGTAAATCTCCGTAACCGGGGCTGAACCGTGGTTTTATATTTTCCTCTTTTGCCATATCTTTACAAAATTGGTCGCACAACTTTTCTATGCGTTCTGCACCGATGGCTTGGAAAATTAATGCTTTTACAGGAGAAATTTTACAGTATTTCATAATTAATCTGTCTAATTCTACGCCTACGGTAGCGGCGAAAAGTAGAATTCCGTCGCAGCCGTCTAAATTTTTTGCCAAATCGGCGGAGTTTACTTGCGCAAAGCCTAAACTTAGCGTCTCGCATTGCTTTTTAAACGGAAATTTTTGGTAGCAGACGTTGTAGACGAGTTTGTCTGATACTTCGGAAATGCACTCGGCTAAAAGCTCTTCGTCCTGCAAATTGCCGGCGTAGCGTGAAATTTCTTTTTTATTAAATTCGCCGCATTGTTTAAAAGTATATTTTTTAATAAACGCCATGAGTTTCCCTCCGCAAATAATCTACCGAATAATTTTATCCTATTTAATTAATAAAGTAAACAATATAAAAAAAGAAGAGCTTTCTGAAAGCGGAATTTTATTTATATTTTGTAGACATAGTATAAAATATTGTGGTAAAATTAGCTTTGTTGTTATTAATATGAATCGGAAAGGGGTTTTCCTTTTATGATAAAAATTGGTATTGCAGGATACGGAAATTTGGGTCGCGGAGTTGAGGCTGCTGTTACTAACAGTGATGATATGGAGCTTGTTGGTGTTTTTACAAGGAGAGATCCGGCGGCACTTAAGACAGTTACGGGTGTACCTGCTTTTTCGTTTGATGATGCTAAAAATATGCAGGATAAAATAGATGTTATGATAATTTGCGGCGGCAGTGCGAATGATTTGCCGAAGCAAACACCGGAGCTTGCTAAATATTTTAATGTAATAGATAGTTTTGATACTCATGCGAAGATTCCTGAGCATTTTGCTAATGTCGATGCGGTGTGCAAAGACAGCGGTAAAGTGGGAATAATTTCCGTAGGTTGGGACCCGGGCTTGTTTTCTATAAGCAGACTTTATGGGCAGGCGGTGCTTCCGAATGGTCACGACTACACTTTTTGGGGAAAAGGCGTGAGCCAGGGACATTCCGACGCTATCAGAAGAATACCGGGCGTGAAAAATGCGAAACAGTACACAATTCCGGTTGATGAGGCGCTTAAAAGTGTGCGTGCGGGCGAAAATCCGGAGCTTACCACAAGACAAAAGCACACAAGGGAGTGTTTTGTGGTGGCAGAAGAGGGTGCTGACCTTGCTGCAATAGAAAATACGATTAAAACAATGCCGAATTATTTCGCAGATTATGATACTACGGTACATTTTATCAGCGAAGAGGAGCTTGAAAGAGAGCATAGCGGCATACCTCACGGCGGGCGCGTTTTCCGTACGGGTGTGACGGGTCTTAACGGGGAGAATAAGCATGTTATCGAGTACATTCTTAAGCTTGATTCAAACCCTGAGTTTACTTCGAGTGTGCTTACTGCATATGCAAGAGCGGCGTATCGTTTGGCAAAAATGGGTGATTTTGGTTGTAAAACGGTTTTTGATATTGCGCCTGCGTTGATTCATAAAGAAAGTTCAGAGGAATTACGCAAAAAACTGTTGTGATATTGAAAAAAATATTTTATAATTATTCGGTTGTCAGTAAGCTACGAGCGCAGGGCGTTGAAAGGTTGCTGCGCATGGATATAAATTTCATCATAGTGAGGAGTTAAAACATTATGGAAAGAAAAGTCGGTACTATTTCAAGAGGAATCAGATGTCCTATTATCCGTGAGGGTGATGACTTGGCACAAATCGTGACGGACAGCGTTATTGATGCTGCACAGAGCGAGGGTTTTGAGCTTAGAGACAGAGATGTTATCTGTATTACTGAGTCTATAGCTGCAAGAGCGCAAGGTAATTATGCTTCTATTGAGGCGATTGCAAAAGATGTTAAAACGAAGCTTGGCGGCGAGACGATTGGTGTTATTTTCCCGATTCTTTCGCGTAACAGATTCGCTATTTGCTTGCGCGGTATTGCGAAGGGTGCGAAGAAAATTGTTTTGATGCTCAGTTATCCGAGCGATGAGGTTGGTAACGAGCTTGTTTCACTTGATAAGATTGATGAAGCCGGTGTTAATCCTTATTCAGATTTGTTGACATTAGAGAAATACCGTGAGCTTTTCGGCGAGAACAGACATCCTTTTACAGGTGTTGATTATGTTGAGTATTACGGTGATTTGATTCGTGAAGAGGGTGCGGAATGCGAGATTATTTTTGCTAATGATGCAAGACGTGTCCTTGAGTATACAAAGGATGTTCTTTGTTGTGATATTCACACAAGAGCGAGAACAAAACGTATTTTAAAGGCTGCAGGTGCTAACCGTGTTTGCGGACTTGATGATATTTTGAATGCTTCTGTTGACGGTAGCGGATTTAACAGCCGTTTCGGTTTGCTTGGTTCAAACAAGTCGACAGAGGACAAGATTAAATTGTTCCCTGAGGATTGTACAGCTCTCGTTTTTGGTGTTCAAAAGCAAGTGTTTGAGCGTACAGGTAAGAATGTTGAAGTTATGGTTTACGGTGACGGTGCGTTTAAGGATCCTGTTGGTAAAATTTGGGAGCTTGCTGATCCGAGCGTTTCTGCGGGACACACACCGGGACTTGAGGGAACTCCGAATGAAATTAAACTTAAATATCTTGCTGATAATGATTTTGCTGATCTTTCAGGTGATGCTCTTAAAGCTGCCATCGAGGGCAGAATTAAAGCTAAAAAGGATAATCTTGTTGGAGATATGGCTTCACAAGGTACAACTCCTCGTCGCATAACTGACCTTATCGGTTCTCTTTGTGACTTGACAAGCGGCTCCGGAGACAAAGGTACACCTGTTGTTCTTGTTCAGGGATATTTTGACAATTATACCAATTGATTTTTTACGGGGGATTTGAAAGGAGTTGTTTTTATGAAACAGGATATGATTTTAATTCTTGATTTGGGTAGCGAAGAAAATCCTAAAATTGCCCGTGAAATTCGTGCTTTGGGCGTTTACACAGAAATTAATGCGCATGATATTTCCGCAGCGGAATTAGCAGCGCTTCCTAATGTTAAGGGTATCATTTTAAACGGTGGACCTAACAGAGTTGTTGATGGTGTTGAGATTGATGCGTCTGAGGCTGTTTATGAGTCGGGTCTTCCGATTTTGAGTGTTGACCACAAGGGTAGTCCTGCTTGGCCTGCTGATGATGAGGCTCGCAAGGAAGTTCTCAGCCAGTTTGTTTTTGATGAGTGTAAGGCTGAAGCTAATTGGAATATGGAGAATTTCATAAATGACCAGGTTGAGCTTGTTCGCCGTCAGGTTGGTGACAAGAAGGTTTTGCTTGCTTTGTCGGGTGGCGTTGATTCATCTGTTGTTGCGGCTTTGCTTATTAAGGCTATCGGCAAGCAACTTACTTGTGTTCATGTTAATCATGGTTTGCTTCGTAAGGGTGAGCCTGAGCAGGTTGTGGAAGTTTTCCGTAATCAAATGGATGCTAACCTTGTTTATGTTGATGCGGTTGACCGTTTCCTTGATAAACTTGAGGGTGTTGAGGAGCCTGAGCAGAAGCGTAAAATTATCGGTGCTGAGTTTATTCGTGTTTTTGAAGAGGAAGCGCGTAAGTTAGAGGGCATTAAGTTCTTGGCTCAGGGTACAATTTATCCTGATATTATTGAGTCGGGTACAAAAACTGTTAAGGCTGTTAAGAGTCACCACAATGTTGGCGGTTTGCCTGAGGATCTTGATTTTGAGTTGGTTGAGCCTCTTAAGATGCTCTTTAAGGATGAGGTTCGTGCTTGCGGTGTTGCTTTGGGCTTGCCTGATGATATGGTTTATCGTCAGCCGTTCCCGGGTCCCGGTCTTGGCGTTCGTTGTCTTGGTGCTATTACTCGTGATCGTCTTGAGGCTGTTCGTGAGTCTGATGCTATTCTTCGTGAGGAGTTTGCGGCTGCGGGTCTTGAGGGTAAAGTTTGGCAGTATTTTACAGCCGTTCCGGAATTCAAGTCTGTTGGTGTTCGTGACAATGTGCGTACATACGATTGGCCGGCTATAATCCGTGCTGTTAACACTGTTGATGCTATGACTGCTGAGGTTGCTGATATTCCGTTCAGCGTTCTCCAGAAAATTACCGCGAGAATTACTTCGGAGGTTAAGGGTATAAACAGAGTGCTGTTTGACTTGACACCGAAGCCTACTGGAACGATTGAGTGGGAGTAGTCCCATACCTCGAAAATTTGCCTATGTGTAGCCAAAAAATAAAAACCTACCCCTGAAAACGGGCTTTTTGATAAGGGTTTGATACACGGTATCATAATGCGGCTACAAATTCAAAGATATTAAAACCCCTGAATTGGAACTTTTAGTTCGGATTCAGGGGTTGATTTTTTTATGGTTCGTATAGTTCAGATAAATACATTTTATTCGGCAAAAGAAAAAATTTTATAAAAAAATAAAAATTTTTCAAAAACACCTTGGATTTTACCCCGCTGAAAATACATATAAGTGTTAGGAGGTGAAAACCATGGAAAACAAAAAAATGTATTTAACCGCAGAAGATGTAAGCAACATATTAAATGTTTCACGAACAACTGCATACGGAATAATGAGAAAGCTCAACGAACAGTTAGAAGCCAAAGGATATATGGTAGTAAGAGGACGTTTGAGCAGAAAGTATTTTGAAGAACAAATGTATGGCGTAGCATAAAAAGGAAGGAGAACGACTATGGGCATATATAAAGCAGAAAACGGAACATGGTTCGTGTCATGCTCTTATGAGGACTGGACCGGTAAGAAAAGTCGAAAAGTAAAAAGAGGTTTTAAAACCAAAAAAGAAGCAAACGAGTGGGAAAGCAATTTTATGGTAAAAAACAGCGGAAATCTTGAAATGAACTTCAGAGAATTTACGATGCTGTATGTAAGCGACATAAGGAACAGACTTCGAGTTAATACATGGCTAACGAAAAAAGCGATTATCGAGAAAAAGATATTACCATATTTTGAAAACAAAAGAGTTGCAGAAATAAAACCACTGGACATTATAAAATGGCAAAACGCTATGATGGATCTAAAGGGAAATAACAACAAACCTTTTTCACAAACATACTTAAGAACAATTAATAATCAAATCAGCGCGATTTTTAATCATGCTGTAAGATTTTATAACCTAAAAGAAAATCCGGCACAGAAAGCCGGACATATGGGACAAAAGGAAAGCAGAGAGATGCTGTTCTGGACAAAAGAAGAATATATGAAATTTTCGGAACAGATGATGAAAAAGCCGATGTCCTTCTATGCCTTCGAAATGCTATATTGGTGCGGAATAAGATTGGGAGAATTGCTCGCACTAACACCGGCAGATTTTGACTTCAAAAAGAAAAAGGTATCTATTACAAAATCATATCAAAGATTAAATGGTGAAGATATAATAACTGACCCTAAAACACCTAAAAGCATAAGAGTGGTTCAAATGCCGGATTTTTTATGTGAAGAAATGAAGGACTACATAAACTCATTATACGAAGTCAGTAAAGACGAAAGAATATTTCCGATAAATAAAAAGTATCTACACTATGAAATGGACAGAGGTTCTAAAGAAGCGGGCGTCAAAAGAATAAGATTACATGATTTAAGACACAGCCATGTGTCACTACTAATAGACATGGGTTTTTCTGCAGTAGCAATAGCTAATCGAGTAGGACACGAAAGCATAGACATAACATATAGATATGCCCATATGCTTCCTACTGCACAACTGGAAATGGCAAACAAATTAGATGAGGAAAGGATGAATAATTATGTCAGCAAGGAATGTTGATAAATATAATAGATTTAGAAATGTAGCAGTATGTTTTAGAGTTTCGCCCGAAGAAGCAGATTTGCTAAACAGAGCAGTTGCATTGTCAGGACTGTCGAAATATGAATACTGCTATAGAAAATGCACAAACAAGGATGTTGTGGTACAAGGAAATATTAAAATATATAAAATGATAAAAGACCAGCTGGCATATGTGCTGGAAGAACTTAAAAGAATAGATAGTGGACAAGATGTCAGTGGGGATCTTAAAGAGTTAATTATGCTAATAAATAATACAGTATATGGGCTTAAGAAATAAGGTAAAAAACAAATGCGGTGGCAGAGGTATGCCATCGCATTTGTTAAAGAAAGAAGGATAATACTTTGAGAAAAATTTCTCCGATTTCTCGGTTGAAATTAAATGTTTTATAAAGTCAACAATTATTTGTTTTCTTTGATTGCAGACTGTGGTGCTATTTGCTAAAGAGAGAAATTAATGTTTAGGATTATCCAACAAGTAATTGATTTTCATCTCTAGCATGGTTATTTTGTCTTCTAAAGTCATGAGTTGTTTTTGTAACAAAGAGTTTTGCTTAATTAAAGCCATGAGTTGTTTTTGTAACAAAGAGTTTTGCTTAATTAAAGCCTGGAGATATTCATAATTGTTTTCATCAGTATCTTGCAAGGCTTTATAGATACTCTCCAAACTTTCGTCAAGATACAGTGGGTCTATGGCAAGTAGGCAATCATAGTTATGTAATTTTTTTCTTTTTATTTCCATATAAATCCTCCTAACAAGAATTATTATGCAAAAGAGACGAATAAATTAATACTTTCTTTTGTACCTTCTGCTGTTCTATACTCCTATTTAATTTTAGTAAACAATTGTCGATTCTCTTAAGATATCTCCTTTGTTTACATTCGCTATTTCTCGTGATTGACTAATCACACTTAATTTGCCTGCGATGCATCCAATTTATTTGAAATTTGTTCATTTGATATATGCGTCATTTCACTAATTAGATTTGACTCCGATTGAGCATAGTGTAGCATCTTCTTCTGTCAAAACAAAGTTATCATTCTCGCCTAAGCAATATGGTGTGATTTTTACTTTGATTTAGTTTATAAAAAGCTCTATCTCTTAAAGCCTAGTTATAGTAAATTTTTCATTGATATATTCATCCTTTGAATTCGAAAAATGACAATTTTCGACAAAAACATTATAAACTCTTTGGGTATTTCTGTAAATAAGAGAATTAAAACTATTTGCCGAACTTCAAAAAATGAGGTTCGGCAAATTTTTTTTAGAAAAATAAAAAAAATTTTAAAAACACCTTGGATTTTACCCCTCTAAAAATACATATAGGTGAAAGGTTGTTTGAAAAGCAATCTTTCACGAACTTTGAAAACTGAATATACAGGTGCTTAAGACTTTAGTTTTGACAGCAGCCACCATACCGGGTACGCCAAGACCCTACCAAGAGTAGGCGAGCGAGAATTCCCGATATAAGTATCGGTTTGCGACTGATATGGCGATGACGGTCAAAATGATAATGATACTTCTCTATGGAGCTGGCGGAGAACCCGGCAGAGGTGAAAACCCTATGAAGCAATGAAGCACATTGCTACTTAAGCATTTCCCAAGCAAGGGGAGTTGAGAACAAATATTGCAAAAAAAAGTTAATATCGACAAGTTTCGAGTGAATTAGACATCACAAAAAAAGTATAAAGTTTAAATACGGAGGTGAGAGAGTGGCAAAAGAATATCCACTTTTAATAGGTTGTGAATTTGATAAAAAAGTCGAGCTTCACAACAAGAAAGAAGTTGCAGAGTATATTTGCAAGAAAGGACTTGAAGGAGATGTATACGTAACATATCCGGACGGCAGACCAATGCTTGATACTTTTGGTATATACATAAATAAGATAGATGATATGGAATACCGAAGTGAGCTATTAAAGGAATTAATTCCTATGCAGATAAAACTCGAAAAGGAATGCTTTCATGAAGATTATGAAGAAGATGAAAGCAATGAGAATTTAGAAATGGACTTAACTTAACAGGAGGTAAAATGAACGAGTACCAGAGAAAACAAAAAGAAGCGGTGGAGATAAAAAGAAATTATCCTGCCGGCACAAGAATTGAACTTAATGAAATGATAGACACATATTCACCGGTCAAAGCAGGTATGAGAGGAACAGTAAGGTTTGTAGATAGTATGGGACAAATCCATATGCAATGGGATGATGGCAGAACCCTTGCATTAATACCTGATGTAGACTCATTTAGAAAGTTGACTGACGAAGAAATAGAAGCAGAACTCCGAATGGAGCAAAGCACAATAAACAGTCAAGAAATGTAAAGGAGATGAATTAATAAAGGAAAGAAAAGGTCGGATGTCTTATGACAATCCGCTTTTTTGATATGTTTTCAGGCATAGGCGGTTTCAGAAGTGGTTTGGAAGTAGTTGGTGGCTTTAAATGCGTAGGACACTGTGAAATCGATAAATATGCCAATAAAGCATATAACGCAATTTATGAACCGAAAGGAGAAAAGTATTTTGAAGATGCAAGACAAATCAACCCAAGTGAGATGCCTGAATTCGAGCTCCTATGTGCAGGCTTTCCTTGCCAAAGTTTCAGCGTTGCTGGAAAAAGACTTGGATTTGCAGACGATGCAAGAGGAACTCTGTTCTTTGAGATTACCAGAATCGCTAAAGAGAGACGGCCTCCATTTCTATTATTGGAAAATGTCCCCGGATTGTTATCGCATGACGAAGGCAGGACATTTGAAACAATCCTCAAAGTGCTTGTTGAAATGGGGTATCATCTCGAATGGTGTGTGCATAACAGCAAATATTTTGGAGTCCCCCAACAACGCAAAAGGGTGTACATTGTCGGACATCTTGATCCAAGAGGTGCCGGAAAAGTATTTCCTATCGAGGGCAGCAATGGAGAAAATCTTGTACAACTCATTCCCGGACCACAAGGACAACGAGTATACCAAACAGACGGAATTGCTTGTACCCAAACAGCAGGTGCAGGTGGATGGGGCGGAAAAACAGGATTGTACTTTATAGATATGAGTTCACCGCCGATGTTTACAGAGGTGGCAAGATGCATAACGACAAGACAAGATTCAGGAGTAAGCAATAGGAAAGCAGAACATTCCGCAGTATTTGTTGAAGAACCAAGAGCTGTTCTAACACCTGATAAAGAGAAGGTGCGTCAAAACGGCAGAAGAATCAAAGAACCAAATGAAGAAATGTTCACGATAACTGTGCAAGATCGCCATGGGGTTTTTCATAAAGGTAGAATACGAAAACTTATGCCCATAGAATGTTGGCGATTGCAAGGTTTTACGGACGAACAATTCTATAAAGCACAAAGTACGGGCTTGAAAGACGGACATTTGTACAAAATGGCAGGCAATGCGGTAAGCGTTCCTGTCATTTCTGCTATAGGAGAGAAAATTAAAAGAATATATGAAGAATTAAAAGAAACAAGAGGAGAAAAACTATGAGCATAACAGAGATTAAATTTAATGATTTGCCTAAAATGAGAAAACAAGAAGGTCTCGTTATTCAAGGCTGCGGTGGTGATTTAAAGGAATGGCAAGACGGAATCAATGAATTGCTTACACAAGATAATATTTTGCTTGATGGAACCAAGTTTGAAGATTGCTATTTCTTTAAAAATGAAGATATCACATGTTTGTTGTTTCCGTTTAAGGAAGGTATAAAGTTTGATGTTAGCAGACTTGCTATGTGGAGAATTGCAAGTTATGGAGATTTGTACGGCAAATGGCTTTCTGATTATATTGACCAAAACTTTAATGATTTGGAAATGAACGAAGAAAAACCGAATTGCCCACTAATAGGCGAAGACGGAAACATTTTCAATTTAATGGGAATTGCAGCAAGAACGCTTAATGAAAACGGTATGTGTGATAAATCAAAAGAAATGTTTGAAAAGATAACTTCCGGAGCTAAAAGCTATGAAGAAGCATTGGACATAATTGGAGAATATGTCAATATAACATCAAAATACGATGATGAAACAGAAGATTTGGATGAAGGGATTGATTTAAGAAATGATTGAATTTTTATGTTTTTTAACAGGTTTTCTGCTTGGTGGTTTTGTGGGAACGGCATTGCTTTGTTGTTTTCAAATAAACAGGATAAATAAATACGAAGCGGAAATACAAAAAATAAAAGAAGAAAAAGCGGAATTGACTAAACAAAAAGGTTAATTCCGCTTTTTTGATGAAAAGAGGTGACAGATATAAAAACACCTGTATCGAGAGTGGGAAATAAGTCATCAATATTAAATATATTGTATGCTGTATTTCCGCTGAAATATGGAAGATTTGTAGATGTATTCGGTGGGTCGGGAAGTGTTTTGTTAGGCAAACCCGAAGTGCATCCATTTGAAGTATACAATGATTTTGATAGAAATCTTGTAAACTTGTTTCATTGTATGAAAGAACGAACAATGGCAGTAATTAGGGAGCTTGGTTTTTGTAATTTGAATTCAAGAGAAGATTTTATAGCCATAAAAAAGTTTTTTGAATACGGAGAGTTTGATGACAAATATTTAAATGAGGAATTGGAACTTACACAGAGAATAATAATGCCACCACAAGCAGCAGAACTTCAAGAAATCAGAACAAGAATAACAACTGATTACGATGTAAGAAGAGCAGCAATGTTTTTGAAACTGTTAAGGTATAGCTATTCGAGTGGATGTAAATCATTTGCATCACAGCCATTTGACATCAGAAAACTGTTTGATTTAATCAAAGAGTTAGAAAACAGAATGGCAAATGTAGTAGTTGAAAATCAGGATTTTGAAATATTGATCAAACACTATGACAGAGAAGATACCTTCTTCTATCTGGACCCACCATATTTTTTTACGGAAGATATGTACGCTGTCGAATTTGGCAGAGATGATCATGTGCGCTTGAGGGATACATTAAAAAACATAAAAGGTAAGTTTTTGTTGTCATATAATGACTGTCCTGAAGTGAGAGAATTATACGAAGATTATTCTATGCTCGATTTTACGAGAGTACATACAATGGCACAAAGGTATGAAGCCGGAAAAGAGTTTAAAGAATTACTAATCGGCAATTATGACCTATATGAAAGAGAAAAGAATAAACCACAACAGCTTTCGCTTTTTGAAGCGAATGATTACGAAAAAATATTAAAGGAGAGTATAGTAAAATGCAAGATACGCAGATAAGAAAAGTTTATAGGGTATTAGGTAAAAAAGGAAGGACAACCATTCCGTATGCAATAAGAAAGAAGCTTGGCATTACGTATAATGACTTGTTGTCATTTGAGGAAGGCGAGGATGGTAAAACTGTAATAATCAAAAAAGAAAAAGTATGTAATGGATGCAAGGACAAGCAGCCAAAAGAAGAAGTTACACTTTTTGAGTTTTTGAACAGCTTAACACCCAAACAACAAAAAGCAGCACTTGTACATTTGTCTGTAAAATGCACAGAAGAAAAAGGAGTTTGATATGAAAGATAAATTGAGAATCGTTAAAGTAGAACCTAATAAACCGGCATATGTCACAGAAATAGAAAACACGCTTGAAGCAGAGCAAGAAACGGTGGGCGGCTTAATTGAACTGATATATAACGGAGATGGTACATTTATTGTTTGCAACGATGAAAGCAAACTGATAGGAATGGAAGGCAATAGAATATTAGAAAACGGGTCGGTGATAGCCGGTCCGTTTTTTGTTGTGGGAGATACGGGTGAAGATTTTAGATCATTAACTGATGAGGAAGTTGAAAAGTATATGCAAAAGTTTGCAGAACCGCAAGAAATAAGTCAAGAACAAGTTGAAGAAGACACAGGTTTTTATTTTATAACATTTGAAGGTATTTAAGATGAATAATAAGGTGAAATTTAAAGCAAATATTGATAGGATGTTTGACAATCCACAAAGCACATTAAAAGCAATTGCAAGCGTAACTGTTGAAAATGCAATAGCAATACATGGGATTAAGTTGTGTAAGCAAGGTGATGAATTTCGTATATATATGCCACAGAACAGCTATATGAAAAACGGAGAGAAAAAGTACGAAGACTATGCTCATCCGATAACAAAAGAAGCAAGGACTGATTTGAACAATGCAGTTATAAATGCATATGAACAAAGGTTGCACATGAGAGAAGACCAAGAATATATAGATTTGGATGATGAAGAAGAACCTGAACCCGTAATGGAACAGACTATGTAAAAATATTGCTGGACTTTTAGTTAAAAAATATATATTCTTATTTGCGAGGTGAATAAGAATGGCGAGCTGGAAAAAAACAGCAAGCATCTTGTTAATAGTGATGATAATATTAGTAACAGGATGTGTAAAAAAGAATAATACTAAAAGTCCGGCAACAGAGTCTGCAACAAACGAAGTTGAGGTTTCTGTTAGTACGCAAAAAGTTCCATCAAAAAGTACGCCAAGCCTTGCACCTACCGAATCGATTAAGAGTGAGAATCCAACGCAAGAACCGAGCAGCGTAGTGTCTACTGCGACAGCAACATTGAGTGCAACGCAAGCTGTTAGTACATTAGCTCCTACGCTTGTGCCAAGCGTTAGTCCAACTCAAACGGTAGCACCTACGGCAAAACCTACAGTTAAGCCGACTGTTGCACCGAAAACCACAGCTCCGACTGTGAAACCTACTGTAAAACCTACACAGACGGTTAAGCCAACAGCGAAACCGACAGCAACAGTAAAGCCTACAGCGAAACCTACACCTACACCGACAGCCAAGCCTACGCTTACACCGTATGATGATGCAAAGGCGCAGTATTGGGTAGATTTTGCAGAAGAATACGCAGCAAGCATTGGACTTAGGGTTACTGATGCAGAAGAATACGCAGATACGGCAATAGAATATCTTGGTATAGACTACGGCGAAGAAATGGTTTGGTATGACGGCAACGGCAATGTATCTCGTATAGAAGTGTATGATAATTGGAAAGATTATATGTCAAAATGTTCAAGCTGGGACACACC
>JBGVNN010000005.1:0-55034 GCA_045125595.1 Candidatus Egerieisoma sp.
AAAGCTGTAAAAAAATAGGAACAAATCCACAGTGCTTTAAGTATTATACAGGAACAATTAAGTTCCTTAATATATCAAAAATAAAAAAGAAAGGAAAGGTATGTCCAATCATCTTATATTTGATAATTGGATTATACGAGAATAAAAATGAAAAAGATTATCGCTTTATTTGTTTCTTTTATTATGATTTTTAGTTTGATTGCTTCAATGCCGTTGATTGCATCAAGTAATATTGAGCCTGCAAACTGGAATTATGTTGATGGTCTTGGCAGGGTAGAGAATACTTTTGGTAAGATACCTGAGAAGCGAACCGATCATGAGAGAGTAGTTGGTATTTTTTACCATACTTGGCATACTGAATTTGCTAAGCTGCGCGTTCCTGTAAATCTTACTCAAGTAGTTACAGAGAATCCCGAAGCGGCTAAAAATGTACAAAAGAATGATTTTTGGAGACAAAAATTTGAGCGATTTTATGCTCCCGGATATTTTTGGAATGAACCTCTTTTCGGATATTACAATACTGTGGATGAATATGTTTTAAGAAAACATGCGGAAATGCTTGCTGATGCAGGTGTGGATTTTATTTATATAGATGGCACAAACGGCTCTTTTATGTGGGAAGAAGGCGTTGATACTTTGTTGAAAGTTTTTGCGGAAGCTAAAGAGGACGGAGTGGATGCGCCGCAAGTTGTATTTTGGTTAAGCTTGGGTGAATTAAGAAATAGAATAAAACAACTCCAACTTATGTATCAAAGATGGTATTCAAAGCCGGAATATGAAGATATGTGGTTTAAATGGGAGGGTAAACCGCTTGTTCTTTGCTATGAAGATGTCAAAAATGAAACTTATGATTATTCTGTTGAAATAAATAATACTTTTACTTTCAGACCTATTAATCCGTCGTATTTCAATCAAGGTGGAGAGGATAAGTACCATTGGGGATGGCTGAGTATTTATCCGCAATGTAAATATGGTAAGACTTCTGATGGCAGACCGGAACAAATGGCTGTAGGTGTTGCTCAAAATGCGGATTCTCGCGTTAATCAGCTTTCTTTTATGGCGGCAGGGGATTTTATAATGGGTCGAAGCTATGCAGGTGTTCACCCAAAAACATTAGAAGAATATTCGTATTCTTATACATATGCCGGTGAGACTTATGTTGTTGACCAAAGAAATGAATTTTCGATGCTGGCCGGCAGGAACTTCCAACAACAATGGGACTATGCGATTTCGTGTGATCCTGATGTAATTCTTGTCACGGGATGGAATGAATGGACTGCGAACAGAGACTCTGGCTTTTGTGATGCGTTTACAGATGAATACAGCCGTGATGTAGAGCCTACAAAGGGTCTTTTGAAGGATTACTACTATTATCAGATGGTTGCCAATATTAGGCGTTATAAAGGTGTTGACAAATCTGATTGGAATCAAGATGATAACAAAAAAATCAATATTTTCTCAGATGATTTGTCTGCATGGGATTCGATTACCTCTTATGATCATTATACGGCTAGTACCAGAGACAGGGATTGTATTGGCTATAGAGGTGTCAAATTTGAGAATTTTACAATGCGTAATGATATAGTTACATCAAAAGTTGCTTATGATGATAATAATTTTTATTTTTATGTATCTACAGCAGAAGATATAACTCCTGAAACAGATAATGTCTGGATGCGTCTTTTTATCGATACGGATTATACCGGCAACAGTGCGAACTGGGAGGGTTTTGAGTATGTAATAAACCGTGTTAACCCGCAAAACGGCTTGTGTGTTTTAGAGCGTTCAGCCGGTGTTGGTGAAGATGGTTCATGGCTGTGGGAAAAAGTCGGCAGTGATGTGAAATATTCCGTAAAAGGAAATATATTACAATTGGAAGTGCCTAAAAGTGCCATTGGTTTTGACGCTGATAAATTTGATTTCAGCTTCAAATGGTCTGACAATATGCAAGTTGAAGGCGATATAATGGACTTTTATACGAATGGTGACGTTGCTCCGGGTGGTAGATTCTGTTTTAGATTTCAAAATATGCAAGATTATAATGACCTTGGTCTTATTTGGATAATTCTTATTGCTGTTAGTGCAGTTATCTTAGTAGCCGGCGTTGTAGTTTTGATTATAGTTATTAAAAAGAGAAAAAATAAAAATAAATAATTACACACTTTTAAGTTTTTTGGTACTACTATTAATGAAGGGACTTATATTGCGTAAGTGAGGAGGGGCATTATGGAACTTCAAAACAAAAAAACTTTAAAAGTGCCGCTTGATGATGAGAAAATAATTGAGCTTTATTGGCAACGAGATGAGGAAGCCATTGAGGCAACTGATTTTAAGTATAGGAAATATCTGTTCAGAGTTGCATATAATATCGTGCGTGATAATGTGGATTGTGAAGAGTGCTTGTCTGATACATATCTCGGTGCTTGGAATGCGATGCCGCCGTCAAAACCTAGTGTTTTAAAAGCTTTTCTTACTACAATTATGAGAAGAATTTCAATTAAACGGTATCACAGTAATTTGCGAAAAAAAGTCATTCCGTCTGAAATGACGGTATCTTTATCTGAACTTGAGGATTTTATTGTTGGGGATGAAGATGTCGGTGACGATTTTGATGCAGTAAAACTCGGGGAAATCATAAGCAATTTTGTCCGCTGCCTTTCCGAACGTGAAAAATTTATATTTATGAGCAGGTATTATTTAGCTGAACCTATTGATATTATTGCAAGAAATTTGGGATTGAGTCGTTCGACGATAAATAAAGAACTTGCCGCAATAAGAAGTGCCCTGAAAGAAAAACTTGAAAGTGAGGGCTATTTGATATGAAAAAGAAAGAGTGGAATGAAGGCTTAAATAATCTTGCTCCCGATATTGTGGAGAATTATATTGAGCAAAAAGAAAAGTTTGCAAAGATGAATAATTCAAGAGACAATCTTATTCATATTGTTGCAACTGTTGCGTGTTTGATTTTTGTTATCAGCTCAATCGTTGTCGGAATATTAGTAGATGATAAAATTCCTACTTGGGAAAATGCTCAGTATTCGGCAGAAGATATTGCAAGAATGTTTAATACCGCTAATTTGGAATATGATGGGGTTACAAATACTTATACCAATGTTTATGTTCCTGATTCTAAATACTTATATATTGATGATATACCTAAAGATGAGTACCTTGGGATATATCAATATAACATTGTTGAAAAGGAATTGAATAAGAATGAATTTAAATCTTTTATTGATGGTATTCTTCCTAAATTGTCATCTTCGATTGGTATAGAGACTCCGAGTTACAAGATACTAGAAGAAAAAAATTACGAAAACATATATTTTTTGGATACTGACTTAGATATTATAGGTGATAAGTATAGAATAATTTTCGAACAAGGATCGAAACATTCTTGGTTTAGATTTAGCGGTTGCTCCGGGACGGATCGAAAAATAATTTTTGACGGAGAAACAATTCAAATAGACCAAAGTTTGTCAGATGAAGAAATAATAGAATCGATAGAAAGTATTAAAAATAATTTATTTGATATATTAAATGTTTCATTTTCCGATACAAAGATAATTAGAAAATTTGATGAATACTCTGAACATAATGCTAATTTTATATATATTTATTTTTATAACGAAGATGATCATTTTTTAAATTCTATGTCGGACTATAAAATTTCTGATTATATATGTATTGCCTTTGATAATACAATGAATTATGCAGGAGATATTGTAAGCGATAGAATTTTATCAGTTGCATCTATTCAATATTATAAGAGAAGATATGACATTCAAAAAACTTATCCTCTTATTGGTAATGCTAAGAAAATTTCTCTTCAAGATGCAGAAAAGTTATTATACAAAGGATATGTTTTTGGAGGGCATTCGTGCCCGTTATGTATGGCAGAACAAGAAAAAGTATCTTTTAAAGGATATGATTTTGTAGATATGGAATATGTTTTTGGATATGTTAATAAAACTGCTAAGACACGAATCGCAATACCGTTCTATGCTTTTTATAAAAAGATCGGCACAGCGAAAAACGGCAATGAAATATATGCAAAAACTTATGTGGCAGCAATAGAACTTAAAGGGTATGAAGAATACTTTGAAAGCCAAAAAAGTAAGCATTCTCAAACCGACAATTAATCCGGATTGGAATTTTCAGCAAATTTTAGAAAAAATAGCTGAATATCAATCTCATTTGACTGATATTTTCAGTTGAATTTTGAAAAAATAACTGAAAATCCTGCTGCTCGTTATTTCTGATACTCTTAGAACTATCCTATTATATAAGAATTTCAGTTGAATTTTGAGAAAATAGCTGAAAAAATATTTTGGTTTCTTAAATTTTCAGTTAAAATTCAAGAAACCAACTGAAAATTATCTTGGGTGCGAGCGCACAACTTCCGTAGCAAAAAAATACCGCATACCCACTTTAATGTGAGTATGCGGTCTCTCATTTTTAAACTGTTAATATCAGAGATTATAATATTTCTCGAACTCTGCAGGGTGAGGAATCTTTGAAAGCTCACTGCATTCTTTACGCTTTGTAGCAATGAAATTCTTAATAAGAATCTCAGGAAATACGCCGCCTGCTGTAAGGTACTCGTAATCTGCTTCAAGAGCATCGAGAGCAGATTCAAGAGAAGTAGGTAAGCCTTTGAGTTTTGCTTTCTCTTCTTCAGGTAAGTTATAAAGATTTACATCGTAAGGACCCCAACCGTTAGCATGAGGATCTATTTTATTCTTAATACCGTCGAGACCTGCCATTAAAATAGCTGCATAGCAGAAATAGGGGTTACATGTGGCATCAGGATTACGGAGCTCAAAACGACGCTCTGAGGGCTGTTTTGCATATGCAGGAATTCTGATAACAGCACTTCTGTTAGATGTAGCGTATCCAACAGTAACAGGTGCTTCAAAACCGGGAACAAGACGCTTAAATGAGTTTGTACTGGGGTTTGTGATAGCACACAATGAGCTGATATGCTTAAGAAGACCACCGATAAAGTAATGAGCTGTCTCACTGAGGTGTGAATATCCGTTATCATCAGAGAAGAGTGGTTCGCCATCTTTAAAGAGCATAATGTGTACGTGCATACCGCTACCTGCTTCGCCATATACAGGCTTGGGCATCAATGTAGCACTCTTGCCATATTTAGCTGCTGTATTATGAATTATGTATTTAATCATCATTGTAGCATCTGCCATTTTTGACATTTCGCCAAGCATAGGCTCAATCTCAAACTGACCTGAAGCAGCAACTTCGGGATGATGATATTTAACAGGGATGCCTGCTTCTTCAATAAGCATACACATTTCGCTTCTGCACTCGTATGATGTGTCAAAGGGTTTAGCGATATGATAAGCCTTTTGCTTCGGAACGACTTTTCCCATACCCTCTGTCATGCTGTTCCAATATGATTGCTTAGCATCAACAAATGCTGAAACTGAATTTGATTGAACTTCCCAACCTACTTGGTCAAAAAGATAAAACTCAAACTCGGGGAGGATGAGCATTGTGTCGGCAATACCGCAATCTTTCATATATTGCTCAGCTGCCAAAACTATATTTCTGGGATACTGTGCCAAAGGTTTGTTGTTTGGAGTATCAATAATCATAGCGTTACCGCTCATTGAAAGTGTAGGAATCTCGCAGAATGGGTCAATTAAAGCTGTATCGGGATCAGGAATAAACACCATGTCACTTTTTTCAACTACTGCATATCCGTAGTTTGAAGCGTCAAATCCAATACCTTTTTCAATTGTCTCTGCAGAAAAATGCTGTGCGGGGATAGTAACATGACGATATTGACCATTAATATCAACCATTTTAAAATCAACCATTTTGATATCGTTTTCTTTTATGATATTCATGATATCTTGAACACTTTTGCCCATATAAACAACTCCGATCTTATATTTAATACATTGTACATGGTGTGCACTCACACTTCACATATAATTTAAAAAATTCTATCACAAACAATAAATTTACGCAATAAAAATCTATGTAAGCAGTTACGATTTTAGTCTGTATAATCTGCCTCTTGTTTTACCTGAATGTACGATAATGTTGTTTTGCTCCATCAGTTTAAGTAACTTTCTTGAAGACGAAGGAGAAATATTGAGTAAAGCAGAAATATCAGAAGTTTTAGCGGTGATTTTTTCTGTAAGATAGTTGATAATAGCAGCTTGTTTAACAGTAATATCAGCAAAACTTTTCTTTTTAATAATATCATTTTTTGATATTTCATCAGTGAATATCATTAATGTTGTTTGAGGCGGATTTGTATTTTCTGTAATAATAGGTGCAGGCCATTTCCTTTTTTGGCAAATACTGTAAATAGAGGAAATACCGCTTCCGGTTCCTGTACCGATTTTTATCATATTAAACATGTTGCTGATTGCTTGGTTTCTCGGGTCGGAAATACCACCTGATTTTGCTTTTTCGACATCTATACGGAAAGTTCCAGGGTTACTTATGGTAATCACGCCATCTTTTATACCGATTTCAATTTTGCCTGTGCAATTATAATCTGCATGTATTAAACAGTTTGCGATAGCTTCGTTAATAATCTTTTCAACAAATGGGTCAAGTAAATTGCTCTTGATTTTATTTAAAATCCAATTTGTTACATGTAAATAAAAGTCAAAGACATTACCTTCGAAAGTTCGAGAGTCATTATTATCATAGTAATTTAAAGAATAAAAAGGGAAATGCGATAATATTTCTTCATATTTACCAAACATCAAAAGGCCGCCTACAGTCGGATGAAATTTATTATTATCTGAATTTTGCAATGCTCCTGAAAACTCTAAACAATTATCAATATGACACATATTACAAAAGTTATCTATTGTTCTGCTGTTAAAACAAGAAATATCTATGTCACACAAAACTTGCATATCATACGTTTTGCTTGAAGCATCACGAAGCATAGAGGAAATTTCTTCTTTTGTACATTTATAATCTCCTTCACCGTTTCTTCGATAAGATTCAGAAATGTTGCCACCTACGAAAATAGGTCTGTCGCTTCTTTTGGCGCGTGGTATTTCAATGGCAATAATGCTTTTGCCATCAATATTAATTATATTAACATCTTCATCAGAAAGTATATTTTTGCTTACTTTATCAGTATTGTTGAGAATGTAAAAAAACTCCTCAATGAGTTTTTGGGGATTAGGTAAATTAATAGGATGAAAAGACTTATCTTTATGTTCTTCTACACCTAAAAGGATAATACCTCCAAATGTATTTGCAAAGGCAGAATATGTTTCCCAAATGCTGTGGGGAAGACCTCCAAGAGATTTTTTTGCTTCTATTCTGTTATTCTCAATATATTTTTCAACATTGGCAAAATTAATCATAATATAAATCTCCTCACTGAATATATATTCATTATAACAAAAAAGCGACTCGATGACGAGTCGCTTTTTTTGTGTCATTTAAAAATTATTATTGCGCATCTTTAGCTAATGAAGAATTTGTGTATGCTTCAGCATCCACTGTAGCGTCAGAAGCGTTAAAGGAGCTTATTTTGAAACATCCGTTGAATGCTCTCTTGCCAACAGATTTGATATTGCCGCCTGTAACTTCTTTAAGATCAACACAGCCGGAGAATGCATATTCGGGGATATCAGTTACAGCTGATGAAAGCTTAATTGAATCAATATTAGCTGAATCAAAAGCACCGCCTGCAAATGATTTTACATTCTCAGATAAAACAATTTTTGAAGTAGGAGCAGTTACTTTAATTAATACTCCGTCACCTATAATCATTTCTTCATCAGTATTATAATAGAACCAGCTTGTGTTCTTGAAAGCATTTGAGCCAACATATTTAACAGAAGCAGGAATTTCTATTTCTGTAAGATTATAACAATCATAGAAAGCATAGCTACCGATTGATGTTAATGTTGCGGGGAGAGTAATCTCCGGCAAAGCAGAACATCCGTAGAAAGCATAAGGCTTAATCTCTGTAAGAGAATCGGGGAGAGTAATTACTTTAAGATTCTTACATCCGTAGAAAGCTTTTTCTCCAATACTTGTAACTGTATTTGAAATAAATACTGTTTCAAGGTTCTCACAGAAGTAGAAAGCATAATCGCCGATTGATGTAACACCATCAGGAATAGTGATGCTCTTAGGGAGTTTTGAGTTATAAAACTCTCTGTCGTTGATTTTGCCCCAATTTGTAAATGTAAATGCTGCTATAGATTTTACATTTTCAGGAATAACAATTGATGTATTGTCAATTATGTCAGCCTTAATAAGAACTCCGTCACCGTAAATATGGAATTTGTTCTCCGTAGGAGCTTCTTCGTATACGCTAAGGTTAGCATACCATTTAGTATTATCAAAAGCTTGTACGCCAACATTTGCTAACTTAAGAGGTATAATCACTTTTGCAAGATTGTCGCAATCTTTAAAAGCATAGTCTCCCAAATCTGTAATTGAGTCGGGGAGAGTAACCTCTGACAAAGCTTTACATCCATAGAATGCTGACTCGCCGATTGTTGTAATATCATCAGGCAAGTAGATGGATTTAATTTTTTCACACATATAAAATGCTTTGTCACCAATAGATGTTAATTTACTTGCAACAGTAAATGTTACAATGTTTGTACAACCGCTGAAAGTTTCGTCATTAATAACAGTAACTTTTGAAGGTAATGTGAAACTTGTTAACTTACTTGCATTTTTAAAAGCACCTGCACCGAGATTTACAAGGTTGCTCTTTGTTGTGAAATTAACTTCTTCAATTTTGTCTATACAGTGATCAAAAGCACCTGAAGCAATACCGTAAGCTTTTTCGGGGATATTTAACACTTTGCTGTTATCATCAATGTAGTAAATAATAACATCACGACCAACAATAACGTATTTGTTAATGTCAGCATTTTCTTCGCCGGGAGCTTGCTCAGGCTGATTGTTAGTTTGCTTTTCTACTTGAGTTTTAAACCAAGCTGTATCGTTAAATACGAAATAGCCTACAGACTCAAGTGCTCTTTGGAAACCAATCTCAGAAAGTTTGTTACATCCTTTGAAAGCGTAATCGCCGATTGCTGTTGTTTTTGTAGGGAATGTAATCTTTTCAAGACTTGAACATCCGTCAAAAGCATGAGCGCCGATAGATGTAATCTCATTATCTATTGTAACATCAGCAAGAGCAGTACAACCATAGAATGTATAATCCGGAATCACACCTACTGTTTTAGGAATGATAACTTTCTTAAGAGATGTACATCCTTCAAAAATATTAGTACCTACAACGATAGGCTTGTTTTGAATTTCAATCTCTGTGATTCCCGTACAACCTGAAAAGGCATGGTCACCGAGATAAGCAAGGTTTGAAGGCGGTACAAAGTTTGCTCCGAGACCTGAACAATTCTCAAAAGCTTTCTCGCCGATAGAAACGACATCCTTTGTAAATGTAACTGATGTAACATCAGAACGTCCGCTGAATGCCATATCACCGATAGCTGTTACTTTCTCAGGGATAATAACATCTCCACCGTCTCCTATGTACTCTACAATCGTTGTGTCAACGATTGTAAATTCGTTTTTATCATAGTTGATTTCAATTACAGGTTTGAATGTGGAAACTGCAGGGGGCTCTGTTGATGGAGCCTGTGTAGCTGTAGGTTCTTTTTCAGTGCTGCATGCGCAAAGAGCTAAAGTAAGAACCAAAGCTAAAAGTATCAAACAAACCTTAGTAGCCGATAATAAGCTTTTCTTCATAATACTGTCATCCTCCGAATAATATTATACAGATTATCCATACAATTATAATTCGCATCGTGAATTAAGTCAATAAATTTTCAAGTGTTTTGAGTATATCAAAGGCTATTTCTTTACCATATTCTTCACTCAAACTTTCAACATAAACATGAAATGCCTGTTTTTGTTCCTCTGCGCATACTCTTGCGGTGAAATTTTCGTTATGAAGACGTATCCCATCCTTGATTTCAAAGCCTTTTTCTGCAATTTTAGAGTTTGTAAACTTTTTGATAATTTCTGCTTTGTTTGTAGTTTGTGAAGTGTTTTTTATGGGGATTTCCCACTCTGAACGGAAAAGTGGCGCACTAATCAGACTTTCTGCTTCAATGTCGTTCTCTTCATTAATATATGAATCTATACAACACAGTGCCAAATCGAATGCTAGGTCATCAAAAAGCATAAGATACTCTGCATATACTCCGTCGATATGCATAAAATTTTCCATTTCTGCCATTATGTCTGCATTGCTGCATCCGCATTTAATCATATAGCGATCATATTTTTCGGCAATTTTTTCTGCGGCTAAAGAATCAAATGCAGGAATAAAAATCGGAGCATCACGAAACATTTTTACAGTTAAATATGCTGCCGCCGCATATCGTTGGCTTTTAGTGAATTTTCTGCCTATATAATTAAGATTTTTATGTGGACATTTAAATATATCCATTAGTGATGAAATATAGTAATCCTCGGGATTTGCCAAATCTTCAAAAACAGGAATGTTGTACCTGCTTACAAGTGCAAAATCTTCTGCGTTATAAAGGGCCTTTAATTTTCTTCTTTCATTTTTAGATAAATCATCACCGAATTTATTTAAAAAATGAATGTGATTATTTTTCTTTTCAGTAACATATATTGCTCCGTCACAAATACCTGAGCGACAAATCCATCTCAGAACAGGTAAGGGGATAGACTCTACAGTTTTGACAGATATTCCCACGGATGCCAGCGCTGATTGAAAACCTGTTGCAATCATTGAACTGCTGCCGCTGCCGTCTGAACAGACGGCAATAGATGAACCTTGTCTTGAAAAAGTACCGAAAGCCTGACCGAGCCTTAATATCATTTCAGGAGTATAGCTACCTATAGCGCTTGTGCTTTGCTTGTCTTTTTGAATAACACCATTTATTACGCTTTCAGGTAAAATATATGAATTATCCCATAATTTAGAACCGCTTTGAATCGTAACGGATTTAGAAATTGTTGACTTTTCACCAATAACAGCATCTTCAGCTTTTACAGCATCTTCAATTGTCACATTTTTACAAATAACACAATTCCTTAAACGGCAATATTTTCCAATTATGGTATTGCTCATTATAACAGAATTTTCAATAACACTGCCGCTTTCAATTGTACAACCGTGGCCTATAACGCTGTTGATAATCCGTGCGTTATTAGAAATATTGCAATTATCTCCTTCGTAAAATTTCGTTTCATCAGCACTGAACATTTTTAAATAATCAATATTTACATTCTTATATGAATCGATACTGCCTATATCGCACCAAAAAGCGTCTGTTATATATGCGGCCAGATTTTTATTTAAATCGGGTATTTTTGCAAAAATATCTTTTGCAAAATCACAACTGCCTTCTTTTGGACAAAGTTCCATTAAATCAGGAGTAACGATATAAATGCCTGTGTTTGCAAGATTGCTTACAGCTTCACTCCAGGTTGGTTTTTCTATAAAACCTGTTATCATACTGTCTTTATTTGTAAGAACTACACCAAACTCTGTAGGCTCAGCTACTGCTTTGACAGCAATTGAAGCCATTTTTGATTTGCTTTTGTGAAAAGATATAAATTCTTTGATGTTTATATCAGTCATTGCATCGCCGCTGATTATTAAATAATCTTCTTCTGCGTTATTATAACATTCTTTTATGCAATTTTTAACGCTTCCTGCTGTACCTAAAGGCGAGGTTTCCGTACAAAATTTAATATCGGTTTTAATGATACCTTCTACAGCGGCAATTTCAATGATTTTTTTGATTTCTGAAGGGAGATATTTTAACGTTACGGCAATTTCACTTATACCGTGTTTTTCTAAAAGTTCTATAATGTGAATAATTACTGGTTTGTCGCATACAGGTACTGCCGGTTTAGGCATTTGACACGTAATTGGTCTTAGTCTCGTTCCTTCGCCTCCGGCCATAATAATAGCTTTCATTTGCAGCACACTTCCTTTTTGTTTTGTCAAAATTTAGTGTGCTTTAAATGAAAGCTTTTATACTTTACAAAATATGCCAGTTTTTACTTTTATATTATTCTGATAAATCAAGATGAAGCAATGCTCTTCTTACCATATCAAGTGCATTTATAACGCTCAAAGTTCTGATTCTGTCTCTGTTTCCCGAAAACTTAAATTCTTTAACAGTTTTGCAACCTGGGGCACATACCGCTATACATACTTTGCCTACCGGTTCATCTGCAAATTGCGGTCCCGCATAACCGGTAATTGACACTGCAACATCAGTACCTGATTTATTAATCATACCCTGAACCATTTGAAGAGCAGTTTCTTTACTTACTACACCATGTTTTTCGATAACAGCGGGGTCGACGCCGAGCATTTCCGTCTTAGAGACAGTCATATAAGTTACTGCCGCGCATTTAAATACTTGCGAAGAACCGGGTATTGCCGTCAACTTTTCGGAAAGCATGCCGCCCGTACACGACTCGGCGCACGAAAATGTTAATTTGTTTTCAAGAAGTAATTTGTATACTGTTTGCTCCAATTCTTCGTCATTATCCGTATACACGGCATCGCCCAATATGGATGAAATTTTACCGCACATATTTGAAACCAAAAGAGAAGCGGGGATTTCACCCTCGTCGTGTGCTGTTACTCGTATTGTTACTATACCATCTTTGGCATATGTGGCAATTGTTGGGTTTGTTTGACCGTCAACGAGAGCCATAAGCTTTTTCTCAACCATTGATTCACCTATACCTACGACTCTTAAAAATGTAGAGGTAAGGGGAGTGTCACACTGTTCTCTGAAATAAGGTATAATGTGCTTGTTGAACATAGGTATGAGTTCTTTTGGAGGCCCGGGAAGTAGAATAATAACTTTGCCGTCTTTTTCAATAAGACAGCCGGGCGCAGTACCTTCGTCGTTATCTAAAATTTTGCATCCTTCGGGAAAATATGCTTGCCTTAAATTATTTTCGGTCATTGTTCTGCCCATACGATTAAAATACTCTTTAATCCATTCGGCACTTTTGTTGTCCATTATTAATTCAAGTCCCAAAGCTTTTGCGATAACTTCTTTAGTCAAATCATCTTGCGTTGGACCAAGTCCGCCTGTAGTAATTACCACATCGCTGCGTGAAAGTGCGTAGTGTAGGCATTCCGTCAAACGTTCCGGATTATCACCGACAACACTGTGATAAAATACACCGAGGCCAACCTCAGGGAGGCGCCTCGATATATACTGTGCATTTGTATTTGCAATCTGTCCCATAAGCAGCTCTGTGCCGACTGAGAGGACTTCAACTTTTTTTAACATAAATTAAACTCCTGTTTTTTGTTTGTTGATAATTTGCTCAATCAATTTCTTGTTAGCTTTGACGCGTACGAAGTTAATTATAATAAAAATTAATGCGAGTTGGTTAAATAGAGCGCCTAATACAATAATACCTACACTGCCGCAACGGTTAACAACAGTTTCTAAATCATGATTAACCATATCTCTGTATTTGCGTGCTTTCTTTGTCATTACAAAATTAATTATTGTAATAGGTAAGTATGCAAACAAAGCAAAAAAGAAATAGAAAACTGCACCAAAAATTAATGTAATATCTTCGTTAGACATCAATTCGACCGATAAATGTTCGCCTATTGCTAAAAACATTATAGAACATAAAATAAACATTACTGTGCCGACAAGGTAAATTATTGCACCAATCATCCAAAAGTTACGCTCCCATCTCAGCATGTTGAAGAAAGAGTCGAGAAAACTTTTTTGTTCACTGTCGTCGCAATTTTGCGTATATGTAATCGTCTGTGCCGGTACGGAACCTTCTTGCGCGCCGCAAGCATGGCAAAAGTTTGAATCATCGCTTAACTGTGCTCCGCATTTTGTACAATATTTCATAATGAAAACCTCCTATAAATTATAATTATTATGTTTTGAAAACAGTATACCATATTTTCGAATAAAATCATCATAATTTTGCACGAAAAAATTAGATGAAATAATTTATTCAATATGATATACTAAATTGATTTTTATTTATTACAGACAAAGGAGTGAGAAGGTTTGCCCGAAGAGATTAAATCAGAAATTAATATCAGACTTGATGTATTTGAAGGGCCTTTTGACCTTTTGTTGGCATTGCTGGAGCGTAATAAGTTAGAAATCACCGATATCAAGATAAGTTTGATTGCAGATCAATATCTTGATGTGTTGAGTCAAAATTTTGACATGGAGATTGCTTCTGAGTTTCTTGTGACGGCTAGTTGGCTTTTGCATTTAAAATCAAAAAAGCTTTTGCCGAAGCCGGAGAAAGAAGAAGAGGAAATCACCGAAGAAGAACTCATCAGAAGACTTACTCAATACAAGAAATATAAGGATGTTACTCCGGAGATAACTGAGCGATATCTTTATTGGTCAAAGTCGCATTATAAGATGCCGGAGCCTTTGAACTACCCTAAAAAGTACGATCCGCCCGAGATAGACAAGGCAGAGTTTGCTTTCTGTTATAATGACGTTCGTACAAGATATCTTTTAAGACAAAATGATAACAGAGAAAAAATGGAGAGAATCCTAAAGGTTGAAAAGGTCAGTCTTAAAGATAAAATGAAACAAGTGGTTGCTAATGTTATACGTAGGACAAAGGCTAAATTTTCAGAATTGTTTTCACCCAAAAAAAGCAGCAAAGCAGAGATTGTTACAGGCTTTTTGGCTCTTTTGGAGCTTACAAGAAGAAAAAGAGTCAAAGCAGAGCAAAAAGAAAATTTCGGAGAGATATTCATTACTCCCGGAGAGGATATTAATGACAGTAATTTTGATTTTGCAAGTGACGGCGATATAAATGCGGACTTTGAAAGTACGGAGTTTGGCACCGGAGGTATTTTGTGATGGAATATTTTAACAACGAAAATGCATACAGTAAAAATGAAGCCACGGCGGAGGCATTGTTATTTGCTTCGGGAGGAGTTGTATCTCTTGAGAATGTGTGCCTCGTACTTCAAGTCAAGAAGAACGAAGCAATTGATATAATGCATCGTTTGATGGCAAGATATGAGAGCAGAAAAGGTGGTATCATATTAAGAAAAGTTAACGAGGGTTGGCAATTATCGTCAAATCCCGATTATTATGATGACCTTTGTGTATATTTCCAGGAAACAGCGACAGGCAATCTCAGTAGAGCTGCAATGGAGACATTAACGATTATTGCGTACAATCAACCTGTTACGAGAGCCGGCATAGAAATGGTTCGCGGCGTTAACAGCGATGGTATATTAGCGAAACTTGCAGAGCGTGGTCTTATTGAAGAAAGAGGTAAGGCTGACAGCCCGGGTAGACCGATTTTGTACGGTACTACTGATTTGTTCTTAAAAAGTATAGGAATCAGTGATTTAAGTGAGCTGCCTGATATCACATTGGCAGAGCAAGATGAAGAAGCTCAAGACATTTACCAAGAAGACGAGCAATAAATGAAAGGAAGTATTATAAATGATTGAAGTAGGTTATTACAACGGCAAAATAGGCCCGTTACAAGAAATGGAAATACCGATGCTTGACAGAGCGTGCTATTTCGGAGATGGTGTATATGACTTTTCTCTTTGCCATAACGGCAGAATTTTTGCACTTGATGAGCATATAGACAGACTTTACAGAAGTGCTTCTTTGATAGAAATTGAAATACCTTACACTAAGGATGAAATGAAAAAGATTCTTCATGAAGTTGCTGATGCTTCTGAATGCAAAGATGTCAGTATTTATTGGCAAGTATCACGCGGTACGGACTTACGCAATCACATATATCCCGATGCAGATAAAAAGGCAAATCTTATGGTTATGGTAAAACCCGGCAAAACTCCCGGTGTTGAGAAAAGATTTAAATTGATAACACTTGAAGATACAAGATATTTGCACTGTAATATCAAGACAATAAACCTTTTGCCGAGTGTTATCGCTTCAGAAAAAGCTCGTAAAGCAGGTTGTGATGAGGCAGTTCTTCACAGAGGCGACAGAGTTACTGAGTGTGCTCATTGTAATGTAAGTATTTTAAAAGACGGAATATTCCGCACTGCTCCTACTGACAATCTTATTCTTCCCGGTATTGCAAGAGCACATATTATAAAGGCTTGCCGTGAGCTTGGTATTCCCGTTGATGAGACACCCTTTACATTGGATGAACTTATGGATGCAGATGAAGTAATAGTTTCAAGTTCTTCGACTTTATGTATACAGGCTACAGAGATTAACAATAAGCCTGTAGGCGGTAAGGATCCCGTTAATATGGATAAAATCCGCAACGCCGTATATAAAGAATTTAACGACTTTATGGGTTTATGATTCCGCTTGTGAATCATCACAGTTACATTCGCCGCTTTCTTTTTGAGAGCGGCTTTTTTCGCTCAATTTTTCTTCTGTTACGGTTAAAATTTTATTAAATAAATCAGGTATCATATTAACCAATTTATCTAAAGTATTATTGCTGTCAACCGGAATAAGCTGTACATTTCCGTCACCTGACTTTATAAATGCAACAGGAGTGATAGAAACGCCCGTTGCGCATCCGCCGGCAAAAGGATATTTGACGGGAACAATAAATTTATCGTCCAAAGGCTTACCGGGGCCTGTTATCGGATTGCTGAAATCTACATTGCCGTTGTATTCTGCGCCGCCTGTTGCTATACCGAAGCAAACTTTGCACACGGGAATAATTACTGACCCGTCAGGCGTTTGTACTGCATCTCCTATAACAGTGTTTACATCTACCATATTTTTGATACCGCTCATTGATGTATTCATGACATCGTTAATTGGATTTGACATTTTATTACTTCCTTTCTCAAGTTAATGCTTGTTTTTGAAATGTTTTATACTCTCTGTAATAATATTTCCTGCATTTGCTTTTACTATGCATTCAAAAAATATTTCACCTTCAATTTGTTCATTGTAAATAGGCCTTATATTGATTTGAGAAACAGAAATTTTACTTGAAAATGTTGATAAATATGCAATGATATTACCTGAAATAATATTTATTATACCTGACGCAAGTGCAGTATCGGCTGCATTTCCGAATGAAATATTACCTAAAATGGAAACATCTGTTATTTCAATATGTTCTTTGGCATTTTTAATGCTTTCATAAACTTTGTGTGATGTTGTGGACTTCTTTTTCTTTTTTTTGTCATTTGTGGTACGGAAAATTCGGTTCACGCTTACGGCGTAGTTGTATGATTTTTTTTTATTATAAAGAAGGTCATTAGTTGATGTGTAGAAAGAAATTATGATACGCAAATTTATTGAAAATATCATAATAATAATCAGGATTAATATTAAAATTATTAAAAGAATAACAGTCGCCACCATAAATACATTATGGGCAATTTTTGTTTTAATTAAACAAGTGAACTACTCTGTCGTGACCGCTGAAATCTTTTATAATCTTCACATTATGATTTGACTTGAATAGGGAAGCAACAGCTTCTGCTTGCCTAAAGCCTACTTCCATAATTATATGACCGCCGGGATTGAGATGTTTGCGGTATTCGTTTGCAATACTTTTATATATTGCCATACCTGAATCTTCAGCAAATAATGCTAAATGAGGCTCGTAATTTTTGGTGTCTTCAGACATGAAATCTTTCTCGTTATATGAAATATATGGCGGATTTGACACTATTACATCAAATTTGAGATTGTCAAATTCTGGACTGTTAAATAAATCTGAGTGTATAAAATTAATGTTTGTGTTGTATTTTTTGCTGTTTTTCTCAGCGACCGTTAGTGCTTTTTCTGAAATATCACTTGCTGTAATAGATACGGCATTATTATTTTTGAAATAATCAGCTAGGTAAACTGCGATACAACCGCTACCTGTGCATAAATCAAGAACATCAATTATTTTATTTCTGTCTGCAGAGATTAATGAATCAATACAAGACACGGCTTCTGAAACAAGAAATTCCGTATCAGGGCGGGGAATAAGAACATCGGGAGTAACGCAAAGCTCCAACCCCATAAAATCACTGTAACCGAGGAGGTATTGAAGTGGATAATTATCAACATATCGAGCATCATGCAATCTGTTTAATTCTTTATGTTGTTCTTCAGTTAAAGTAATATTGGCAGCATTAATAATAATGTGCAGCCTGTCAAGGCCGCACACATGTTTTATTATCATATCTGTTTCATGTTTTGGTAATTTTGAGGCTAAACGCCATTCGTTAAGTTTCATTCGCAGCAAGTTTGTTCTTGGTCGTCAGTTTGTGTATCAACATCAGTCGTTTCATTGTCTAAGGCACTGTAAGTTTTCTCGCATTCGGGGCAAGGTTTTTCTTCAAATTCAAGCGCCTTTGTAAGTGCAACAATTGCTACTTCAATCATATCGTCGTCGGGTTCAACAGTAGTAAAACGCTGCATAGCCATACCGGGCGCGCGAAGAATTTTCGTAAACCAATTGACATGTTTACCGGCTATACGGTTAAACTCATAGCTTACACCTGCGATAATAGGCAATAACAAAATTCTGCTGGCAATACGAATCCAAATGCTGTCAAATCTGGGAAGCAAAGAATAGATAAGTATACTGATTATCATTACTACAAACATAAAAGCAGTACCGCATCGTGGGTGATGTTTAGAATATTTGCGTACATTTTCAACAGTAAGTTCATCTTCATGCTCAAAGCAATGAATTGTTTTATGCTCAGCACCGTGGTACATGTAAACTCTGCGAATATCTTTCATTCTTGCAATAAGAATCATATACCCCATAAATATGGCAAGTCTTACAAGCCCTTCGCATAAATTAAATAATATTCTCGGTACTGTTCTCGGGATAAAGGATGAAATGAATGTTGGTAGCACAAAGAATAATCCTACAGAAAATATAATAGCGAATATCATTGAAATCGTCATTATAATGCCTGTCGCTTTATCTCCGAGTTTTTCTTCAAGCCATTTGTCAAATTTAGAAGGCTCATAATTAGGATCATCTTCTTCGATTGCAATTTCAGCAGAATCAAAAAGGGCTTTCATACCTCTTCTCATAGAATCTACCAAAGTAACACAACCTCTTACAAGAGGTAAACCGAAAAATTTATTCTTTCTAACAAGGGGAGTGATTTTATCTGTTTTGATATGAAGTTCGCCATGAGGATCACGCACAACCTGCGCCATACCGTGTGGCCCTAACATCATAATACCCTCCATAAGAGCTTGTCCTCCTACAGAACAAATCTTTTTACCCTCTGTCATTTTAATTTTTTGCTTTTTCTCTTTATCAGACATGTTTAGCCATCTCCTCTTTCTCAAGCACAGTATACGCTACTTTACCTACTTTGGTCAATGGCAAATGCTCCTTGTACTCGTATTCTTTAGGTAATGAATAGCGTGCAATATTACTTTTACAATAGTTTTCTATTGACTTTTTTGTATCATCATCAGGTGAAAAACCATCTTTCAGTACAATAAAAGCCTTTATTTTGTTCATTTTATAATCATCGTGTACACCGATAACGCAACACAAAGCAACTGCTTCATGCGCACTTATAACATCTTCTATCTGAGAAGGATATATTGAATAACCGGAGCACTTTATCATTCTTTTTATTCTTGATTTAAAATAAATAAATCCGTCTTCGTCCATACATCCCATATCTCCCGTATGAAGCCAAAGTCTGCCATCGTTGTGTGTTTTTAAAACTTTGTTTGTTTCTTCGGGGTTATCAAGATAACCGTTCATTACAGACGGACCGCTTATACAAATTTCGCCGTCTGTGTTTGCGGGTAATTCATCTGTCGTTTCAGGCTCGACTATTTTGTAAAATGTGTCGGAATACGGTATGCCGACGCTGCCTTTTCTGTATTCATTGGCCGGTGTGAGTGCACTCGCAGTTACACATTCCGTAAGACCGTAACCTTCTCTTAAAGTAACGCGCGCGCCTCCGGCTTTGAGTGCTGCGTCAAATCTGATTTTGACATCGTACGGAAGTGTGTCGCCACCTGCAAATACGCCTTTGATTTTTGAAAAATCGACACCTTTTAATCTGTTTTCTCTTAAAAGAGCCTCATACAATGTCGGTACGCCTGCAATAAAAGTAGGAGATTTTTTGCGTAAAAGTTCCGCAAAGGAATCTGCGTTGAATTGCGGCACAAGAATAATTGTGCAGCCGTTCATTATTGCTGTGTGTATACAAACGCCTAAACCAAAGCCGTGAAACATAGGAAGTACAGCGAGCATAGTGTGTCCGGGATGAATGCTGTCTGTGCCGTTGGCAGCTGTTTGTGTTGCCAATGCATTGAAATTTAAATGTGAAAGCATTATACCTTTTTGAAGCCCGGTAGTGCCTCCGCTGTAAAGAATAACAGCAGTATCTGTCGGCTTCGTGTTTTGTGCTTTAAAGTCGTTTTTTATAATATTTTTTTTATAGTCTTTGAGAAAATCAGCCCATGACACAACTGCAAAAGAAGAATTTTCTATCAGTTGAGGCTTTTTGATTTTTCGTCCTTTTGTGAGTTTAAACGCTGCACGCAAAGGAAGCGGCAAGTATTCCGCAGCACCTGCATAAATAACCTTTTGAAGTGTGGGGCAATTTATTGAGGCTGCTTTGCTGAAAAAAGCATCGAAAATAAATAAAAGCTTGCTTTTGCTGACATTAACATAAAATTCAATTTCATTTCCGGAGGAAAGGGGGTGAATCATATTTGCATATGCACCTAAATAAATAATTGCATAAAAAATTATTACTGCTTGAGGAATGTTAGGTAAGCAAACTGTAACTCTGTCACCTGATTTTATACCTTGATTTTGAAGAGCTTTAGCGGTGCGAAGGATTTCTTGATGTAAATCACGATATGAGGTTTTAGTGTTCATATAATCTAAAGCAATTGCATCAGGAAAATCATTTGCTGTTTTTTCAAATACATCATACATTGAAATGTCAGGGTATTCCAAATCTGCAAGCTGCGGATCTGAATAATATTTTATCCAAGGTCTGTGACATTTTTTGTTTTCTTCAATATAATTGATGTAACTCATTATTCGAAAATTGCTCCTTATTAAAATCTAATGAATTATACCACAAAATATTGTTATTTGATAGATGGCAAAATTTTTACATAGGTATTTGATTTTAAAATTATATTATTGACATTGCGTCACAATAATGATAAATATTAATTCAAACTTTAGATTTCAAATCAAAAAGGAAACTGCCATGGATAACATAACAAATAAAAAAACAAAAAGAGTATTATATTTCGATGTATTAAATATTTTAGCGGCATTGAGCGTTATATTTTTACATTGTAACGGCAATTCTTTCACATATACAAGCGATTTGGCGTGGTACCAAGCATTGCTTGTTGAAGTTGTTTGCTATTGGGCTGTGCCGGTATTTTTGATGCTTTCGGGCGCGAATTTAATGAGTTACAGAGATAAATATACAACAAAAGAGTTTTTTAAGAAGCGATTTATGAAAACTCTTATTCCTTTTGTGATATGGTCTTTGATTGTGGCAGTATTGAAAGAAATAAACCCTTTTGAAACAGGTTGGCGTACATTTATCAATGACTTTTTCGGATGTAAAATTGAATCTGTTTATTGGTTTTTTATACCGCTTTTTGCAGTTTATTTGTCGATGCCGGTTATTTCTTGCTTGAAAGACAATCGCAAAGTTTTATGGTATATGGCAGGCGGAACATTTGTGCTCGGTTCGCTTTTGCCGCAAGTTTTTGCTTATTTAGGTTTGTCGTGGAATTATAATTTATCCATGCAAACTGTGAGTGGATTGTTAATATTTCCTATTATAGGATATCTCTTTGCGACTACAAATTTCACAAAATTTCAAAGAATAATTATATACGTTTTGGCTCTGTTGTCGGCTGTTCTTCGATATGTAGGCACTGTTTTACTTACAAGAGAGTCAGGTGTACTTAATAAGACTTTCTATGGGTATACTGCTTATTTTTCAGTAATGCTTGCTTGCGGTGTTTTTGTGTTTTTTAAGTATAATAATATTATAAAAAAACTTGAGAATAATGATAAAATTTCAAAAATGATATCTAAAATCTCATCTTGCAGTTTTGGTGTATATCTTATGCATATGTTGATATTTAGATTTTTAGGAAGATATATCGAGGTGTATCATTGGCAGTGGCGTTTGTTAGTGCCGTTTGTAATTTATTTCACAGCATTGATAACTACATATATATTAAAAAAGATTCCTGTACTTAAACATATTGTTCCATAAAAATTTTATACAAATTTAATATTTGATGTAGTATAATATGTCAGTTAGATAATTTAGCTGTGGAATGGAGCTTTTTAAATGTTAAAATTAATTGATATTGTTAAAGTTTATGATGTTGGAGAAATGCAAGTTAATGCACTCAAAGGCGTTAGTATGGAGTTTCGTGAGAGTGAGTTTGTTTCGATTCTCGGCCAATCCGGTTGCGGTAAAACCACACTTCTCAATATTATAGGCGGTCTTGATCAATATACATCCGGAGACCTTATTATTAATGGTAAATCCACAAAGAAATTTAAAGATAAAGATTGGGATACGTACAGAAATCATAGGATCGGTTTTGTTTTTCAAAGTTATAATTTGATTTCACACCAGAATGTACTCTCAAACGTGGAGCTTGCGTTGACACTTTCCGGAGTGGGTAAAGCAGAGAGAAAGAGAAGAGCAATGGAGGCACTTGAAAAAGTAGGCCTCAAAGACCAAGCGTATAAGAAACCCAATCAAATGTCAGGCGGCCAGATGCAAAGAGTGGCTATTGCAAGAGCGTTGGTTAACAATCCTGACATTTTGCTTGCAGACGAGCCCACGGGAGCACTCGACTCTGAGACGAGCATTCAAATCATGGAGATATTAAAAGAAATTGCGAAAGATAAGCTTGTAATTATGGTTACACATAATCCGGAGCTTGCCGAACAATATTCAAACAGGATTATCAGACTTCTTGACGGAGAAGTTATAAGTGATACAAATCCATATACATCAGAGGAAGAGGAAACTGCCCAAGAACAAAAAGTAAAAAGCAAAGAAAAAACTTCAATGTCATTCTTTACGGCACTTTCTCTTAGTTTTAATAACTTACTTACCAAAAAGGGAAGGACTTTCATGACTTCTTTTGCAGGTAGTATAGGTATTATAGGTATTGCTTTGATTCTTGCGCTTTCAAGTGGCGTTAACCTTTATATTAAAAATGTTGAATCTGAAACATTGTCAAGCTATCCTCTTACCATTGAGTCTGCAACGATGGATATGTCTTCGCTTATGATGTCAATGATGGAGAATTCAAAAAATAAGACTCCTCATACAGAGGAAAATACTGCATTTTCAAATGATGTTATGATGAAAATGCTTGAGACTATGTCTCAAGAGGTTGTAGTTAATGACTTGAAATCTTTTAAAGCTTTTCTTGAAGATGATAAGAATGGTTTCAAAGAATTAACTTCAGATATTAAGTACACTTATACTACGCCTATGCATATTTATAAAACCGATACGAAGTCAGGCGTTTTAAAGGTAAATCCCAGTCAAGTTTTTGATATTATCGGTTTTAATGAAATGATGGGTATATCAACAGATAGCAGCGGTGGTGCCGGTGCGGTTAATCCTATGTCTACAAATATGAATGTTTGGCAAGAGCTTATGAATAATAAAGAGCTTCTTGAATCTCAATATGATATTTACGGCAAAATTCCTTCTAAGTATAACGAGGCTGTTATTATTGTTGATAAAAACGGCGAAATAAGCGACTATGCGCTTTATACTTTGGGTATAAAGGATCCTTCTGAGTTAAAAGGTTTAATGAAGGATTTGGCATCGGGAAAAGAAATAACTTCAAAAGAACAAGAAAAATATTCATATGATTATTTAAAGTCACTGAAATATAAAGTTTTACCTACAACAGATTATTATGAATTTAACGAAGCAGAAAACAGATGGGTTGATAAATCTTCTGATAATGTTTTTGTGAAAAATATAATTGACAACAAAGATAAAGGTATTGATATTGAAATAGTTGGTGTGTTTAAACTTAAAGAAGATTCAAATGCAGCTGTTTCAGGTCTTGTAGGTTATCATGCGGATTTGATGCTTGAACTTATTGACATGGTAAATAATAGTGATGTTGTAAAGGCTCAAACAGAGAGAGCTGATACAGATATTTTTACAGGTCAAAAATTCACACCGTCAGGAGTCTTTGATCCTACAAAACTTTCTCAGGAGGAATTAGCGGGTATTATCGCTATAATGCCTGAAGATGTTCAAAAACAATTTGCGTTAATGCCTGTAGAACAGCAAATGGCACTTTTGAAGTCATATATTAGTTCATCGATGTCATCTTATGATGGAAACCTTGAAAAATTGGGTGTTGCTGATGTTAACGATCCTTTTATGATAAATATTTATCCGACAGACTTTGAATCAAAAGAAATTATAGTTAAAAAGATAAATGATTATAACAGCGGCAAAGAAGAAAGTGATAAGATTCAATATACTGATTTTATTAGTGTTATGATGTCATCGGTAACTACTATCATTGATTCTATCAGTTACATTTTAATTGCTTTCGTCGCAATATCTTTGATTGTTTCTTCAATCATGATTGGTATTATCACATATATTTCCGTACTTGAAAGAACAAAGGAAATCGGTATTTTGAGAAGTATAGGTGCATCAAAGAAAGATATTTCACGAGTATTTAATGCAGAAACTCTTATTGTTGGCTTTGTTGCAGGTTTAATAGGCATAGGTATTACACTCTTGTTAATTATACCGATTAATATTATAATTGAGGCAATTACAGATATAAGCGGTCTTGCGGCTTTGCCTTGGGCAGGAGCAATAATTTTGGTAGTAATCAGTATGTGTCTTACTTTGATTGCAGGTTTGATACCATCAAGAGTTGCGGCTAAGAAAGACCCTGTAGTAGCTTTGAGAACTGAATAATATTCTTTAACGAGGAGAGAAAAATAATGAAAATCAGTAAAATTATGTGTCAACATTTTCTTTGTGATGAGAAATCTATCAAAGAAGTACCTTTTTGTATTGATTGTGACAAACCTGTCTTTTCATTCAATATAGAAGGTGAAGGATATAATGAGTATGTTAAGCAGTGGCGAGTGATAGTTTCCGCATCACGCGAGAAAATTGAAGCGGGAGAGGGTGATATGTGGGATAGCGGCTTCGTAACGGGAGACGACATTCTTGATATCAAATATGATGGTAAAGCTTTCACTTCTAAAACAACATATTATGTGAAATTTTTTGCAATGGTTGATGAGGATCTTATCGAAAGTGAAATCGGTTTATTTACAACCGGTTTGTTTTACAGCTCTGATTGGCACACAGGATTTATTGGTATACCATTAGAAGCAACTCCTCAAATGGATTGTCCTGAAAAAGAAAAAATCGGATATGCTGCGCCTTATTTACGCAAAAGTTTCACAGTATCTAAACCGGTTATTTCTGCTAAAGCATTTGCAACAGCGTACGGTGTATACGAGCTTTATATTAACGGCAAAAAAGATGAACATTATTCTATGGCGCCTGAATGGACAGATTATTCAAAGAGCGTTCAATATCAATATTATGATTTAACAGACAGTATTGTACAGGGCGAAAATGTTATCGGTGCGATTATCGGTGATGGTTGGTATGCCGGAAATATTGCGGCTGTAGGCAGAAAGCAATACGGAGACGCACCTTTAGGCTTTATGTTGCACCTTTCTCTTACTTATGCAGATGGTAGCGAAGAACTTATTCTTACAAATGATACTTGGAGAGGTTCATCAGGTCCGATTGTTTATACAGATAACCAAACAGGTGAGTATTATGATGCAAGACTTGAAAAAGACGGCTGGTGCAGCGCCGGTTTTGATGACTCCGATTGGGTTAAAATTATAGGTGTTTATCCCCCTAAAACAATCGGTACTCGTCTCAAAGCTTCAATAGGCCCCCAGGTTAAAGTTATGAAAACAATTAAACCTGAAAGTATTTGTGAAGATATTAACGGTAAATATATCGTTAATATGGGACAGAATATGGTTGGTGTGGCAGCAGTAAAAGTAAAAGGAAAAGCCGGACAGAAAGTGACTTTCCGTTTTGGTGAAATGCTTAATCTTGACGGTACAATTTATTTGGAAAATCTTAGAAGCGCACTTCAAACAGATACATATATTATGAAAGGTGCAGATGAAGGAGAAGAATTCAGACCTCATTTTACTTTCCACGGTTTCCAATATATAGAAATCAGCGGACTCGATTATATGCCTTCATTGGATGATATAACGGGTTTTGTAAAGTATTCGGCTTGCCGACAGACAGGTAGTGTTGAGACTTCAAATGCTATGGTAAATAAGCTGTTTTCTAATGCTATGTGGGGACAAATCGGTAACTTTGTAGGTGTGCCGACAGACTGTCCTCAACGTGATGAGAGAATGGGCTGGACAGGAGATGCACAAGTATTTTGTAAAACTGCTTGCTATAACCTTGATTGTTATGGTTTTTATGATAAATATGTTGAAGATATTCTTGAGTCTCAAAAGCCTAACGGCGGCGTAACAGATGTTGTGCCGAATGTTAAATGGCCTAATGGCTCTGACCTTGTAGGATATGGTCATGCAGCTTGGTCGGATGCTATGTTTATTGTACCTTGGACAGTTTATAACATGTACGGAGATACTGAAATTTTAGCTAAAAATTACCAAGCAATGGAGAAGTTCTTTAAGTATCTTGTAGGCACTACAGTAGGCTTTTTAAGAGCTGATATCGGATACGGAGATTGGCTCAATATTGACGATTATACGCCTAAGAATGTTATAGCAACAGCATATTTTGCATATGCGGCAAGCATTATGGCAAATGTTTCTAATGTACTTGGTAAGCCTGAGCGCAAGGCATACTATGACGGAATGTTCGAGAATATTTCCGCTGCTTGGCGCAATGCTTTTATGAATGAAGAAGGCATAGTTAACGGTGATACTCAATGTTGTTATTTGTTGGCACTCAAGATGAATTTGTTAAAGCCGGAGCAGATTGAAACTGCCATAGCTCACTTAATAAGAACAATTGAGCGAAAGAATTATCATCTTTCAACAGGTTTTGTCGGCGTTTCTTATTTGTTGCCGATATTGTGTGATTATGGTTATTCTGATATAGCATACAGATTGCTTCTTAATGATACTTATCCTTCATGGGGATACTCTATTAAGAACGGTGCTACCACAATTTGGGAAAGATGGAATTCTTACACCAAAGAAAACGGCTTTGGTAATGTTGCAATGAACTCATTTAATCACTATTCATTGGGCTCTGTTTCTGAATGGATGTACGCTTATATGGGTGGTATTCGTCCTAATGAGCCTGGCTTTAAGAGCTTTACAATTAAGCCTCACTTTACTAAGCGTCTTGACAATGTAAATGTTAAATATGACAGTGCAAGCGGCTTGATTTGTTCTGAATGGCACAGTACTCCTGACGGATATGAGCTTAATGTTAAAATACCTGCAAATACTACTGCTTGTATTGAGATGGATACAACAAAAGCAGCGGTGTTATGCGGCGGTAAGATAACGCAACACTATGATGGATATATTGTAAGTTCGGGAAATTACAGGTTCATATACAGAGGAGAATAAGTCGATACTAGTGATGAAATTTTTAAAAGCCACGGTTAATGCTCCGTGGCTTTTATCAATTACAAATTGCTCATTACTTGACGGAACTTTGCAACTGCTTGCTGAACATCAGCTTGCTCAGTATTTTTGACCTGATACCAGCCTCTTGATTTTAAAGCATTAAATACTTCAAATTGAAGCTGCTGAGTTTCTGTAAACATTTTTGTGATTTCATTTCTTAAAATTTGGCATGATGCCTCTGAAACTGCACTGGCATACAGCTCTGTAAGCTGTTTTTCTGTGCTTAAAGCATCTGTTATCATATCTTGCTCTGTTAAAATCTGATTCATTTGTTTGACCTCCTCAATATTTTGACCGTTTTAAACATTTTGTGCTGCATATGAATTCAAATATTGAAACATAGTATCAAAGTGTTTTTTGTGCATTTGTTCTGCTTTTTCACAAACGGTTTTTAAATTAGGGTCACTGCAATTAGCTGCATAAAATTGATACTTTTTGACTGCCATAGATTCGGCACCAAGCATATCCTCCAGCATTGTTAAAGATTTTTCAGGCATGTTAGAAGTTGCCATTAACAGATCATCCTTTCTGAGTTTTATATTATTGCTTTGTCAGCACATTGTATATTTTGCGTAAAAAAGCAGAGAATATACGCAGATTTCCGTAATATAAAATGGAAAAAATAAGGGGTGCGAGAAAGTGGTAAGTTTCGTCAGAACAATAATAATGTACGCAATTGTAATTCTTGTGATGAGAATTATGGGAAAAAGGCAAATAGGACAGCTACAACCGTATGAATTTGTTATTGCAATAATGATTTCTGATTTGGCAACGTTGCCCATGCAAGATAGCGCAATACCATTGTGGACAGGTATAGTGCCGATTCTTTGTTTGCTTTTGTTACAGTTGTGTATTTCTTTTGCAGTTTTAAAGTCGAAAAGGGTACGCGGTTTCTTGTGCGGAAAGCCGTGTATTATGATAAAAAACGGCGTTGTTATTGAAGAAAATTTGAGAAATCAAATGTATACACTTGATGATTTGCTCGAAGCATTAAGAATTAAGGGATTTCCGGATGTTAAGAGCGTTCAATTGGCAATTTTAGAAAATAATGGAGAATTAAGCGTGCTACCTATAAGTGAGGCACAAAATGTATCAAGGGGAGATATGGCTATAAAAGCACCTTCGGATGTTGTAACAGATCTGATTATCGGAGGATGTCTTTTAGAAGATAATATGGAGCTTTTAAATATAAGTAATGATTTATTGATGCATGAACTAAAAAAATCGGGATTGTCGAAGATCGAAGAAGTTTTTTACTGTTATGTAAACGGAGCGGGTAAAATAATTGTTCAGAGAAAGGGAAAGTAATATGTATAAAAATTCGTGGTTGTTTTTCTTAGCTGTGGTTTTAATACTTGCGGTAGTTTTTGTACCTACATTGTTGTTTGATAAAATGTTGGGAGAAGACTCTTCTAAGTTTATGAATAAAATTAACGAAATATGTGATGCTGAAGATGATATTGACTTGGTGAATAAAAAGTGCGGGGAACTTGAAAAATTGTGGAAAAAACATATGGAGCATTGGAGCTTTGTGGTGCATCACTCGGCAATCGAAAAAATAGATTTAAGCATTGCTTCTTTTATAGAATATGCCCAAAAAGGAGAAAAAAACAGCAGGGATGTAGAGGCAAAAAGAATTGAGAAAATATTGGAAATTACGTCAAAACAAGACAAATTAGATTTAATAAACTTACTCTGATTTAGACGAAAAATGACGAAAACAGACGATCGATTTTGCTTTACAATTTAAATTAAAGGGTGTATAAAAGATGCAGGCTGGAGGTGATGAGATGCATACACTTGAAACTTCCGTAATATTGCCGGCATTTTTATTTTTGGTAGCAGTAGTTATTTGTATTAGTTTATTTTACGCTGATATGGTATCGAAGCACGCAGATGAAATTACAACATCTTTTGAGACACAAACCATAAATCATGCAGACGTTGTCAGAGGAGGAGTTGTTATTGAAGATTTGTATGAAAGATACATTGAATAGTAAAGGTAGCGTTACGATAGCGGCTGCTATTATTCTTTCTTGCATAATATTGCTTAATCTTGTTTTATACGATTTTGTGAGAATGAAGGCAACAATAAGTTGTATACCTCATAAAATTTCATTAGCTTGCAACTCAGTTTTGGCATCTTATGATTCACTGCTTGCAGAAAAATATGGTATTTACGGCTACAATACGGCTTCAGGTAGTTCGGTACATAAAGATTTTCTTTTTTACTATGGTGATGTGGAATGTGAGGTGAAATTAAAAGATGATTTTACAAAGCCTGAAATCATCAAAGAACAGATTTGTGATATTATGAAAATAAAGACACCGACTAATGTTGTAGAATCGGTGCTTCAGGCGTTTGAAATCATTTCAGAATCAGATAAAAGTTGTGATGAACATAGTGTTTGCGGTAAAGCAGCACAGAAACTTTCTGAACTTCAAAAAGTGCACGATGAGTTGTGTTTGAAAGTAGAAGGGTACTTTTCGGGCGACTCAATGTGTGTAAACGGCTTTTCTCAAGGTGTGGCAACGGAAATTGCATCAAGCATAATTAAAGCAGATGAAGTATCTTTTGAAAAAATAATGTGTCAAGTTATTTCACTTCACAAACAATACAAAGGATATAATGACGAAGCAATTGTTTTATATAATGAATTGAGGTCGGGTGTTGACGAAATTTACAGTATACTTTCAAAGCTTGACACATCAAAAGAGAATTCGAGTGAATATGATAATTCTGCTTCGATAAAAGAACAAGCCCAAACTTTGCTCAATACTGCAGCTTACAATAAAATAGCACATAATTGTAATGTTTTTGAGGATCGAATAAGTATTCTTGAAAGTATAAAAGATAAAAAACTTGCGAACATTAATCAAATAAAATCTGTTATTTCAAAAGGCAAAATATATATTGATATTAAAATTAATACACTATATATTGGGGATAGCCATGGTTATACTGACAAACGAAATGACTTGACAGATGATATAAAAAATAAAGTCAAAAATAATATTTTGTATGATGATTTGTATGTGATACCTGATATGGATTATGCTATGCTGCCATCTGTAAAGGCTGCAACTTTGTCTGATACTTATCAACAAATTATTAATCCCGGAGCAGATGGTTTTATGGATAACTTTGGATCTTTTGATGGTATGTTTTCATTTTTTGATGATATTTCGTTTGACAGTTTATTAGAAGATATGACAGACACTATTTTGATTGATGACTATATTATTACATATATGACAACAAGACTTTCCGGTGTTTCTGATGATAAACTTAATAATGAAATAGAATATATTATCGGTGGATCTTCTTCTTGTGATGAAAATAATGATGTTGTAGAGCAAAAAATAGTTGCACTGAGATTTGTTTTGAATTTTGTAAATATTATGCAAGATAAAGAAAAGACAGCAATAGCCGAGGCAATGGCTGCTGCTATCGCGGCTGTAGTTAGCAGGGGCGCGGGGGTAACATTATACAAATACATCATTATTTCTGCTTGGGCGTTAATTGATTCATACATAGATGTGGAAAAATTATTAAAAGGAGAGAGTGTACCGCTTCTGGAAATTGGCGATATTGAAAAAATTAACGAAATTCAAGATTATGATTTCTATTTAAGGCTACTGTTGTTAATGACAGATAAAAATACAAAACTTTTAAGAATTTGTGATATGATTGAGATAAATATGAAGGAAATTACAGGTGAAAATTACAGACTTTCAGGTGTATTTAATACTGTTAATGCAAAAGTAATTACTGAGTTTGATTTTATTTCTCAAGATTTGATAGGCATAAAAAACAAATTTAAGAGGGAGGATTTTTATGAGGTATCATATTGATAAAAATAACTCAGGCTCTGTTACAATTGAAACTGCTGTTTTGATTCCTGCTTTTGTTGGTGTTTTGCTGTTTTTTATATCATTATTTCAAGTTGTCGCTGCGGAAAATGTATTAAATATTACTGCTTTGAAAACAGCAAATACTATGTGCAAATGGGCTCCTATATACAAAAACCTCTTAGCGGACAATGTGCAAAATAAAATTTTTGGAGAAATAAAAGATGAAATTACAGGAGAATTTGGAGAGGCACTAAATTATGAACTTGATAATTTTATTTTGAGTATTTTTGATTTAAGAAAAATCGGAGAATATTCTATGGATTATATTTATGGATTTACAGCACAAAAAATGTGCGAGAACTCTATAACAGATAATATATTGATAAAAAAGGGAATAATAGACATCAAGAATATTAATCTATATAAGAGTAACTTCTTTCACAAAGATACAAATTACATAGATCTAATAGCGGTTTGTGATGTGGACACATATTTGCCTTTTGATGTAAAGATATCTACCGAAGTAAAATGTTTTGCGTGGGGAAGCGGAGTTATGCCGCATATTTCCGTAAAAGAGGAAACTGAAGTTGATTCTTCTACTGAAAGTATATGGAAAGCAGATAATTTTACAAGAGGACAAGTGATTAGGCAAATGTATGGTGCTAATTTACCTGATAACTTTCCTGTTATTGCGGCTTTTGAAAATGGTATGGCTACAATGATTAAAAGTGTAAATCATATGGCAACAACATATAAAGATGCTTCTGTTTTTGAAAAAAGCGTAAGGCGTATGATTGATGAGCTTGTAGGTTTTAAAGAAGGCGAGGCAGGTAATATAAAAGTTAAGTCAAAAGATGTATATTGTAAAAGATTAGTACTTGTAATTCCGGAAAATGATTTAAGTATGAGCCAACAAAAAGCTTTAGAAAATTTAATGCGATATGCTGCCTCAAAACTCATTGTGTTGGACTTGCAGAGATACCAAAAAGTATGATATTATTCGCTGGAAAGGTTACAAGGTGATTTATATGGCAGTTTTAATAAATGATATATCAATATACACAGATGAGGGTATAAAATACAGCAAATATGTATGTATATCAAACGGTAAAATTACTCATATAACAGATGATGATAAGATAGTTGATTTATTTAAAAAATCAAATAAAGATTATACACAGATAGATGGTAAAAATAAATTATTAATGCCGGGATTGGTTAATACACATACGCATAGTCCCATGACGGCTTTACGAAATGTTGGCAGTGATTTACCGCTCCACAGATGGCTTTTTGAAGAGATTTTTCCGCGTGAAGCGAAATTTAAACCTGAGAGCATATATTATGGCTCTTTGTTAGGTCAAATTGAAATGATTCGCTCAGGTACTGTTGCATTTACTGATATGTATCCTTGCTTTGATTCGTTGGCTCAAGCTATAAGTGAATCGGGTTTAAAAGCATCGGTTAGCGTGGAGATTTTGCATAATGATTGGAGTAGCGGACAAAGACATACTTACAGCAGCTATGATGAGGCAGAAAAAATTATAGAAAAATGGCATGGCAAAGCTGATGGCAGACTCGAAACGCTAACGGAAATCCACTCTGTTTATTTATATGATCACAGCTTTTTAAAAGAAGTTGTTGATTTCACAAAAAGTAAAGGTATTGGCATAAATATGCATTTGCATGAAACAGAGAAAGAAATTGAAGATTGTTTGAAAGACATAGGTACACGTCCTATAGAGTTCTTTGATTCAATCGGAGCTTTTGACGTTCCTGTTACTGCTGCACATTGTGTTCATTTAACAGAGGATGAAAAGATACTTTTAGCGCATAAAGGTGTTCTTGCTGCCGTTAATATCACAAGTAATTTGAAGTTAGCAAGCGGTATACCGGACCTTCCCGGATTACTTAAACATGGTGTGAGAATTGGTTTTGGTACTGATGGGTGCGCGAGCAATAATAACCTGAATATGTTTGAAGAAATGCATCTTGCCGGTATTTTATATAAAGGTGTTCACAAAGATCCTACTTTGGTTTCACCTAAACAGGTAATAAATTGCGCTACATTAGGTAAAAAAATACGTGAAGGTGAGATTGCTGACTTAATATTAATTGATATGTCTGCACCGCACTTACATCCTGTCAATGATATAGATGCTTTGATTGTTTATTCCATGCAAGGCTCTGATGTTGATACTGTAATTGTAGATGGTAAGGTATTGATGAAAAATAAAATTATTCTAAGTCTCGATGAAGAAAGAATACTGTATGAAGTTGATAATATAAAGTTTGATTAATTGCAAAACAGTTGTTAGTGAAGTATAATTTAAAAAACAGTTTTGATAAATATGATTGTATATTTGGAGAGTGAAATACTTTGGATAAATATGATGTAGGAGTTATTACGGATTGTCGCATAGGTTGTAATTTTGCATTACGCTTAAAAGAAAACGGTTATTCGTGTGTGTTGTTTCATACAGGATTAGAGAAAATGTCGCGCGACGACATAGATAAATATGTTTCGGAAATGCAGCAAAAAGGAGTACATACTGCCACATCTGTTGATATAACAATGAGTTTATTAAAAACTCCCAGAAAACTTTTTATTGTCAGTAAAAGCAGTGTATATTCAGAGGCTATTTTATCTGAACTGTATGAGTTAATTGATAATAAAGATATTATTATTGATACTTGTGATGCAGATTATAATACAACAGCTTCACGTTGCCGAATGTTTGAAAAGAAGAATGCATATTATCTCGGAGTTGGTTTTTCGGGAGAGGCGACAGAACGCCTAAACGGAACTTCCTTTATGGTTGGTGGCTCAAAGGACGCATATAATGATGTTTGTGATATCTTAAAAGATATTTCTTCTAAGTTTGACGGTGAAGAATGTTGTGCATATATAGGACCTGACGGAGCAGGTCATTATGCAAAAATGATAAATAACGGTATTGAGTATGGTATGATGCAGTCGATTTGTGAAAGTATTTCGGTGCTTGAGCGTCTTGAAGATTTTGATGATACTATTTTATATGAGACTTTAAATGAATGGGCAATGGGAGAAAATAATAGTTTTCTGTTACAGGCTGTTATTGAAATTGTTAATAAAAGAGTTTCCGGTACAGAGGATCTGTATAAAAATGTTGTATCTGACAAAGTAGGCAACAGTAAATCTGTTTTGTGGATGTGTGCAAGTGCTGCTGAATTATCAGAGCCGATACCATCTATTTATGCTGCATTAGGACACAGATTTATGTCAGGATTAAAAAAAGAGCGTTCGTCTTTTGCCCCTCTTGCAGGAATTGAAAAAGAAAACGTTGAGATTAAACAACGAGAAAAAAAGGAATTTGTAACAGATATTAAAAATTCACTTTATTTAGCTATGATTTGTGTACATGCACAAGCATTTAATTTATTAAAACATCGCTCAGCGGTCGGTATTTGGGGCACTTCTTCCTTGAATGTAGCTGTCACATATCAAGGAGGAGCTTTTATTCGTTCAAAGTTAATGGCTCGAATTATAGATGCTTATAAAAAGAAACCGGATTTGAAAAATTTACTTGAAGATGCTTATTTTTTAGCTGTAATAAAGAGATATTTGCCTTCACTTCAAAATGTTGTTGCAAAATCAGCTGAAAGCGGCATCGCTGTCCCGCTTTTTTCGGCATCGCTTTCATATATCATTTCTATGGCACAAGAAGAAATGAATACAGGGCTTCTTGCGCTTATCCGAGATTATACACAAGGTACAGGTTTTGAAATGCGAAATACGCCCAAAATTCGATATAGCGCTGATTGGTCTGATTTGAATCAAGAGATAGAAATGAAAGAAATTAAAAAATAATAATATTAATATGTAATATTATGGTCTTCTCTGTATTGTTTCTCGTAAGATATGTCTTTGCGTATAGCAATGATTGTCCTACCTAAAACATAAGTGAGCAGTAAATATAACATTGCAACGATATATTTGGCTTTTATACCGCCTATTCTACCCAAGAAAACACCAAGTGGTTCTAAATATATTGTCCAAGAATGAAATATTGTATATAAAAGGCTTTGACCTCGTATGCCGAAAAGAAAAAAGAAAAAATATAAAGCATAAGATAAAAAACCGAACAATTGATAATAAAAAATTCCTTTTGCAAGTGTTGAATAACGTTTTATCTGCATAAATATACAAAAGGCGATATAACACACAAATAAAATTACTGAAAGAGTGATTTGCCAAATTGAAAGTACATGGTTTTCAAAAGATATTTTATGTAAACCAAAAATTAAAACAACGATTATATTTATAATTGATAAAACTAATGCGATGATTAGAGAATTTTTATTTTTTTTATGAAAATTTTTAATCTTAGACATATAACAACTCCGGTTGCAAATAAATACTTTATCAATTATACTATAAAAAAAGGAGGTAGACAATGTCTCATATTATAAATTTTATTAAAGGAATTATTGTTGGTATTGCAGTAGTAATACCCGGTCTGTCGGGCAGTATGTTTGCTGTAATAGTCGGTTTGTACGAGAAAATTATTAATGCAATCAATACATTAAGAAAAAATTTCAAAAAGAATGTTTTATACTTATTGCCAATCGTTGTAGGAGCAGTAATAGGTATATTGTTGTCGGCAAAACTTATTGTTGATTTATGTGAAGAATATCCTCAACAGTCATACTTCTTCTTTATTGGTTTGGTGTTGGGTAGTATCCCGTTGGTTTTACGAAAAATGAAAGGTACTAAATTTAATCCTTTGTACTTGATTATATCATTATTTTCGTTTGGATTTATTCTTTTGATGGGATATTTGTCTGCGGGTGAAACACAAGAATCCATATCTGAAACGGTTCATTATTTAACCGGTTTTTCTGATGTTGTAGCAGTATTTATTGCAGGCTTTTTGTCTTGTGCACTTATGTCGGTACCCGGTGTAAGCGGCTCTGTAACTTTGATGGTTTTGGGACAATACAATAAAGTTTACGGTGCAGTAGGTGATTGCTCGGATATGGTAAAGTTCCTTTTGAAAGGTGATTTTGATAATGCATTACTTATGGGACGTTCTTTAGGTACAGCAATTGTTTTTGCAATCGGCGGTGTCTTGGGCTTCCTTATAATAGCAAAGATAATAGCAAAACTATTGCTTAAATACGAAGCACAAGTATATTACGGAGTAGCCGGAATGGTTGCAGGTGCAGCAGTTATACTTTTTGCACAAGGTGTTTTGCTTGATGATAGGTTTAAGGGAATATTTACCGGTGCAGGATTATCCGGTGGTATTGTAGGACTTCTTGTGATTGATGTATTACTCATTGCTATCGGCGTGATTTGTACACTCTTCCTTGATGATGACAGTGAATTAGTTCAAAAAATGAAAAATAAAGGAAAGTTGAGAAAGGAATGATTTGATATGAATATGTCAAAAAAACAAAAATCAAAAATAGTATCATGTTTTTCAATTCTTTTGGTTGTTATTTGTGTTTTATCAAGCAGTATAATTTTTGCTGATGCACCCAAACCGATACCTGAAGCTCAAAACGTAAAGGTAAAAGAAATCTATAAAGGAGTAACTTTAACATCTTTTGAAGTATCCCAGAGTTCTTCTTATACAATGAATAAATTCAAAATTGTAGAGTTTGATCCTAAACAGAGCGATTTGTACATTGATGTCACCAATGCGGCAGATTATTCAAATCAATTGCGTACTGTTATGCAAACGGTAAATGATTTCAACGCAAATAATAAAGATGGCAAAAAAGCCATTGCTGCTGTCAACGGAGATTTGTGGATGGTTGCTTATGCACACGCAAGAGTTGAAGGTTCAGGTACTGAATACGGTGGCTTTAAAGATGCGGTTGTAACAAAATCTCTTACAGTTCCAAGAGGATTCAATATGTATGACGGAGAAATTATAACTTCGCCTCATATGAATCAAGAAACACCATATGAAGGTGAGTTCCAATCTTTTGGTTTTGCTGAAGATAACACACCATATCTCGGACAACCTATAGTAACAGTTAAATCTAAAAATGTTACAAAAAATACGACAAAAAACATTAATGGTATTAATAGATTGCCTGCTAAAAATGCAGTCGTAATGTATACAGACAAAGGCGTTCTTTCGAATTATTCTCTTTCTGATGCATATGAGGTAGTTATTGATTGTGATTATGATTATATCGTTAGACATGGCGAGACAATTAAAGGTAAAGTAACCGCAATTTGTAAAGAAGGCGATAAAGACCCTCAAATGCAAGCAAACAGAATTATTCTCACCGCCAGAGGAAATACTGCGATTAAAAGAATTAATGATTATCAAATCGGAGATGAAATTGAGCTTTCAATCACAGTAAAAGATTCATTTGGTAATAATGATGCTTGGCAAAATAAAGTTAAAAACGCAGTTGGCGGACACATGGTTTTTGCTAAAAACGGTCAATACATAGATTTGGGTTCTGCGTCATATTATCCTTCAACAATCATAGCAGAGACAAACTCAGGCAATGTTATGCTCATTGCAAACGATGGCAGACAGAGTGGATACAGTCTTGGTCTCAGACATAATGATTGTGACCAGTTTGCAAAAGAGCTTGATTTAAAGAATGCTTTTATTGTTGATGGTGGCGGTTCAACTACGTTGATTGCCTTGGCAGAAAACGGCTATGACTTGGTTAACAGACCTTGTGACAAAGATTCTAACGGAAATTATGGCGCTGCCCGTACAGTAGTAAACTCAGTTATACTTTCTTACGGTAAAGACAGAAACGCACCTGCTGATTCTACAGATGCTCCAAATGCAGGAGAGCAAACAAGCGCACCTGCTGAAACAACTAACAATCCTTCAAACGACAATAAAAAGAATGAACCGGGAAAAGGTTGGACGATTGCATTAATTGTAGGAAGTGTAGTTGCTTTCATTCTTGCAGTATTTTTAGCGATAAGAGCAGCAAATAAAAAATTCGGTAAAGATTGATACTACGGTGAATTCTGTTTGCACAGTAGATTTTCTGTACAAAAATGCCTGTTTTGTGGGAGAAAAAAGAAAAATTTCTCCCCAAAACGGGCTCTTTTTGTGAGAAAACACTGTTTCAAGGCACTATAATGCAGTTTCAAGCACCTTCAAGAGACTTTTTCTCTAACAAATCCAGCCTTTTGTGGGAGAAATATTCGTAGCATCTAAAAAATATACAAAATGTGATATCAATAAAAAAGGACTTCTTACTGTTATAAGTAAGAAGTCCTTTTTGCTTAATGGCAGGGGAGACGCGACTCGAACACGCAACAGACGGTTTTGGAGACCGTTGCTCTACCATTGAACTACTCCCCTTTGAGCTCAATTAGTATACACAAAGAAATCTTTCGTGTCAATCTTTTTTTGATAAAAAACTCTATTTTTTTTGACAAAAACCTATATTGCAACAAATAAATATTTTGTGATATAATCTTAAGGTAAAAAAACTATGATAGGAGTGCTTAATTACTATGAAAAGCAGAAAAATCATTTCAGTATTATTGGCTGTTACACTTATGCTTTCAGCATTTGTATTAACTTCATGTAAAGAAGAGAAAACAGGCGATAACAATAATTCAAAAAAAGTACTTACAGTATATACAAACGCAGAATTTCCTCCGTTTGAATATCTTGCAAACAACAAGCCTGTAGGTGTAGATATGCAAATTGCACAAGCTATTGCAGATGAGCTCGGTATGGAGTTGCAGATTCAAAATGTTAAGTTTGATACAATTTTAACATCAATAAGCTCAGGCAAAGGCGATTTAGGTATTGCAGGTATTACAGTAACACCTGAAAGAGCTGAATCTGTTGACTTTTCAAATAACTATGCAACAAGTACACAGTACATTCTCTATAAAGATGGAGCAAACATCACTACTATAGAGGATCTTGCAGGTCTTAAAATCGGTGTACAGCTTGGTACAACAGGTGACTTTATCATTTCTGATGAGATCAATGGCGTAGATGACGAAGAGACAGGTGAACATCAAAAAGGCGTTCTTGAGGGCACAGGTGCTACAGTTACTCAATATAACTCAGCAGCAGATGCAGCTGTTAACATGAACACAGGTAAAGTTGATGTTGTTGTAATTGACAAACTTCCTGCAGAAATCGTAGCAGGACAGTATGAAAACTTCAAGACAATTGAACTTGTTTATGCTGACGGTAGTAAAACAGATGAGTCATACGCAGTTGCTGTTAAAAAAGGCAATAAAGAACTTCTTGATACAGTTAATAAAGTTATTGACCGTTTGATTGATGATGGTTCTATTGATAAATGGATAGTTGAGCATACAACAAAATCATCACAAGGTTAATAACCAGTTTTAGTATTAATAATTAAAAGCAAATCAAACGAAGGTTTCGGCAAAATCGGGACCTTCGTTTTTTGTGTTTTGGTTTTAAATTTTCCTTTAAAAGACTTGTATTTCCGTAGTAAAATTTGTATAATCAAATGTAATGTATTTTCATAGAAAATGCAAATATCAAACATTGGGAGATATTGTTATGAAATTAGAAAAGCTTGTAGGCGACAGATTTAAAGAAAAGCCGGCTGACTGTGTAATAGAAAGCCATTCATTAATGCTCCGAGGCGGATATATGAAATTCGTGTCGAGCGGTATCTTTTCGCAATATATGCCGCTTAAACGTATATGCAGAAAAATAGAACAAATTATAAGAGAAGAAATGGACGCAATTGACGGACAAGAGGTGCTTTTTCCTGTGGCACTCCCTGCGTCACTTTGGGAAGAATCCGGACGTTTCGAGAGTGTAGGCAGTGAGCTTTTGCGTTTTAAAGACAGAAATAACGCACAGATGGTACTCGGCATGACACATGAGGAAGCTGCGGTTCAATTGGTTAGAGAATATGGTATCAGCTATACAAGATATCCGTTTATGATTTACCAAATACAGACAAAATTCCGTGACGAAGCAAGGCCGAGAGCAGGACTTATTCGCGTAAGAGAATTTACGATGAAGGATGCATATTCTTTCCATACATCACAAGAGGATTTGGAGAGTTATTATCAAGAATGTTATGATGCATATAACAGAATTTTCGCAAGAGCAGGCATACCTGAAGTAGTTACTGTTCAATCAGACTCAGGTATGATGGGCGGAAATGTATCACATGAGTATATGCTTCTTACACCTGTTGGTGAGGATACTATTGCTGTTTGTTCTGAGTGTGACTACAGAGCAAATATGGAGGCAGCTGATAGCATTATTGTAAATACACCCGACGAAAACCTTGAGACTCTTACTAAGGTTGAGACACCTCATACATCTACAATTGAAGCAGTTTGCGAATTACTTAAAGTACCTGTTGAGAAATCATGTAAGGCAGTTGTATATCAAAAGAATATGACTGACGAATATATTATAGTATTCTTAAGAGGCGATATTGAAGTAAACGAGACAAAGCTTCGTAACTATATCGGAGAAGAAATTCATCCCGGTGTTATTGTCGAAGAGTCAGGTATTGTAGCAGGATTTATCGGCCCCAAAGGATTGGATAACAAGAAAAATACTGTTGTATTTGATAAATCTCTTGAAGGTTTAACAAATATGTGTTGCGGTGCTAATGAAGTGGATTATCACTATATTAACTTTAATATGGAGCGTGACTACGGTAAAGTAGAGTACGTTGATGTTGCCAAAATCAAAGAAGGCGGCATTTGTCCTAAGTGCGGCAAGCATAGTATTTCCGTATCAAGAGGTATAGAAGTAGGAAATATTTTCCAATTAGGTACAAAGTATACAAAGTCAATGGGAATGCAATACTTAGATAAAGAAGGCAACCTTCAATATCCTATTATGGGCTGCTACGGTATAGGTGTGGGCAGACTTGCTGCATCTGTTTGTGAATCACACAGAGATGATTACGGACCGATTTGGCCTATATCCATTGCACCTTGGCAAGTACACATTTGTTGCTTGCGTGCAGATGAGCCCGTTGTTAAAGCAGCAGCAGACGATATTTATAATGCACTTCTTAAAAAAGGTGTTGAAGTTATATATGATGATCGTGATGTACGCGCAGGCGTTATGTTCTCTGACGCAGACTTGTTAGGTGTACCTGTAAGAGTTGTTGTAAGCCCGAGATCTTTGGGAGAAGATTTGATTGAGCTTTCAACAAGAGATAAGAAAGTAAGCAAAAAAGTGCCTAAAGATACTATTATTGACGAAGTATGTGCTCTTATTGCTGAACTTCAACGAGAAATTGAGGAGAAAGTATAATGAAAAAAAGGTGGGTATCATTACTGCTTTTGATAATAATGATATCGGCAGCTGTGCCTGCCTTTAATATTTATGCCTCTTCGGATTTATATTACAGATTAAATCAGACTTTTGAAAATCTCGAGACTACCGATAATTTTGTTTCTGATATAAAAGACTTGCAGGCGTCTTTTTTATCATCAGAAAGTGAAATTAAAGTTGTAGGCTCGGATTTTTCGCTTTTGGGTAAACGATCTCTCGCAGTAAAGAAGTGCGATATGAGATGGTGGAATGTTGGTTTGTCCGACGAGAAGATGTATGTTGAGCTATCAATTCGTGCAGATGCAGAGTTTAATAATGAGCTTATTGTCCATTTTTCGACCAAACAACCGACACAAGAAACCTCGTTGGTTTCCAATGTTATTGCTTTTGCAGTCAGCAAAAAAGACGGTAAACCGGCTATTGTGGATTGTAACGGTAATGTTGTCACACAAATGCAAGAAGATATAAGATATGCTGTAAAGTGTGAATTTACAAGAGGTAGCGACAAATATAACATTTATATTAATAACGTTTTAACTGCTGAAAATTGCATTAATACAACAAAAGTTTATTCTGTAGAGGATTTTAATATTAATGTCAATTCTTTAAATCAAGGGGATAAAGAATCATATATTTTGATTGATAACCCGTCTATTTCAGCTAAAGGCAAACTGTTTCCGCAAGCATTTTCTTCGCAGCCTACTGCTAAAATCCCGGAAATTGAAATTAATGAAACACCTAAAACCGATGACCTTCGCATTTTTGTTAATACTACAGAAATTGCAATGGCAAACCCACCTGTATTAAAAAAGAATACAGTTTATGTGGATTTAGAGCAAATGGCGCGTTGCTTGGGCATGACGCTTAAAGACGATAAAGCAAATAACAGCTTTGTTTTTTCAAACGGAAATGTTACGGTGGAAGCTACTTTGGGCAGTAAAAAAATCAAAGTGAACGGTAGCGAAATTACTGTGGCTTATCCTCCCGAGAAAATTAATAAAACAATAATGGTAACGCCGAATTTCTTTACGGAAGCTTTAAACGCTAAAGTGTGGTGGGATAACAATTCCGGTTTACTTGTTATTACGACAGGTCAATTTAAAAAAGATAACATTCTCAAATCTATAGGCGGTAAGCTATATATGAACGGAGAACCATATTATGAAATAAGCTTTAATAAATTTGATTTGTTTTATCAAATATTGGCAGCTTATGAAAGTAATATTGAATATCCTTCTGAAGAAAATACAGTTCCTGCTGCCGAAGCAGCGTTAAAACAACTTCACGAACTTGGCTTTAAATCAATCAGGGTATTTGCGTACTCAAATGTATACAGTGATTTAATGTATAATGAAGTACATCAAGAAACATATTTCAAAGCAATGGATCAGCTTTTTGATTTATGTGATAAGTATGATATTAAGATTGTAATGTGTATGGGTCTTGCAGAGAGTTTTCTTCTTAAAAATGATAAAATTGAAGAACAAGGATTTATTACTTCAACGGAAACTGCAGTTGACATTGTTGCTAATCCGAATTGTGAATCGAGACAAAACGTATATAAATATATAGAAAAATTTGTCAACAGATACAAAGAACGCAATGCTTTGCTTATGTGGGAAATTTGCAATGAAGGAAATCTTAATGCTGATGTGGGTGCAACTACGAATAAACAGATGTATTCGCTTGTACAACTTGCAGAATTTTACGGCAGTTGCGCAGATAAAATTCGTGAGTACGACAATAAGCATTTGATAACTTCAGGTGACAGCATTTTAAGAAACAGTCAATGGAACTTGCTTACAGATGTTTTAAAAGGTAATGAATTATCGTGGCAAACAGATACACGAGAAGAACAATTAAAAGCCTTGGCATTGCTTAATAATAAACTTGATGTGATTAGTATTCATGCATATGGCTTAGGAATATCGGACAAAACAGCATCGTTTGATATTTATATGCAATATGCAGATAAATTAGATAAGCCACTTTATGTAGGAGAGACAAACGGGGCCTTTTCTCTTGAAAGTGAAGATTTTTATCTTGATTCAAAGGCGTATTTGAATTCTATTATTAATTCAGGTGTCCAACTTTCTCATTGGTGGACTTTCCGTTCGGACAGACAAGGTTTTGAAGACGGTTATTTGTGGAGAATAGACAGTGGCGAGCTTCTTGATTTAATTGTTGAAGCAAATAAATCTTTAAAAGAAAAATACCACATTAATAAAGCAGATGATGAGAATACAACGGATGCTTGGCAAGACCCATATTTCCAAGTGCTTGATATTTCAAAAGTAACTGATGGTAAAGAATTTGCTGTTATGGCAAGTCTCAACAGCAAATTAATAAGATTTGGTATTTTGAGTTGTGTGATGTTTATAGTCGTTGTCATTTGTGTTGTACTCTTGACAAGAGAAAAATTAAAAAGAAAAAGGACAGAAGATTTTGTTTGAAGAGTTAAATAATAAAAAATATTCAAAAGCAGAGATATTGCAAATGAAGCCATTGGCGTTGGCTTTTGTAGGTGATTGCGTTTATGAGCTTTATGTACGCAATTTTCTAATTACCGAAAAGTACAGAGATGTCAATGAGCTTCACAGAAAATCAGTTTTTTTTGTAAAAGCAAAAGCACAGGCTTATATATTACATATGCTTGAAGAAGAGCTTACGGAGGATGAACATAACTTTGTTCGCAGAGGCCGTAATGCACATCCTCACACAGTGCCTAAAAATGCAGATGTTGTTGATTACAGATATGCAACTGCGTATGAAGCGTTGATAGGATATTTGTATTTATCGGGAAACAGTGAGAGACTTGATTATATTTTAAGAAAATCAATTGAAATCGGGAGAATGAGAGATGAATCGAGAAAATAATAAAAACAACAATGTTTCTGAAGAAATTCTTTACGGCAGAAATGCTGTGACAGAGGCAATAAAATCAGGAATGGCAATTAATAAAGTTCTTATAGCTTCAGGAGAAGTTTCAGGCTCTTTAAAGGCAATTATTGCCCTTGTTAAAGAAAAACACATCGTTTATCAATTTGTAGATAAAAATAAGTTAAACGATATTACAGGCACGAAAAATCACCAAGGTGTTGCTCTTTATACTGCTCCGGCTGAATATTGCGATATAGATGATATTCTTCAAAAGGCAAAAGATGCCAATGAGGCACCTTTTGTTATTATTCTCGATGAAATACAAGATCCTCACAATTTCGGTGCTATTATCAGAACAGCGGATGCAGTAGGAGCTCACGGCATTATCATTCCGAAAAGGAGAAGTGTACAGCTTACCGGTACTGTGGCAAAAACTTCAGCAGGTGCATCTGCGCATGTTCCGATTGCAAGAGTGCCAAATATTCCCGCCGCAATTGACCAATTGAAAGAAGCCGGTTTGTGGATAGCAGGCACAGACTTAACAGGAACAGTTCCGTTTTATAAAGCGGATTTTAAAGGACCGATAGGCATTGTAATAGGTAGCGAAGGTAACGGTATGGGAAATCTTGTTACTAAAAAGTGCGATTTTATAGTTACGATTCCCATGAAGGGGGAAGTATCGTCATTAAATGCTTCAGTTGCGGCTGGCGTAGTGCTTTATGAAGTGTTTAAAGGACGTCTCGGCAATTAATGCCACACAAGAAAGGTTAATTTAAAATGGATTATAAAAATGAATTGAACGACAGACAATACGAAGCTGTCGTTTCTACAGAAGGTCCGGTGCTCATACTTGCAGGTGCGGGCAGCGGAAAAACGAGAGTGCTTACATATCGTATAGCATATCTTGTAGGCGAGTGCGGCGTTGCTCCTTATAATATAATGGCAATTACATTTACGAATAAGGCAGCGCGCGAAATGAGAGAAAGAACGGAGAAACTTTTAAACGGAAATGTTAGCGGCATGTGGCTTAATACATTTCACTCGGCTTGCGGCAATATAATAAGGGCTAACGCAGAGAGAATCGGCTTTACATCAAATTTTGTTATTTATGATGAAAGCGAAGTAACCGCTGTTATTAAAGATTGTCAAAGACGATTAAATATTGATGATAAGAGAATTTCACATCATACAATAAGACATGTCATTTCAAAGCAAAAAGACGAAATGATAACACCTGAACAATTTGCTGATATGACAGACCAAAAGCAATATGAAGGCAGAATGTTATCGCAATGTTACACGATGTACAGAGATACTTTGCGCAAAAATAACGCAATGGATTTTGATGATATGCTTTTGTATGCATTGGAGCTTTTTGATAAGTGTCCCGATGTGCTTGAACATTATCAAAACAGATTCAAGTATATTATGGTAGATGAGTACCAAGATACAAACCAGGCTCAATATCTCTTTATATCAAAGCTTGCAGCCAAACATCATAATTTATGTGTAGTCGGTGATGACGATCAGAGCATTTACAGTTTCAGAGGAGCGGATATTCGTAATATCCTCAATTTTGAAAAAGAATACAAAGAATGTAAAGTTATTAAGTTAGAACAAAATTACCGTTCTACACAGTATATTCTTGATGCGGCAAATAAGGTTATTTCACATAACTCAGGCAGAAAGACCAAATCTCTTTGGACATCAAAAGGTTCAGGAGATAAAATTATTCATTACACAGCATACAATCAAAATGAAGAAGCCGATTTTGTAGTACGTGAGATAAAAAAAGGTGTAATGGCAGGAGATATGAATTACAGTGATTATGCCGTTTTGTACAGAGCAAATGCGCTTTCTAAAAATATAGAAAATGCATTGGTTAAGCATGGTGTGCCTTACAAAATTTTCGGCGGATTAAGGTTCTACGACAGAATGGAAATCAAAGACCTTATTGCATATTTAAGAGTCTTCAATAACCCTGCAGATGATGTCGCTCTTAAAAGAATAATTAATGTGCCGAAAAGAGGTATAGGTCAAACAAGTATCAATAAAGCAATTGAAATTGCTGAAAGAGAAAATACTTCATTGTTCAATGTAATGCTTTCGGCTACGGAATACCCCGAGCTCTCAAGAGCGGGGCAAAAAATGTTTGAAACTGCACTCAAGTTTTCGGAAATTATGCTTTGTGCAGATGAAATGTCTATACCTGATTTTGTACAAAAGATTTTTGATGAAACAGGTATGCTTTCAATGTATGAGAAAGAAGATTCTGAAATAGAAGATCAGGCAAGAGCAGATAACTTAAAAGAATTTTTGTCCGTAGCAAAAGAATATGAAAACGAGCAACGTAATATGGGAAACGACGACATAACATATGCGGGATTTCTTGAGTATGTTTCGTTAAGTTCAGATGCAGATACAAAGGCAGCTACTGATGATGACAATAACAAAGTGACACTTATGACAATACATAGTGCCAAAGGATTGGAGTTCCCGGTTGTATTTATAATAGGTACTGAGGATGGTATTTTCCCATCGTACAGATCTATAGATGAATCGCCTGACGCTGTTAACGAAGAAAGAAGACTTTGCTATGTTGCCATAACACGTGCAATGAAAAAGTTGTATATAATAAATACAGAGGAAAGAATGCTTTACGGTAAAACAACTCATAATCAACCGTCAAGATTTTTGTTTGAACTGCCTTCATCTTGTGTTGAAGCATTAAATAAACCGAAAAAGCCTGTCGGCAGACCGGGATTCGGCAGTGATTTTGAAAGCAAACAATTTGCAAAAGCTAACAGCTTTTTAGGCAAGCAATTCAGCGCAGAAGCAGAATATAACAAGAAGATTTCCGTAGCAGTCGGTATAGGTACAAATAAATCGCCTGCACCTGCGGCAACAACTTCAACTTTGACCGAAAGTGCAGGAGAGTATCTAAAAGATTTTGAAATAGGGCAGAGAGTAAAACATAAAAAGTTCGGTGTGGGTACAGTCTCAAAAATACTCGGAGATGGTATAAATAAAACACTTGAGATTGTTTTTGACGAATGTGGTATGAAAAGGTTGATTATTGCTTATGCAAAATTGCAAAAGCCGTAATACAGAGTTGTTTATATAAAATTTAGAAAAATTTTATTGAAATTGCTCTTGCAATATTCAAAGAAAGAGAGTATATTATAGAACAGTCGTTAGCACTCAAACAAAACGAGTGCTAACAGCAGATAAAATAGTTAATGTTTATAAATCATAAAGGAGGATTTTTATTATGGGAATCAGACCGTTAAGTGACAAAGTTGTTGTTAAAATGCTTGATAGCGAAGAGACTACAAAGAGTGGTATCGTATTGCCCGGTTCTGCACAAGAAAAGCCACAGGAGGCTGAGGTAGTAGCAGTAGGCCCCGGAGCTGTTGTTGACGGCAAACTCGTACCTATGGAGGTTAAAATCGGAGATAAAGTGCTTATGAGTAAATATGCAGGCACAGAGGTTAAATATAAAGGTGCAGAGTATACTATTCTTAAGCAGAGCGATATTCTTGCTATAGTTGATTAATAATTCAGGAGGATTTTAAATCATGGCTAAAGAGATTAAGTTTAATGAAGATTCAAGAAAGGCTCTTGTAAAAGGCGTTGACCAATTGGCTGACACAGTTAAAATTACATTGGGACCTAAAGGAAGAAACGTTGTTTTGGATAAAAAATTCGGTGCTCCGTTAATTACAAATGACGGTGTTACTATTGCAAAAGAAATCGAATTCGAAGATCGTTTTGCTAATATGGGCGCGCAGCTCGTTAAAGAAGTAGCTACAAAGACAAACGATGTTGCTGGTGACGGTACTACAACAGCTACTGTTCTTGCACAAGCTATCATTCGTGAAGGACTTAAGAATATTGCTGCAGGCGCTAATCCGATGATTCTTAAAAGAGGTATCCAAAAAGCAGTTGATGCAACAGTTGCAAGCATTCGTGCTAACAGCCAAAATGTAAGAGGTAAAGAGGATATTGCTCGTGTTGCTTCTGTTTCTGCCAATGATGATGGCGTAGGTGCTTTGATTGCTGATGCAATGGAGAAAGTTACTAACGACGGTGTTATTACAGTTGAAGAATCAAAAACAATGGGTACAAATCTTGAAGTTGTTGAAGGTATGCAATTTGACAGAGGTTATGTTTCTGCATATATGGCAACTGATACAGATAAAATGGAAGCAATTCTCGACGATCCTTACATTTTGATTACAGATAAGAAGATTTCTAATATCCAAGAAATTCTCCCTGTAATTGAAGAAATTGCTCAGGCAGGCAAGAAACTCTTGATCATTGCTGAGGATGTTGAGGGTGAAGCTCTTACAACTCTTATCGTTAACAAGTTAAGAGGTATCTTTACTTGTGTTGCTGTTAAAGCTCCCGGCTTTGGTGACAGAAGAAAAGAAATGCTCCGTGATATAGCTATATTGACAGGTGGTCAGGTTATTACTGATGAACTCGGATATGACCTTAAAGAAACAACAATTGATTTACTTGGTCGCGCAAGACAAGTTAAAGTTGCTAAAGAAAACACAATCATTGTTGACGGTGCTGGCGATCCCGATGAAATCAAAAAGAGAACACTTTCAATCAAAATGCAAATTGATGAAACAACATCTGAATTTGACAGAGAGAAGCTTCAAGAAAGACTTGCTAAATTGGCAGGTGGCGTAGCTGTTATCCAAGTTGGTGCTGCATCTGAAACAGAGATGAAAGAAAGAAAGCTCAGAATAGAGGATGCTCTTGCTGCAACTAAGGCTGCTGTAGAAGAAGGTATCGTTGCAGGTGGCGGTACAGCATATATTGATGCTATTGATGCTGTTGCAAAGCTTCTTAAGACAACAACAGGCGATGAGAAAACAGGTGTTCAAATCGTAATGAAAGCTCTTGAAGAGCCTGTAAAACAAATCGCTGTTAACGCAGGACTTGAGGGTGCTGTTATAGTTGATAAAGTTAAATCAGCTAAAATCGGTATCGGTTATGATGTTCTTTCAGAGAAATGTGTAGATATGATTTCAGTAGGTATTGTAGATCCTGCTAAGGTTACACGTTCAGCTCTTCAAAATGCTGCATCTGTAGCTGCTGTTCTTCTTACAACAGAAGCTGCTGTAGCTGATATTCCTGAGCCTGAGCCGGCAATGCCTGCAGGCGGCGGAATGGGTGGCATGTATTAATATTGATAAAACACAATATTTAATCTGCTGAAAAATCAAAAAAATTAGAGACTGCAAACCTTTGAATATTGGTTGGCAGTCTCTTTTGTTTGCGTAAAAAATTTTTAATAATGTTATTTAACTGTTTCTGTAATTGAGCCATATGCAGTTAAAGCATCTTTTGCATGGTTGGGTATTTCAGTATCCCAATAATGTCCCGGTGCTTTTCCTGTAATAAGCACATATTCTATGTTGTTGTTATCAGAAACAGCAAGGCTTGCCAAACAAAGACCGGCAGCATTTGTAAATCCTGTTTTACCTCCTATGATATTAATGTTGTTTTGAGGTTGGTTGTTTTTCAGAAAATTAAACATTGTACTTTTTATGACTCTGCCGTTCGGATATTTTTCAATACTTTTTGTTGTATATTCTTTTGTTGTGAATATTGCGCGGAATTGCTCATTTTTTAACGCTTCTTTAAAAAATATAGCCAAATCATCGCATGTTGAATAATGTTCGTCATGAGGTAATCCTGTAGAGTTGGCAAAATTTGTGTTTATCATTCCTATTGCATCTGCTTTTTGGTTCATTAATTTAACAAAATTTTCCTCATTGCCGGCAATGGCGTTGGCAAGAGTAACAGTTGCATCTGCACCCGATAACATAAATGAACCATAAATTAAATCCATAGTCGATATAGGTTCACCGATAGGGAATTCTGTTATAGAAGCATCTTGCGCAATAACATAGTCGTAAGTTTCTTGTGTAATAACATATGTTTTATTGAAATCTTTAATATTTTCAAGCATTACGAGCAATGCCACAGCCTTAGTGATAGAAGCCGGACGCATTATGGTAGAGCTGTTTTTGGAAAACAATGTTTCGCCGGTAGTCTTATTTATTAAGATTGCAAATTCACTTGTTATTCGATTTGCCAAATCAGACGGAACTGTTGATGTTACTATATTGTTAACATTTGTATTTGGGTTGTCAGGGTCAGTTATTGTAATTTTAATTTGCTTTTCTGCCTTGCTTCCTATAGCGTCAGTTACTTTAAAAGTGACATAATATGTACCGGCAACATCAAAAGTGTATTTTCCATACCAAGTCATTTTTGAGGTAATATCATTTCCGCAAGTATCATATGCTTTTACGTTTTTAAAAACATCTACAGGCACACCGATTTTTGTTGTAATATTTTCAGCTTCGATTCTTGCAGAAGAAGTAAGCCAAGGATTGTTTTTGTCGGGGTCTGTAGGATCCCAACCGGACCATTCGTGACCGATAGGGAGTTTTATGGTATCAGGTTTGCCCAAAGGTCCGGGAGTGCTTGTGTCATCATAAATCAATGTTGTAGTACCTTCGGGACAATTGTCGCAAATCCATTTAGCGTCTCTTACAGTAAGCCTTACGCAACCCAATGAAGCGCTTTCACCCAATTTGTTGAATTCCTCTGTTTCGAGTGAGTCCTTTTTCATCTCATAACAGGGAACTGAATGGAACATGTATCCTCCGTTAATTCTGTAGGCGAATTGTCCATATGTATCATCGACCATTCTGCACCACCACTTGCCCAAATTTTGAGGCATTTGATACTCACCTAAAATTGTCTGCTCAATTTCCTCTGTATTTGGATTGTCTTTGCCGACAGAGCACGCGAAGGCCTTCACAGGAATAGAGTAATTACCGCTATTGTCAATGCCATACACAGTTACGCAACACATCGCTCTGTTTACTTTGATGTAATACGGAAATTTTACGCCCGCCGGAGGTGTGTACTCTATTTCTTGAACATCGGGTATCATCGATTGTTCATACCAAACAGGGTCTTGTGTATTTGGTGCTGGTGAAGCGGAGCTTCCAGGTGTATGAAATATGAAATTTCCTGTACTGTTTGAAGCGTTCTCCAAAGAATTTTGACAACCGCAAACCAGTGAACAAATTAAGGCGATTGACAATAATAAAGATATATATTTTGTGGATTTATTGCGTAGCTGTTTCATTGCTTTTAAACTCCTTTTGCTTAAATATTAAAGAAATACTATGTTTTTTCAATGTATAAATTTTAACAGTTTAACTCTTGTTTTTCAACAATTAATTATGTTTGTTGTTATGGCTGACATTAGATGGTATAATAGTAAAAAAAAGGGAAGGCAATACTTCGATGACAAATAGAAACATAGCAAATTTAAAACGATTATTTATATTATTGATATCTGTAGTAATGATGGTTTTGTCTTTTAATGCATGTGTTAAAAAGAAACCAATCAATAACACAGAAACCCCGCAAATAACAGAAAAACCGACTCAGACTCCGTCGCAAAAACCGACGCAAACTCCTGTGCCTGAGACTACAAGTATGCCAAGCGGTGAGAAAATCACAATAACATATCTTGATGTGGGGCAAGGTGATTCTGCGTTTATTGAGTTGCCTGAAGGAAAAACAATGCTGATTGATGCCTCTGAATCTAAAGCATCAGATGACATTATTTCTTTTATTTCAGGTAAAGGATATAAAAAAATTGATTATTTGGTTGCTACTCATCCTCACGCAGACCACATAGGCGGTATGAAAGAGGTTATTGAGTCTTTTGATATAGGTGAAATTTATATGCCTAAAGCTTCTACAAATACTAAAACATACGAGAAACTTCTTTTAGCTATTGCAGATAAAGGTAAAAAAATTAAAGCTGCATCAGCAGGTATGACAATATGTGAAGGTGTAGATATCTTAGCGCCTAACGCAGATAAATATGAGGATTTAAATAATTATTCGGTTGTTATTAAAATTACGAACGGTAACCACAAATTTTTATTTATGGGTGACGCGGAGACTATAAGTGAAAATGAAATTATGAACGCAGGTTTTGATGTTTCGGCTGATGTTATTAAAGTTGGGCATCACGGCAGCGGTACATCATCAGGAACAAATTTTGTAAAGGCGACAGGTGCAAAGTATGCAGTATTTTCCGTAGGAGAAGGCAACAGCTACAACCATCCGCATACATTTATAGTGGAAAGATGGCAAAACGCAGGTGCGACTATTTTAAGAACAGATTTGGACGGAAATATTACTGTTATATCTGATGGCGCAAATATCAATGTAACAACAGAAAAATAATATCGGGAGGTATAAATATGCAAGTTATAATTGACAGATTTGAAGGCGAATATGCCGTTGTTGAATACGAAAATTCAGAAGGAAAAGAAGTTTTTGTTAATATTCCGAAAGTTTTATTGGCAGATGCTTCTGAGGGCGATGTTGTTGAAATTACGGTTAATAAGGACGAAACGAAGAAAAGAGCAGAGAATATTAAAAATTTAATGGATAGTCTTTTTGAATAATGTAAGGGAAGTATAATATGTTTAAAAGATTTGTAAAGATTGTTATTTCTTGTTTAATGGTAACCATAATGATGTTTTTGGCCGGTTGCCTTAGCTTGGATTTGAACATTGATTTAAACAATGATAACCAATTTAAAGATTTATTCAGCGCAAAGCCTCAAGTGTCGATAAATGAGGATATTCCGTCGTACGAAAATGACGCTACATGTTTTTCAAGAAATTATTTATTAAATAACAGAGCGAAAGTTATATATGATGTCGTTTATGACAGTTTGTTGAAAAATAAGACTCAAATTGCCTTCAGTAATGTCGGAGGCGGTTTTTCTTCTCAAGAAGAAATGAAAGTGGTTTTGTCTGAATCCGTTTACTCAGTCTTAAGAGATCATCCTCAATTTTTTATGTATAGCGGTGCATATACTTATGAATTTAGTGAAGATTTAATGTTGTCATCTGTAGTGTTGAAATTGAAAACTGTAATTGATGAAAAAGACGCGCAGGAAAAACAAAAAGAAATAGATGCCGTTGTCAATAAATTGGTTGCTGATACTAAAGAAATGGATGATTACAATAAATCAAAATATATCTATACGTATATAGCGCAAAATACAACATATAAAGAGAGTGAAAATGCCCACAATATGTATGGCTGTTTGGTTGAAGGTGTTTCCGTATGTGAAGGTTACGCGAAGGCGTACAGCTATATTATGCAAAAATGCGGAATGCAAGTCGCATACGTTACAGGTATGGGTAAAAACGAGTTGCACGCGTGGAATCTCATTAACATTGATAATAATTGGTACCACATTGATTGCACGTGGGGAGATCCTGTGATAAATATAGAAGATGCGCAGAAGAAAAAAATGAATGTTGATTATTCATATTTGCATTTAAATACTGAAACCATGTTAATTAATCATACTTTAGATGACTTTTACAGAAATATACCTAATTGTACTTCAATTGATGCCAATTATCATGTTGTAGAGGCTGAGTATCTAAGCAATTACAGCGATAGAGAATTAAGCGAGATTGTTAAAAAGAAAATTTTAAATACAAATGATTTGAACAAGGATGTTCATATTTCTATTAGATATGCTGTGGCAACAGATGCTCAAAAGGCGAATAAATGGATAGAGGAAGGTAATTTAAAGAATACTGTCAGTAAAGTTGGTTATTCTTCTTTTTCTTATAGTTGGTCATATACAGATGTTGGCACAATTGATATTAAATTATTATTTAAATTATAAAATGGTATTGACATACGACGAATAATCGTGTAAAATACGCAACGTTGCTTAATTGATTAAGCAAGCAAATGCACCCATAGCTCAATTGGATAGAGCGTCTGGCTACGGACCAGAAGGTTGTGGATTCGAGCTCTGCTGGGTGCGCCATAAATAAGCTCCAAGATTTATGCTAAATGCAAATCTTGGAGCTTTTGTTTTGATATTTGTAGGTTGATTTTGATGCAAGTAACATTTGGTTAATTTTTCTTCCCAACATATGCGTTTTTGTGGGAGAAAAAAGAAGATTTTCTCCCCAAAACGGGTATTTTTTGTGAGAAAATGCTACTTAAATGCAGTGATATACTAAAAGTAGACACCCACTAAAAATTCTATGGACAACATTTTTAATAAAGGTTACACTTGAGTTAAAAATGGAAAATGCTTTTTTATATAAAAGACAGGAGGATTAAAATGGCATACAAAAAGCATATAAATGTTAATATAAACATGCACAAAAATTATCAAATAAAAATGCTCAATTAAAAGCTGTATAATACAGGTAACACTTTCCG
>JBGVNN010000006.1:0-31635 GCA_045125595.1 Candidatus Egerieisoma sp.
GTTGACGATACCTTGCTTCTGATGCTATACTTTGTTTCATAAATGACTCCTTTGTTTTTGTTTTTTTGGTCGAAAGCATTATATCAAATTCGAGTCATTTATTTTTTTGTTTTTTGTCAACAATCATTTATACCACAACAACACAACCATTTTTAATCTCAAAAATCTTTGATTTTTCTTTTTTATATTTTAACGAATTAATATCTACACAAGAAATAAACGTTTGAACATCATATATTTCGTTTAAGAAAGCCTCTTGACGTTTTTCATCAAGTTCAGAAAATACATCATCAAGCAAGAAAATAGGTTTTCTACCTGTTACCTTATTTAATAATTCAAGTTCAGCAAGTTTAACTGATAATATAGCAGTTCTTTTTTGTCCTTGAGAACTGAATTTTTTCATATCTTTATCATCAAGTTTAAAAATTAAATCATCTCTGTGAGGTCCACAAAGCGTCATTTCTCTTTCAATTTCTTTTTGAGATCTGTTTTCAAGTAAAAGAAATAATTCTTTTTTTATTAGATTTACATCATTATCAAAAATTATTTCCCGGGAAATATCTGTATTATATGAAATTTTAAGAATTTCTTCTTTTTCAGAGCTTTTTTTTGCTATATTTAAGTTTTTTTCTGTAGCAACTTTAGAAAGTTCATCTATAATTTTACACCTTTCAAATATAATTTTTGAGCCAATATCAGAAAGCTGTTCATTCCAAATTGATAGAATACCATCATAATTTTTTGTTTTACCATATTTTATACTTTTGAGTAAATTATTCTTTTGAATTAATATTTTATTATACTGTAATAAATCAAAATAATAAGTAGGTTTTACTTGACTTATTGCTATATCTAAAAATTTTCTTCTTACAGATGGACCTTCAGAAATTAATTGCATATCTTCAGGTGAAAATATAACTGCAAGTATACTACCCATTAATTGTCCTGTTTTTCTTAAGTATAAATTATTTACTTTTATATATTTTTCTTTGTTTTTATTGTATTTTATACTAATATTTTCTGTAATATCATCTGAAACATCAATATCAATCTTAAAACAATCTTTACCAGAAAAAATTATATCGCTGTCTTTTGTTCCTCTGAAAGATTTACCTATTACAGTAAAAAATATAGCCTCCAATAAATTTGTTTTTCCCTGACCGTTATTTCCGTAAAAAATATTAACATCATTGGATAAATTAATATCCAATGATGTATAGTTTCTATAATTTTCTAAAGAAATATGGTCAATAAACATTTTAAATTAAATATTTTTAGATGTAATTTTTACAGGCATTACCAAATATTGAAAACTTTTATCTTCTACACCTGTAATAACACAAGGTCCTAATGCATGAGTAAGAGAAATAATAATATCTTCTTCATTTGTAGCTTTAAGGCATTCAAGAATATTTCTTATACACATTCCGATTTCAATATCCTCACCTGTTACTTCAGCACTTATAACTTCTCTTAAAATACCATTTTCTGCATTTACATACATAACAACTTCATCACTATTATTAAATTTAACTGCAAGAGGATATTTCTTTTCGTCTTGAATAACGAGAGATGATCTTTCAAAAGCACTTAAAAATGCTTTATTATTTATAACACATGTAGTTTTATATTCTCTCGGAAACATTTTTCTGTAATCAATGTATTCTCCTTTATAAAGCTTCGAGACCATACGGAAAGTATCACAGAAAAACATAATCTGATTTTCGTTACAACAAAAATGAATAATATCATCATCACCATTAAGTGATTTTGAAAGTTCATTTAATATTTTTGTAGGTACAATTATTGAAAATTCTCTTGTATCATCGACAGTTATTGATTTCTTTGCAAGTCTAAAACCATCAATAGCAACAAAATTCAATTGTCCATCCTTTTGTTCAATAAATACACCTTTTAATATAACTCTTTTTTCTTCTTGCATTGCTGCAGCAAATGAAGTTTGTTTAATAAGTTCAATAAGAACGCTCTCTTTTATATCAAAAGAAACTGATGTATCAAGAAATGCAACCGGTGGATAACTTTCTGTAGGATATACTTTAATTTTATAATTTGCATGTCCACTTGTTATAGAAAGCATTGAACCATCATTTATAGTTTCTAAAGTAACATAAATATCAGGAAGCTTTCTTACGATATCTCCAAATGTTTTTGAATTAACAACAACACTTCCTATTTCTTCAATTATAGCCGGAATTTCATAAACAATACCAAATTCATTATCATTTCCGGTAAATCTAAGCTCCTCGCCTACTTCTATAAGAATTCCTTGTAAAATATCTGCAGTACTTTTTGTTGGTACAGCTTTTTGTACAATATTAATACCGCTTACCAAATTATCTCTGTTACAAGTCAATTTCATAAATAAAAAACCTCCGGTCACATGTCTTTTGTATATAATAATATAATATACTTAGTAGTAGTAGTAGTAGTGTCTGTGGATTATGTGGAAAAGTTAAAATTTTGGCTATATACAGGCAAAATTACTTGTTGATAACTATGTTGATAACTGTGAAAAATTATCCACAGTTTCCACAGGTTTAAAATTTTATAATTTTTTCCACAATTTGTCCACAGGGACTTTTCCACTTATCCACAAAAAAATGTGGATAAAATTAAATTATAATATTTTTCTTAAGCTCTTCCATGATATGTTTAAGCTCAGGATTAGTATTAACTTGTTTTGAAATCTGCTCGCAAGCATACATTACGGTTGTATGATCTCTGCCATTGAAAGCTTTACCTATATCAGGATAAGACATATTTGTCAGATTTCTACACAAAAACATTGATATTTGTCTTGGAAAAACAAGTTCTTTTGTTCTCTTCTTTGAAAGAATGTCTTCAACACTTAAATTAAAGTATCTTGATACGCCATCTATTATAACACTTGAATCAATTTCGTGTATATCATTTTTTTGATAATGTTTTAAAGCTTCTTTTGCAAGATTAAGAGTAATTTCTTTACCCTGCATGAGAGAAATTGACAAATGATTTATTACACCTTCAAGTTCTCTTATATTATCACTTGTATAATTTGCAATGTAATCGAGAATTTCATTATCTACATCAATTGAGTTTTCAGAAGCTTTTCTGTTTAAAATAGCTACTTTAGTTTCAAAATCAGGTACTTGAATATCAACAATAAGTCCCCAACCGAATCTTGTACGAAGCCTGTCCTCAAGAATTTCAATTTTATTAAGTGGACTGTCACAAGATATTACAATTTGTTTTTTGTCTTCATATAAAGAACTGAATGTATAAAAGAATTCTTCTTGAGTACGCTCCATTCGTGATATAAATTGAATATCATCTATTAAAAGGACGTCTATTTTTCTGTATTTATTTCGAAATTCATTATTTTTTTTGTTTGCAATAGCCTCAATAAACTCTGTTGTAAATACTTCAGACGTTACATAAAGAACTTTCTTTGTAGGATCATTTTTTAAAATTTGATTACCTATTGCATGCATAAGGTGTGTTTTACCTAATCCTGAATTTCCGTATATAAATAATGGATTATATGCTGTACCTGGAGAATCAGAAATTGCAACTGCTGCAGCATAAGCCATTCTGTTACTGTTTCCTATAATAAATGAATCAAATGTATATTTAGAGTTTAAATTTGATTTAAATTCGGAATGTTGCAAATTATTATCGTTGTTTATTTCTGTGTTTGAGATAATTTTAGGAACAGGTATATATTCGCTTTTAAGGTGAAAAGATAAAGTGAGTTGTTTACCTGTTGCTTCAATAAGTGTATTTTTAATATCATTATAGTACTTTGTTTCAAGCATATTGATACAAAAATCAAAAGGAATTGTAAAATGAGCAATATCTCCCACAATATCTGCAAGTTCTAAGGGTTCTATATATGTAGAATAATACAAAGGAGAGATAATTTTTACAAGCTCTTCTTTGCAATTCTTCCAGATACTATTTATTTTTTCAGATGTATATTGTGCATCCATAGGTGTGCCTCCGGTATTATAAACAATACTTTTATTGAATCTTAAGTAAATTATTGAGAAAAAACGTCATCCTATGTAAGCCACTTAATAAAAATTAAAATCATTAAGCAGAAAAAATCACATAAAAAGTAATGTACTTTTTGTCGTGCTGTATTAATATAACAGAAAACAATATGATATTGCAATAGGCATTTTTTTATGAAAAATGCCCTATTTTTAAGCAAATTACTACTATTTGTGCTTTATTTTTTTTTATTCTACAAGATGTTGTGAAAATTAAAATAAAAAAATTTTTTTATTACAAAAAATTTATTTTGGTTGACTTTTATAGTGCATATAAGTATAATATAACGTGCTTTTTGCCTAATTTTTATAAGGGTAAAAAGATACTTTTACAAGCTATAATGGATGAAGGAGGTGCCGATATGATAAGACCGTATCAGCCTAAGAAAAGACAAAGAAGCAAAGTTCACGGTTTCCGTGCAAGAATGAAGACAGCTAATGGTAGAAAAGTTTTAAGAAGAAGACGCCAGAAGGGAAGAAAAGTATTGTCTGCCTAATTTAAAAGTTTTTGGGAGGAGTTATATTATGATAGTTTCCCTCAAAAAAAATAATGAATTCCGGACAATATATAAAAAAGGACGTTACAAAGCAGGTAAATATCTTGTAATGTATGTAATGCCTAATAAGAAAGATATTAACAGAATCGGGATTACGACAGGTAAGAGATTTGGTAATAGTGTTCAAAGAAATCGAATGAAACGTATCATTCGTGAGTCTTACCGTCTTTCCCGTGACCGGATGAAAACAGGTTATGACATTATTTTTATGGCCAGAGCATCTGAAAGAAAAGCCGATTCGCCAAACAGAAAGTTGAAGGCAGTTTCTATTCCCACATATAAAGAAATAGAAAAAGAAATGAATAGGCTTTCTTCTGCATTGGGGATGTTTATTTGAAAAAAGTATTTTTGTTTTTAATAAAACTATATCAAAAATACATTTCTCCTATGAAAAAGCCTTGTTGTAGATTTTATCCTACATGTTCACAGTATGCTTTTGAAGCTATACAAAAGCATGGTGCATTCAAAGGTTTTTTTATGGCTTTGTGGAGAATTTTAAGGTGTAATCCATTTTGTAAAGGCGGATATGATCCGGTAAAATAAGAAGGGATTTTAATCTTATATGTTAAATTTTATAGCAAAACCTTTTGGTGTTTTAATGGAATATATTTATAATTATCTTGCATTTGAGAATTATGGTTTGGCCATTATTCTCTTTACTGTGTTTGCAAGATTAATTTTGTTTCCGTTAAACTTAAGCCAACAAAGAAGTATGGATAAGCAACAAGCTCTTATGCCTGAGATTGAAGCTTTAAAAAAGAAATATGGTAATGATAAAAACAGATTACAACAAGAGCAGCAAAATTTGTATGCTAAATACAATATAAATCCGATGGCAGGATGCCTTCCTATGTTGCTTCAATTTCCTTTGTTAATGGCTCTTTATGAAATAATCAGAGATGTTGAAACTTATATTGGACCTAATGTAAATAAAGTTTTCTTAGGTATATTTGATTTAAGTGTAACTCCCGAGTGGAAAGTTTGGGCGATGGATAAGGCAGATTATAAACTATATTTGCCATTGCTTATTTTTCCTATTGCTGCTTTTGCGACAACATATATTTCTCAAATTTTGTCGACAAGACAAATGAAAAAGAAAAAAGATGATAATAAAGATGCGGCTCCAAATCCGATGAATGGTATGATGAAAATTATGCCTTTTATGACATTGATTTTTGGTTTTATGGTTCCCGCCGGACTTGCTCTTTATTGGGCAGTAGGTAACATCTTGAGTATATTACAAACATATTTGATAAGAAGTGTGTTTACAAAGAAAAAAGAAGGAAGTGTGAAAGATGCCTAAGTTTGTAGAAAAAGAAGCAAAAACAATTGATGAGGCAATTCAACTTGCGTTAGAAGAGTTAAATATAGACCTTGAAGATGCACAGGTTGATATTTTAGACGAAGGAAGCAAAGCAAAACTTGGTATTTTCGGTGGTAAAGGTGCTAAAGTAAGAGTAACCGTTAATATTCCGGATACTAAAATAGTTGCTAATTTCTTAGATGAGATTATTAACAGATCTCGTAGTGAAGATGATTGTCCGAAGTATGTGATTACAGAGGAAGAAGAAGACGGTGTGTCAGTTATTAAAGTAAATATTTCCGGAAATGATGTATCACATCTTATAGGCAGACATGGTGATTCTTTATATGCCATAAATTATCTTGCAAGTATTCTTGTTAACAAAGGTAAAGAAGATTACAAGCGTGTTTATATTGATGTTGAAGATTACAGAAAGCACAGAGAAGAAAATCTTGTTGCTATGGCAAACAGAGCAGCTTCAAGAGTTGCAAAGTATAAGCGTCCTGTTTCTTTGGATCCTATGCCGGCATATGAAAGAAGAATAATTCATTCAACACTTCAAAGTAACAGAAATGTTGTTACAGAGAGTCAAGGAATTGAGCCTAATCGTTGCGTAATAGTAAAAACAAGACCTTACGTTAAGAAATTTTAATTATTTATGAAATATCACTGTGAAGATACAATCGCAGCAATTTCAACTCCTGCAGGTGCGGGTGGTATAGGTATTATACGTATAAGCGGTGATGCGGCGATTGAAAAAGCAAATTTGATATTTAAAGGAATTAATAAACGGGCAACTGATGAGAATACGGTTGCCCGTATGTCTTCTCATACAATAAAATACGGAAATATTATTGATCCTGATAATGATGAGATTATTGATGAATGTCTTATTAGTGTTATGAAGGGTCCACATTCTTATACAAAAGAAGATATCGTAGAAATTAACTGTCATGGCGGTTATGCAGTTATGAGAAAAATATTATCAATTCTCTTTAAATTGGATATTAGACCTGCCGAACCGGGAGAATTTACTAAAAGAGCTTTTTTAAACGGCAGAATTGATCTTTCTAAAGCTGAAGCTGTTATGGACATTATAAATGCGAGAACTGATGCCGGTCGCAAAACAGCTGCAGGCCAACTTTCCGGAAGGCTTACAAATGAAATATCTAAGATTCGTGAAAAATTAAAACTATGTCTTGCAGAAATAGAAGTTGCTTTGGATTATCCTGAATATGAAATGGATGAAGAAGCAGGTGATTCTGCCATGAATCTTTTAAAAGATACAACAAAAATACTTCAAAATCTTTCTAATACGTTTTATCAAGGACGTATTTTAAAAGATGGTATAAAAATATCAATTGCTGGTATACCAAATGCCGGAAAATCATCTTTGCTTAATTTACTTTCCGGCCACGAAAGAGCGATAGTTACCGATATTGCGGGAACAACACGTGATACTATTGAAGAAAGTATAGATTATGAGGGCATACCGATAGTGTTGACTGATACTGCCGGTTTGAGAGAAACATCGGATTTGGTTGAAAAAATCGGTGTTGACAGATCTTATGGAGCAATTGAAAGCAGTGATGTTGTTATATTTATGGCTGATGTTTCAGATAAGTGCCGCGCATCTGAGTCAAAAGAACTTCTTGATGAAATAAATAAGAAATTTAAAGATAAAAATATAATTATTGTTTTAAATAAATGTGATATTGAAGCAGATAATGCAGCTGATTTATTTAGTGAAGAATCTTTAAAAATTTCAGTTAAAGAAGAAAAAGGCATTAAAGATTTATTTGAAAAAATAAAAGAACTAATGAAAATTGGTGCCATTTCAGAAAATCAAACTATTATTACAAGTGAAAGACATAAGATTTTATTAGATAAAGCATCATTTGCATTAAAAAAAGCACAAGAAAGTTATAAAGCTAATATGCCGCTTGATTGTATTTCATATGATATATGGGAATGTGGTAAGTTTTTGGGAGAAATTACCGGAGAATCTATTGAAGATGATGTTATGGAGACTATTTTCAGTAAATTCTGTCTTGGTAAATAGGAGTCGATAATATGGGTGTACATTTTGAAGATTATGATGTAGCAGTAATAGGTGCCGGACACGCAGGTTGTGAAGCAGCATTGGCAGCAGCAAGATTAGGTTTTAAAACTGTAATATTTGGTGTAAATATAGACAGTGTTGCAAATATGGCATGTAATCCAAGTATTGGTGGTACTGCCAAAGGACAACTTGTGAGAGAAATAGATGCAATGGGCGGAGCTATGGGAAAAGCCGCTGACAAAACAGCTATTCAAACAAAACTTCTCAACAAAGCGAAAGGTCCTGCTGTGTATTCACCAAGAGCTCAGATAGACAGACGTCGTTACCAATCAGAAATGAAACACACACTTGAGCTCGAAAAAAATATTGATCTCAAGCAAGCAGAAATTGTAAAAGTTTTGACAGAAAAAGGCGAAGATGGCAGACCAAAAGTAACAGGTGTTGTTACCCATTTAGGTGCAGAATATGGTTGTAAATGCGCAATCGCTTGCACAGGAACTTATCTTAAAGGAAAAGTAATTATCGGAGAATACAGCTACAGCAGTGGACCGGACGGACACTTTCCGGCAAATGCCCTATCAGGCTGCTTAGCAGATTTAGGATTTACTATAATTCGACTCAAAACAGGCACTCCACCGAGAGTTAACAGACAAAGTGTTGATTTTTCAAAAACTGAGCCACAAATGGGTGATGATTTGCCATTTTCATTTTCTTTTGATGAAGATGCACCCAAAAATGATCAGCTTCCGTGTTATCTAACTCATACAAATCAAAAAACACATGATATTATCAAAGCAAACTTACATAGATCACCCCTTTATAACGGTATGATAGAAGGTGTAGGTCCCAGATATTGTCCTTCAATAGAAGATAAAATAATGCGTTTTGCAGACAAAGAGCGTCATCAATTATTTATAGAGCCTATGGGAAGCGATACTGAGGAAATGTACGTCCAAGGTATGTCATCGAGTTTGCCCGAAGATGTACAATGTGACTTTATACATTCAATCGAAGGTCTTGAAAATGCGTCAATAATGAGACCCGCATATGCAATAGAATACGATGCAATAGATGCGCGACAGCTTAATCTTTCGTTAGAAAGCAGAATTGTTGACGGTCTTTTCTGTGCAGGTCAAATAAATGGTTCGTCAGGATATGAAGAAGCGGCGGCACAAGGTTTAATGGCCGGAATAAATGCTGCACGCAAACTTCAAGGCAAGGAGCCTATCGTTATTGACCGCTCCGAGGGTTATATAGGTGTACTTATTGATGATTTGGTAACACGAGGCACGCGCGAACCGTACAGAATGATGACTTCACGCGCAGAATACAGACTTGTTTTACGTCAGGATAATGCCGACAGCAGATTAACGCCCAAAGGACATGAAGCCGGATTGATTTCCGAAGAACGCTACAGTAAATTTTTAGCCAAAATGTCAAATATACGTACGGAAATTGAGCGCTTGAGTGCTACTTTCGTGTCACCTTCTGCGGAAATTAATGCTCTCTTGGAAAGTGTTGGCTCAACGCCTTTAAAAGGTAGTTGCTCGTTAGCTGATTTGTTGAGAAGACCCGAGATAAGTTATGAAATGCTTTGCCAATATGAAAAAGATCAAGGATTAAACAGTGATAGACAGGAGTTGTCATTCAGAGAAGCAGAACAAGTTGAAATTTCCGTAAAATACGAAGGATATATAAAAAGACAGGAAATGCAGATAAGTCAATTCAGAAAGTTGGAGAAAAAACGTTTGCCTGTACCGTTTGACTATAAAAAAGTAACAAATATATGTCTTGAAGCACGAGAAAAATTAACTAAAATTCAACCTGAATCAGTTGGACAAGCAAGCAGAATAACAGGAGTATCACCTGCTGACATTACTGCTCTTATGATTTTCTTAAGTTCACAGGAAAGTGACAAAACGGAGGAATAATAATGTTAAATTGTGAGCTTACAGAATTCTTTAAAAAGGCTGCATCACAGATAGGTATAGAGCTCAGCGATGAGCAAGCAAGTCAATTTTCCAAATATGGTGAATTGTTACTTGAATGGAATAAATTCATGAACCTTACGGCAGTTTGCGAAGAGCGTGAAGTTATAATCAAGCATTTTGTAGACAGTATGACAATCATCAAGTATGTTGATATACATAACTGTAAAAAAATAGCAGATATAGGAACAGGTGCCGGATTTCCGGGAATACCTCTTAAAATAATGAGACCTGATGTCGAAGTTGTGTTATTGGACTCATTGGGAAAACGTGTAAATTTTTTAAATACTGTAATAAATGAGCTCAAATTAGAAAAAATAAGTGCAATTCATGTAAGAGCTGAAGATGGCGGCAGAGATAAGAAGCTTCGTGAAAAGTTTGATTGTGCTACGGCAAGAGCTGTTGCACCAATGAATATTCTACTTGAATATTGTATGCCATTTGTCAAAAAAGGTGGTTTTTTTATTGCCATGAAAGGTGCCTCCGAAGATGAATCTTATGAAAATGCTTTAAAAGAGCTTGGCGGGAAAGTCGAATCGGAGAATGTTTTTACTTTGCCTGAAAGTGACTTTACCAGACGAATTATATGCGTTAAGAAAACAGATAATTTGTCGACTCGCTACCCGCGAAAGGCCGGGATTCCGAAGAAAAACCCGTTGTAAAAGGTCGAATATTGGCGAATCGTTGTAATAATTGAGTGTAAAAGTCGAACGAAACTCTTTTGAGAGACGGTCAAAACTCTTTCTTTTTTGTTTGAAATGCGGTATAACCGAAATGTGACAAAAATTGTCACATATATACAAAGGAGGGTTTTGTATGAATTGTGTACTCAAACAAGAGGAATTGTTAAATGAAACACCAAAAGAATACATTACAGAAATACCAACGAATAAAATAAAGGCAAATCCTTATCAACCAAGAAAAGAATTTTCGAGAAGTGCATTGTATGATCTCGCAAATTCCATAAAAGAATATGGCATATTGCAACCTATAACTGTCAGGCCACTTCGCGGTGAGCAATCATATGAATTGATTGCGGGAGAAAGAAGATTAAGAGCGGCAAAGATTGCGGGATTAAAAAGCGTACCTGCAATAGTTTACAGTGCATGTGACAATGATTCTGCTGTTTTAGCATTGATTGAAAATTTACAAAGAGAGAACTTAAATTTTATGGAAGAGGCTGAGGGTTATTATTGTCTTTTGATAGACCACGGCATGACACAGGAAGAATTAGCAAGAAAAGTAGGCAAAAGTCAATCATCAATAGCCAATAAAATTCGTTTACTTAAATTACCGCCTATGGTTAAAAAGATTCTTTGTGATAATAAATTGACTGAAAGGCATGCAAGAGCTCTTTTACGTATGCCGGATGAGCAACTACAACTTAAGGCTTTAAAGATAATATGCGATAAAAATTGCAGCGTTAAAGATACAGAAGAAGTAGTTGATAAAATGATTGAAAAATATAATGAAGAAATGGTTGAAAAAGGATTTTTAATGCCAATACAGAAAAAGTTTTCCACTTCAAAGGGTAGTGTTAAATTTGTTGTAAGAGATATAAAGATTTTTGTTAATACCATAAAAGAAACAATTTCTATGCTTAAAAACTCAGGAGTTGAAGCAAAAGCAGCACAATTTGACAGAGGCGAGTACATAGAATTTATTGTAAGAATACCTAAAGAATCAAACGGATTAGTAATTCGTAATCCTTTGGACAGTAAAATACCGGCAGCAAAACCAAGCTGAAATTTGTGGACTTTTTTGTGGAAAAGTGATAAAATATAAAAGGTGTAAAAGCGTATAGCAGAATTCCAAAAAGGAGTTATTTTTATAATGAGTGACGAGTTCAACAAAGAAAATACGGATGAACAAATTACCGGATATGACAGAATACTTCCGGTTGATATTGTTCATGAAATGAAAACATCTTTTATTGATTATTCGATGAGTGTTATTGTAGACAGAGCACTTCCGGATGTCAGAGACGGATTGAAACCGGTTCACAGGAGAATAGTTTATTCTATGTTTGAGTTAGGATATACTCCTGATAAAGCTACCAGAAAATCTGCTACCACAGTAGGTCATGTAATGGGTAAATATCACCCCCATGGCGATGCGGCTATTTACGACAGTTTGGTAAGACTTGCCCAGGACTTCTCAATGAGATATGTTTTGGTTGACGGACAAGGTAACTTCGGTTCAAGAGACGGAGACCCGCCGGCCGCACAGCGTTATACTGAGGCTAAGATGTCAAAAATTTCTATGGAAATGGTAGCAGATATCAATAAAAATACTGTTGATTTCAGACCAAACTACGATGAGCATGAGGTTGAGCCTGTTGTTCTGCCGTCACGTTTCCCGAATATGTTAGTTAATGGTTCGTCGGGTATTGCCGTAGGTATGGCGACAAATATTCCGCCGCACAATTTAAGTGAAGTAATAGACGGTGTTATTCAAGTAATAGATAATCCTGATATTTCAATAGACGAGCTTATGCAGTTTATTAAAGGTCCTGATTTCCCTACAGGTGCTAATATTTTAGGTAAACAGGGAATTCGAGAAGCTTTCAGAACAGGCCGAGGCAAGATCATGGTTCGTGCGGAGGCAACTATTGAAGAGATGGCTAACGGCAGACACAGAATAGTGGTTACTGAGTTACCTTATCAGGTTAACAATGCGCGTTTAGTTGAAAAAATTGCTGAATTAGTTAAGGACAAGCGTATAGATACAATCAGCGGACTTCGTGATGAGTATTCAAAAAAAGGTATTAGAATTGTAATTGAACTTAAAAGAGATGCGAATCCTAATGTTGTTCTTAATCAGCTTTATAAATATACATCACTTCAAGAAGCGTTTAATGTTAATATGCTTGCATTGATACCAACAGCAGATGGTAAGTCACAACCTAAACTTATTAATCTCAAAGAAGCTTTGATGTATTATATAGACCATCAAAAAGATGTAGTCAGCAGAAGAACTCAGTTTGATTTAGATAAGGCTTTGGATAGAGCTCATATATTAGAAGGTATGCTTATTGCTCTTGATAATATTGATGAAATCATCAATATTATCCGTTCTTCAAAAACAGAGCCTATTGCCAAAGAAGGTATGATGAATCGTTTTGGCTTTACAGAACGTCAGGCACAATACATCATTGATATGCGTCTTGGTCGTTTGACTGGCATAGAAAGAGAAAAAGTACAAACAGAGTACGCTGAGAAGCTCAAAGAGATTGAATATTACAGAAGTATTCTCGGAGATGAGTCAATCCTTATGGGTGTTATTAAAGACGAGCTCCTTGTTATCAAAAATAAATATGGTGATGAGAGACGCACAAGAATTATACCTTATGAGGGTGAAATTGATATTGAAGACCTTATTAATGAACAAGAGGTTGCTATTACTCTTACAAATGTTGGTTACATTAAGCGTACAGCGGCTGATACATATAAAGCTCAGCGTCGTGGTGGTAAGGGTATAATGGGACTTACAACGAGAGAAGAAGATTTTGTAGAGAAATTGCTTATTACATCTTCTCACGATATGATTTTGTTTATCACCAATTTTGGTCGTGTATATTCTCTTAAAGGTTATGAAATACCTGATGCAGGCAGAACAGCAAAGGGAATTGCTATTGTGAATCTTTTGCAGCTTCAGCCGGATGAAAAGGTTGCTACTATGATTCCTATTACGGGATTTGAAGATGGTAAATATCTTGTTATTGCAACTAAGTCAGGAATCATTAAGAAAACAGAGCTTAAGGCATACAGTAATATGCGTAAGGGCGGTTTGATTGCGGTTGACCTTCGTGATGGAGATGAATTAATTAATGCTCACCTTGTAGACGAAGACCAAGATATTATGATGGCAACAAGAAAAGGTATGTCAATCAGATTTAACGAGAAAGATGTTAGATCTACAGGCAGAGATTCTATCGGTGTAAAGGGTATTACTCTCAGAGAGGGTGATTCTGTTATCGGTATGGATATTTGTAAACCGGGAGATTCCATTTTGATTGTTACAGAGAAAGGCTTTGGCAAGAGAACTGATGTTGAGGAATATCGTCCGCAGACAAGAGGCGGCAAAGGTCTTTTGACATACAAGATTTCTGAAAAAACTGGCGAGCTTGTTGGTATGATGATGGTTAATGATGATAATGATATTATGATGATTACATCCGAAGGTGTTATTATTAGAATTCACGCCGAAGATATCAATATTATTGGCAGAAATACGAGCGGTGTACGCCTTATGAGAACAACGGAAACAAATCTTATTGTTAGTTGTGCTAAAACAGAAAAGGAAGAGGACGTTCCGCAGGAGCCTGTTGAAACAGAGGCGGTTGAAGTAGTTGAAAGTGATGTTGTATCTGATGATGCAGTTACAGATGTAAGTGACAACGAAGGACCGGATTATGAAGCAGGTCAAGATATATTAAACAAATTGGATATAGAATAATATCTTATATATATATTAAAAAAATCCGAGCATCTTCAGATGTTCGGATTTTGATATATAGTCATTTTCAAGCGGCAAAGGAGACGGATTGCAATGAAAATTGTTATTATAGGTCTTGGAACAATCGGCAAAACTATATTAAAAAATCTCTCGGGAGAGGGTCATACCATAACTATTATTGATGAAGATAAAGCAAAAGTAGAAATGCTAATCGAGAAATATGATGTCTTCGGAGTAGTAGGCAATGGTGCTTGTATTGATATTCAAAAAGAAGCTAATATGGATGATGCTGATTTAGCAATTGTTCTCACTAACAGTGATGAACTAAATGTTTTTGCTTGTTTGGTGGCTAAAAAAATCGGAGTTAAAAATACAATTGCCCGTGTACGAAATCCTGACTATCGTAAACAGATTATGGAAATGAAGGATGATCTTGGCATTGCTATGATTGTTAACCCTGAGATGGAAATGGCTAACGAAATTTTTAATATTATAAATTTGCCTTCTGTTGCTCAAATCGAGCATTTTGCTAAAGGAAGAGTTTCTCTTGTAGAAATTGTCGTCGAAAAAGGTTGCCCGATTATTGGAGAGTCGCTTATTACTTTTGGTAAAAAATTGCATACAAAAGTTCTTATTTGTGCTGTACAGCGTGGAGAGGAAGTTATAATTCCGTCAGGTAATTTTGTTATTCAAGAGGGAGATAAGATTCACTTTACTTCAGATGCGAGAATGCTCGGCGATTTTTTAGCTGAAATAAATCTTGTTAAATCACCTCTTAAGAATGTTATGATAATTGGCGGAGGTAGAATAAGTTATTATCTTGCCAATGCCCTTTCGCAAAAAAAATATGATATTAAACTTTTTGAAAATAACTCTAAAAAAGCTGAGGAATTGGCGGAACTTTTGCCGCGTGTAACAGTTATATGCGGTAATGGTACACAACACGACGTTTTACTTGAAGAAGGCATTGAAGCTATGGATGCGTTGGTAGCATTAACAGATATTGATGAAGAGAACATGATTGTATCAATGTTTGCCAATAAAATGAAAGTAAAAAAATCCATTACAAAAATAAAAAACGATGACCTTTACGGTATACTTGATGAGCTTGGTATTAAAAATAACGTATCTCCCAAACATGTCGTTGCTGATAGAGTAACGGGATATATTCGAGCTCTTGCAAACACTGTTGGAAGTAATGTTTTGACAATGTACCATTTGGTAAATAATCAAGTAGAAGCACTTGAATTTTTAGCTAAGAGAGAAGAAGCTTTTTTTAATAAACCCCTTAAGGATATAAAAATTAAAAAGAACTGCCTTGTAGCTTGTATTATCAGAAATAATGATATTATTATTCCAAACGGTATTTCTGAGATAAAGCTTGGCGACAAAGTGATAGTTGTTACCACTCATAAAAATTTTGATGACTTACATGATGTATTTGAATAAGGTGTCAATATGAATTATAAAAAATTAGGCAAAATTTTAGGCAAAATAATGATACTTGAGGCAATATTAATGATTGCCCCTCTTGTTGTAAGCCTTATTTACAAAGAATCTCTAAAAAATAATATTGCTTTTATTATCCCTATAATAATTTTAACTATTATTGGCTTTTCACTGCAAAGTTTAAAACCTAAAAGAAATGATTTGTATCAAAAAGAGGGTTTTGCTCTTACAGCATTAGTATGGATTATAATGACATTATTTGGCGCTATACCTTTTGTAATAAATGGAGATATACCAAATTATATTGATGCTTGCTTTGAAATAATGTCAGGCTTCACGACTACGGGAGCAAGTATTGTTGAAGATATTACAGCGCTCTCTCGGTCAACACTTTTTTGGCGAAGCTTTTCACATTGGATAGGCGGTATGGGAATTCTCGTATTCGTACTTATCTTCATTCCTGAAAGTAATGACGGTTCAGCAATGCACTTACTTCGTGCGGAAAGCCCGGGGCCTCAAGTAGGTAAGATTGTTTCAAAAATGAAAGTCACTACAAGAATTTTGTATCTGATTTATTTAGGTATGACTATTCTTGAAGTTATAGTTTTGATGTTTGATAAACCAATCCCGGGGTATGAAAATGACCAGTTTTTCTTCAGCTTACTCACAACATTTGGCTGTGCCGGTACGGGAGGTTTTGGTTTTATACCCGGAAGTATAGAACTTTTCAATCCTTTTTCCCAATATGCAATATCAATATTCCTTTTATTGTTTGGTATTAATTTCAGTTTATATTATTTATTATTAATCGGTAAAATTAAAGATATATTCAGAAGTGAAGAATTTAAAAGTTATTTTATTATTGTAATCAGCGCTGTTTCTCTTGTATTTTTAAGCCTTGTGGGCAAGTTTGAGGCAATTCCACAAATGTACACAACTGAAGAGGCATTCAGGCATTCGTTATTTCAAGTATCTTCTCTTCTTACAACTACCGGATATACTACTTCAGACTTTAATGTATGGCCAATGCTCGGCAAAACGACACTTTTCTTACTCATGTTTATCGGAGCGATGGCAGGATCTACAGCAGGTGGTATCAAAGTATCAAGATTCGTAATGGCGATAAAAGGTGCATATACAAATATCAGAAAACTTATTAATCCAAGATATGTACCAAAAGTGAAGTTTGAAGGCAAAACATTAGAACAAAAAACGATAAATGATGTATTTGCTTTCTTTACATTATACTTCTTTATATTTTTAGGAGTAGTATTTTTGCTTTCATTTGACCCTATAAATGGGCAAACGATAACTATAGTATCTGATGCAGGCACATATACAGAAAAACATGGATTTTTCTCAAATATTTCGTCTACTGTAGCCTGTATTTCCAATATTGGACCTGCTTTTGAAGCAGTAGGTCCATATGCAAGTTATGCAAACTATAGCGAATTTTCGAAAATTGTTCTTACATTGACAATGTTAATCGGCAGACTCGAAATATTGCCTGTATTAATTCTCTTTAGTAAGAGAACGTGGAAGAAGATTTAATAAATTCTGATATTACTTTGTAAACAGTCTCAGATTTCTCTTCTATTTTGTCTGTAGCTTTTATTAATATGTGATCTTTAAATATATTTTTATATTGTTCATATGCCTTAAATATTTTTTCATCAGAAAAAGCAGCTTCCACAGCAGACTCTCTTCTTATTACACTGCTGGCTTGATTACGTTTCTCATAAAATTCAGGTCGTGTTACAGCAACGCTTTGCATATGAAGAACTAAGGCATCATGTAAATTTGAAGCAATATCATCTTTAGTTAAATTTTCTTCTTGAAGTAGTTTTGAAAATTCTTCAACAGGCAAAAAAGTGCCGGCGTCTATACAAGTCCTGTCAAAAACAACGATTGTTTTATTAGAATCTACACTTGTACTTAACTTATCAAAAATATCTTTTTCTTTTATAAGTTGTCTGCGAATAATTGATTTTTGTGCTTCATATGGATTATCATCAAATATTAGCCCCATATCAAACAGCTCTCTTGCTGTTTCAGGAATAACAAAAACCAAATATTCATCGCTAAACCACTCTGCAATTTTTTTTGAAATAACAGACTTGCCACCTCTGGGACCGGAACTCAGAATTATTTTAAAAGGTCCATTAATTTTATCTGCCGGCATAAAGCAACCTCCTTTTATTGTTTAAGTAATACTTCTCTTTGACGAAAATCCGGCATAAATTGTTCAATTAATTTATAAAAATCTTTACTGTGATCATGGTGTTTTATATGAGCCAACTCATGTACCACAACATAATCAATTGCCTCAGGTGGGTACATCATAAGCCTATATGAGAAATTTAAACTGTTTTTACCGCTGCAACTGCCGAATTTTTTTGTTGCGGATGAAATTTTTACTGCGGTAGGTATAAGCCCCATTTTTTCGGAAAAATACTTTACTCTGCACGGAATATATTCGCTTGCAGCTGCTTTGAGTTTTAATATATCATCTTCAGATAAATCCTGATGATATTTATTCTTTGCTCGAGCTGTTTGTTTTTGGGTAGCAGAGATAAGCCAGGACTCATGTTCTCTAATAAATTTTTCAATTTTATTTTTTGATGTGCCTCGAGGCGCACGAATTATTACTTCGCCTCCTATTTTAACTTCGGCACATAAAGTCGTACGAGATGAAAAAATTATTTGATAATCCACTAACAACATCCCCATATACTATAAACATAATATAAACAGTATATCAGCATCAAAAATATATTTCAATAAAAAAATGGTTGACAAGCCACATATAAATATCGTATAATCTTTAAGCTCGTTGCTTGTGAAAGCGCACGTTTCATGAGTGACTTGCGTATGGTGGCTGTAGCTCAGTTGGTTAGAGTACCAGGTTGTGGCCCTGGGGGTCGTGGGTTCGAATCCCATCAGCCACCCCATTATTAGAACTACCTCAAATTTGAGGTAGTTTTTTTTATACAAAAAGATATTTTTCGTCTTAATATGACTATCCACTTTGATAGAATATGATGTATGGGCAGACCATAACGGTGAGCGGTTACGCTCCTTATTCCTATAGATAAATCTGTAAAGAGTAAGGAGGTGATTTATGTGAGTGACTATGAATAGCTAATTTATATAAAAGCACAAAAAAATAACCGCACCTCTGCAAAAGTATCGGTTATTTTTTAACTAACAACATATAATTTTTGTTGTCAATATTTTTGATTTTAAATCATATCAATTTGAAAATCTCAAAGTTCTCAATATCTGAGCGGTTACCAACAAATACCTTAAACTTACCTTTCTCAGCCTCGTATTTGCCGCCAAAAGTATGGAACTTTAATTCATCAACAGTTATTTTAAATGTAACTACTTTTTCCTCTCCCGGAGCAAGTGTAACTTTTTGGTATCCCTTAAGCTCTTTAACAGGTCTTGAAACAGAAGCTGTTACATCATTTATGTACATCTGAACTGTCTCAGTACCTTCACAATTACCTGTGTTTTTAACTGTAACGGATACGGTAATTTCGCCATCCTCAGTCATTTCCTCACTTGAAAGTGTAGGAGCAGAAATGTCAAAAGTAGTATATGAAAGACCATAACCAAAAGGATAAACGGGCTCATAAGGAGTATCTCTGTATCCTAAGCAATAACCGCCGTTAGTGCTTGGTCTACCTGTGCGTAAATGATTGTAGCAATATGGTGATTGACCTTCATATGGGAAAGACATAGGAAGTTTTGCCTGGAAATTAACATCGCCAAAGAGAAGGTTAGCGATAGCGTTGCCGCCCTCAGTACCGGGATGCCAGAAAATAATTGTCGCAGGAGCTACATCCTTGATTTTTTCCAAAGCAAGAGGACGTCCGCAATAAAATACAACTGCTGTATTTTTGTTTACTTCGCATATTTCTTTTATAAGAGCTGTTTGTGAATCACTTACGGAAATTCTTGCGCGTGAGTGTGCTTCACCGCTCATATCAATTTCTTCACCTGCGCAAATGATAACGATGTCGGCATCTTTTGCAATATTTTTTGCTTCGGCAATTGCATCTGCAACTTCTTCTGCTTTTTCATTGGGGTTTGCTGAACAACCTTTTGCAAAGAGAATTTCCGCATCGGGAACAACATTCTGTACACCTTGAATTACACTGATGGCTTCAGAAGACTTTCCGCAGCAGTACCAACCGCCTATCATACCATGGTCAGCAACAGGACCGATAATTGCAATTTTCTTAACGTCTTTGTTAAAAGGAAGTACATTGTCATTTTTCAATAAAACAGCACTCTTTTCAGCAGCAATTCTTGCCAATTCTCTGTGCTCCGGACAAAGATGAATCTTTTGCTCATCCTCTTCGTTTGCAGCTCTGTAAGGATTTTCAAAGAGTCCTAATTTTTCTTTAAGCTTTAAAATACGCATAACGGCTTTATCTAATTGCTCTTCTGTAATTTCGCCCTCTTCAAGAAGCTTTTTGCCGAATTTCACATAGCAAGTAGACATCATTTCTATATCGCTTGTAGCATCGAGAGCCTTTTTAGCACATTCTTTTTCGTTTGCACAAACGCCGTGAGAAATCATTTCATAGAAAGCATTAAAGTCAGAAATAACGATGCCATCAAAGCCCCATTCTTTACGCAAAATATCATCAACAAGATATTTATTGGCAGAAGAGGGAATACCGTTCAAAGTATTAAATGATGTCATTAAAAGCTCAACGCCGGCATCAACAGCTGCCTTATACGCAGGAAGATAATATTCACGAAGTGTATGGTCGCCCAATTCAACAGCATCGTAATCTCTACCGCCGTCACAAGCTCCGTATGCAGCGAAATGCTTTATACATGCAGCGATATTATCCTTACTGAAATCCCCTTGGAAACCTTCTACCATAGCTGCTGCCATTTTAGAGTTAAGGTACGGATCTTCTCCCGTAGTTTCCATACAACGACCCCAGCGAGCATCGCGAACAAGGTCAGACATAGGAGCGAATGTAACGTGTATGCCTCCTACGGAAGCTTCTTTTGCTGCCATTGCACTACATTGTTTTGCCAACTCTTCATCAAATGATGCTCCGAGTCCCAACGGAACAGGGTAAAGTGTACGATAGCCGTGAATTACGTCTGCCATAAAAAGAAGAGGTATTTTGTGTGGATCCTCATTCAGATGGAAGTCTTGTAAATCCTTGAGCTGTTTTGCTCCGCTGCCACCAAGTGATGAGCCTATTTTTGATGTAACGTATTTTGTTATACCAAAATTTCTCATAGGTCCTGTTATGGCACCTTCGCCCTTATCTGTTATAACCTGTGGCACAAGCTGTGTCATTTGCGCCAACTTTTCGTCCACAGTCATTTCACTAAGTAATTTTTGTAAATCCATATTTGTAACTCCCTTTGTTTTCTTTTAAATATGATGATGGCATTATAACATATATAAAGAATAAAAACCATCAATCAATTAATAAATTTCCCAAAGATTCTTTGCCTGTTACTTTTTCTCCTAAATTATTAGCCCACTTCTCAGTGAAAAAAGAAAAGTAGGATATTTTTTCCTCTTTTCTCTTTTTTGCCAGATTTGGTAAAAATCCCCATAAAGTAGAGGGGATTCCCATTACCAACAAATAAAGAGGTCCTAAAATCAATGATTGTATTGTATGTCCGTATTCATGCACCAATAATCTTGCAGACAATTCTTCTTTACTGGTTTCTCCCTCAAACTTTTCTGCGAAATACGGCTCATCAGTGATAAACACAAACAAACCGAGAGAAACGCTCGACTTTCCGTGCCATTTAGTAACCACAGCACCGTGATAAACAAAATGGCAACAATTAATGTGAAGTAAAAATACAACAAACCCCAAAAGTGTCTGCAAAAATCCCCATGTGCATTGTAATAAAATATATAAAAATTTTTTCATTACTACGGAAACTCCTTGAAAAAGTCCCTATTATTGTACATCAGTTTAAGCAGTGAAATCAAGATTTAACTCGCCTCTGCGAATGTTATGACCTAAACCTCATATAAAGCCGGCGAAGAAATATAAAATTATTTTATTAACATCACAATAGTCTATTATTGCATCCTCATATCTATTATGTTACACTTACTTGCATCAATGGTTACAACAGGAATTGGTGCTATAGGAGTAACAATTTGTTTTATAATTTCATTATATGAATCTAAAAAACATCAAGAAAGTAGGTAAAATACATGGATTTATCATATTTATTTAATGAAAACGAAAAGCCCCTTGACACACTTTTGCAAGACGGCGGCTTTTGCGGAATTTTCCGTAATATAGGATGTATTGGCGACAGCCTTTCGTCAGGCGAATTTGAAAGTAAAAGGGAAGACGGCAGCAAAATTTACTCAGATATGTTTGAACACTCTTGGGGACAACATATTGCACGAGCAATAGGCAGCAAAGTGTACAATTTTTCTCGTGGCGGAATGACAGCTGAAGCATACTTTAAAAATTTTGCCGAAGAAAGTAATTTTTGGGATAAAGAAAAAGCCTGCGAAGCATATATAATCGCACTCGGAGTTAATGACATAATAAATATTCACAAACCGATTGGCTCTGTAGAAAATATTACAGATGATTATAACAACCCCGAAGACTCTTTTGTGGGCTACTATTCGTCTATTATTCAAAAAATAAAAAAGGAAATACAGCCAAATGCCAAATTTTTCCTAATGACAATGCTCAAAAACGGCAACGAAGAATACGATGCACTTATTGAAGCACACGCACAAGTGCTATATCAAATGGCAGAAAAATTTGAAAATTGTTATGTAATAGACTTTAGTAAATACGGCCCGTTAGATAACGGAATATTCCGCGAAAAATTTTTCCTCTACGGACACCTCACGCCTGCAGGCTATGTACTTACAGCTAAAATGGTAATGACTTACATAGATTACATAATTCGCCATAATATAAAAGATTTTGATATGGTTGGCTTCATTGGCAAGGAGGAATTGCTTCAATAATCAAATCAGCAATGGTATTTACGCCATTAGCATTTTCACAATTAACCATAGCCGCCGTCATTTTCTCCTTGTCTTTCTCAACATAAGAGATTGCATGCATGAAAGTTGACGGCGTTATATTTTCCTCTTTTAAGACAATAGCAAAACCGCGTTTCTCGAAAGATTCAGCATTCAAAATCTGGTCTCCGCGACTCGCAGCCGCCGAAAGAGGTATAAGAAGCATAGGCTTATGCAAAGCCAAAAATTCGTGAATGGCATTAGATCCGGCACGCGATACAATAAAATCAGCCAAAGCCAAAGCGTCAGGCAGTTCATCGGAAATAAATTCAAATTGTTTATATGAAGACGAAAATTTCTCGCACGCTTCATCTATATTACCCTTGCCGCACAGATGAATAATATTGTATTTTTTTACCAATTCAGGTAAATTTTCACGCAAAGCCTTATTCAAAACGGCAGAACCTAAACTACCGCCCATACTCAAAATAACAGGCTTGCTGTCAAAACCATAGCGTGAACGAGCGCGAGTCGCATTTCCGTCAAAAAGTTCAGGTCTTATAGGAGAACCTGTGCATACACCCACACCTTTAGGTAAATAATCCAAAGTATCAGGGAATGTTGTACAGATTTTTGTAGCATATTTTGCAGAAAGTTTATTTGCAAGTCCCGGTGTCAAGTCAGATTCGTGTGCAATTACAGGAATTTTATATGAATGTGCAGCTGCAGCCACAGGCACGGAAACAAACCCGCCTTTTGAAAAAACAACAGCAGGGCGAATCTTTTTTATTAATTTTTTTGCATCAAAATAACCGCCTATTACGCGAAAAGGATCTGTAAAATTCTTCCAAGAAAAATATCTTCTCAATTTACCCGTACGCACAGAGTGATACGTAATATCAGGATATTTCTCTATCATTTCCTTTTCAATACCGGTCTCAGAGCCTATGTAGTGAACATCAAGCTCAATATTTTTCAATTTCTCACGAATTAACGGAATAATTGCTAAATTAGGCGTAACATGACCGGCAGTACCGCCGCCTGTAAATACTATAGAAACTTTTTGCAAAAAAATCACTCCAAATTTTGTTTGTTATCTTCTTCTAAAACAGCCGCACCTTTTTTATATCGTTTGTGTTTGCGATATTTACGAACGCACCACAAAGCGGAAAGTGCAACAACAGTAACAGCAATTACTATTGTTACTATATTCTTGACAGTATAATATATGTTAGCTTTCTTTTGAATATCCTCAGGAACTTCAACATATTTATGCACATTTTCAGCAGTCAACACACCTTGCTCATTAAGGTCAAATTGGTAAGTCCAAAGATATGATTCATATTGCATAACCTCATTCTCACCATTATTTTCTCTGAAGTAAAAAACCTGCAAGCTCATAGGTCTGTTATCCATTTCTTGTTGTAAAATTCTAACTGCCTTATAAACAAGTGCTTTGTATTCATCAAAAGAAATGTTTTTTCCATGAATATTAAGAGTAAACTCAAAACTGCCGCCATAAGTTTTGCATGCATCAAGAATCAAAGACTCTTCAGGCACGGACGACTGCTCCGGAGCATTTGGATAATTTCCGTTTGCAATCGGAATGTCAATGGCACACTCCCACTCTGCTTTATAGTCGGAATATTGTTCGCTCCACTTTGAGTTAAGGAAGTCATTCATATAATTTGCCGTAATATCTTGAAAATAAGTATTTCTGCAATAGCTGTGGTAGTAACCGTCATATTGCACACTGAAATTCTTTGCTTTAATCTCACATTCAAGATTATTTACACGACATTTATATACAAAAAAGTCAGTTTTTGGATCATAACCCGAGTATTCTATTATTTCATAACCCAAATCAGAATAAGTATCCTCCAAAAAAGAAGACACTGTAAATCTGTGAATAATATTTCCGGGGAAAAATCCTGCATCTGTCAAACCTAAAGATAAGACAATAATAAATAAAATGACTGCAAGGGCAGCCAGCAGAGGTATTTTAACCTTCTGCCAAATGCCCTTGGTTTCTTTGTCATAATTTTCGTAGCTTTTTTTAAATATAGCCATGATAAATATAAAATATTAAGCCTTGTATCCTGCAATAACAGTAAAGTCTTTAACTTTAAGACTTGCACCGCCAACAAGACCACCATCAATGTCAGGCATGCTGAAAAGTGAATCAGCAGTTTGAGCATTTACGCTGCCGCCGTACTGAATTCGTACTTTTTCAGCAGTTTCTTTGCCATAGAGCTCTGCAACAACATCACGAATGATTTTGCAAACTTCTTGAGCCTGCTCAGCAGAAGCAGTTCTGCCTGTACCGATAGCCCAGATAGGCTCGTAAGCAATAATCAAATCAGCAACTTGCTCAGCGCTTAAATTAAGGAGAGCAACTTTAACTTGATATCTGATGTGCTCAGGCATAACGCCTTCATCTCTTTGGAGCAAAGACTCACCAACACAAATGATAGGTTTAAGACCGTTTTTGAAAGCAGCGTGTGCTTTGAGGTTAACTGTCTCATCTGTCTCAGCAAAATACTCTCTTCTCTCAGAGTGTCCGATTATAACATACTCAATGCCCAAATCTTTAAGCATAGCGCCGGAAATCTCGCCTGTATAAGCGCCCTTTTCTTCCCAATGCATATTCTGAGCAGCGATTTTAATGTTGCTGCCTTCAGAAGCAGTTAAAGCTGCGGGAATGCAAACAAAGGGAACAGCAGCAATGATTTCGTTCTCTATACCTTTAACAGACTCTTTTAACTCCATAATAAACTCAGCAGCTTCAGCCGGAGTTTTATTCATTTTCCAGTTACCTGCAATAACTTTTGTTCTCATAATATTAAATACTCCTTTTATTTATCTTCAAGACAAGCGATTCCGGGAAGTACAAGACCCTCTAAGAATTCCAATGAAGCACCGCCACCTGTTGAAACGTGAGTAATCTTATCAGCAAAGCCCATTTTCTTAACAGCTGCAGCAGAATCACCGCCACCAACGATTGTGATAGCATCTGTCTCAGCCATAGCCTTTGCGATAGCGATTGTACCCTCAGCAAGAGTAGGATTCTCAAATACGCCCATAGGACCGTTCCATACAACTGTTTTAGCAGACTTAACAGCGTCAGCGAATAACTCAGCTGTCTTGCATCCAATATCGAGACCTTGCATATCAGCAGGAATCTCATCTACAGAAACACATTTAACTTCTATAGGAGCGTCGATAGGATCAGGGAAAGAAGCAGCAATCTTTGTATCGATAGGGAGAAGAAGCTTTTTGCCCAATTTCTCAGCCTTAGCAATCATCTCTTTGCAGTAATCAAGCTTAGAATCATCAAGGAGTGATTCGCCGATTTCTTTACCCATAGCCTTAAGGAATGTGTAAGCCATACCGCCGCCGATAATAAGAGTATCGCATTTCTCAAGCAAGTTAGAAATAACATTGAGTTTATCAGCAACTTTAGCACCGCCGAGGATACCAACGAAAGGTCTCTCAGGATTTGCAAGAGCTTTACCCATAATGCTGATTTCTTTTTGAATCAAATAACCTGAAACAGCGGGGAGGTAATCAGCAATACCTGCTGTTGTAGCATGAGCTCTGTGTGCTGTACCGAAAGCATCGTTAACGAAAATTTCAGCCATATCAGCAAGCTCTTTAGCAAAAGCAGGATCATTTTTCTCTTCTTCTGCATGGAAACGAGCATTCTCGAGCATTAATACTTGACCTTCCTCTAAAGCAGCAGCTTTAGCCTTAGCATCTTCACCAACTACATCTGTAGCTTGGAGAACTTCCATACCTAAAAGCTCGCCCAATCTCTTTGAAGCAGGAGCCAATGAATATTTGGGATTAACTTGTCCCTTAGGCTTACCCATATGTGAAACCAAAATAACTTTTGCTTTGTTGTCAACAAGATATTTTATAGTAGGAAGAGCTGCAACGATTCTCTTATCGTCAGTGATAACGCCCTCTTTAAGCGGCACGTTAAAATCTACTCTTACTATAACCTTTTTACCCTTAACGTCGATATCTTCAACGCATTTCTTGTTATAAGAACTCATGTTCAAACACTCCTTATAATTTGTATTTTGTTATATTTTAAAATATGGCAAAATATACCGCCCTTTATATTACTACGAAATGCCTCAAAATTCAACTAAAACTTAAATCTCTATAATGTTTGCCGATTCATAAAAAGGTTCGTTGATGCATGTAGTCAGAACTATCTGTAAATTGTTATTTTTAGCAAAATTTTCTAAAGTTGTAAAAGCTTTAATCTTTCTGTTACTGTCATACTGTACAAACGGATCGTCTAAAATAAGCGGCAACTTTCCGTCAGCAGAAGAAAGCATTTTGACAAGAGATAAACGTAGCGCCAAGTACATCTGGTCTATTGTTGCTCCACTGTAGTAGTAAGAGCGATGTGCGGCTCCGTCGGCGTCTTTTACGGAAATATCAAAGTCGCGCGCCACTTTTACTTCTGCATATTTACCATCAGAAAGTTCATGCAAAATCTCTCCTGCGTTCTTGCCGAACTCAGGTCCCATATCTGCCTGCCAACGTTGATAGGCATCATCCATCACATCACTTGCTAAAAGCAACGCCTCATAACGTCTCTCAAAAAGTTTAATGTTATCATTAATCGTTTCGAGTTCTTCTTCAAGAACAAAAATATCGTCCATTTTGCTTATCGATTTATTGAGCGCATCAGCAGAAGCTTTAGTATATGCGATTTTTTCTGTGTATTCTTCAACGACAGCAAGATGTTCACTGTACATCTTATTTTTATTATCTTCATTTTCAAGAATTGAACGTGAAATTTTATATTCTTTTGTATGCTCGTTAAGTGCTTCGTTGATATTCTCTCTGTTTTTTGTATGATGTTTTGCCCCGTAAACATATTCAAGATTAAGCAAATCCGAAAGTTCTGCTTCTGTCGTGAAAAGGTCTTCTTTAATAATACGTACCTTTTTGTTGCAAAGAGATGTAACAACAATTTGACAAATAGTCAAAAAAGCTGCGATAATGCACAAAACAACATACGGCAAGAGCTGTTTGCTCCAAATATTAAGAAACTTACAAATACCGGCTAAAAAAGAAATTTTATTGAGTTGCGGTGTAACTATAAGCAAAACGGAACAAATTATACATATGGACATTAATATTACATATATAATATTTATTGGTTTGAGCGTTCTCTTGGCTTTATTTGCCGCTTCGGCAAGGTCTGTATCCAAAGTATTAATTTCTTTAACATATTTTTTAATTTCATTATGCAAAGATATAACTTCAACTGCATGAGCAACCTCAGACATATCAGTTTTTGATGCAACATGCTTATCTTTTTCCTCATTTAATTCTTGTTGCATTTTATTATACTCGTTGCGCAGTTTTTCTGCTTCACTTTTTGCGGTCTCAACACTTAAAGCAGCAGCTTCCTTTTGAGTCTTATCTTGTTGCAACTTTTCGAGAATTCCTATCGGATTTTTCTGTGAACTGATTTTTTCTATTGCAGATTTAATCCTTTTTCCCGCAACAAAATCAAAAGAAGATATTTTGTTTTCTTCAGATTTTTTCATTATTCTGTCAAAAAGATAGTCTACATTAGCATTTTTTAAATCGGGTTTTGACGAAAGTTGCGGTGCGAATGAAGAAATATCATAAGCATCGGCAGTAATTTCCAACACAATTTCACCTACAGTTTTACCGCTGTCTATTGTGATTTGCTCGTTAGAGGTTACATTATATAATATTATAGAGTCATTTTTATTGAGTTCTGCAAACTCTGCAGTAACCTTATAAACTACGCCTTTGTGCTCAAATAACATTTCTCCGCCATACTTTGCCGTTCTGTCCCAAGGACGATATTTTTTTCTGTCCTTTGAAACATCTGAACCCGGCATTCCATAAAGTAATGCGCGCACAAAAGCAGCAATAGTCGATTTACCGCTTTCATTATTTCCTATTATTATATTAATACCGTCACGGAAATTAATTGTTACATTACAATGTTTGCCGAAACCATTAATTATAATTTCATGGATTGTCATTAAAGCACACCTCCCCGTCAAAAGATTGCAGTCCATATATCATAGCTTCATAAAGAAGTTCGGGATTATCTGATTTTTCCATTTTTTCTAACATACAACGAATAAAGCAGCCTCTCAAGCTATTTTCGTGTTTTAAAATATCGATGTTAATTTCATCTTTATATTCAGCAAAAACTTTAGCGTAAAAATAATCAGAAGCAAGATCTTTTGAAAGTCTTGAAACAGGGATATCCAGACCCCATTTTTTATTACCGGTAAGAATTATTTTGTACAAAAATTCAGAATTTGAACAATTAAGTCTTATTCTATCAAGTACGGCATCATATGACTCTAATCCCGAAATATCGACTTTGACAATGCAGTTTTCTCGCACAGAAGTTTTTATAAAACTCATTTCTACAGATTCTTTTGTGATATTACCGCTTAAAATGCCACAGGAGCCGATTTCCTTGAAACTTCTGCCTTCACATACACCTGTATAAGCATACGAAGTTTTACCTGTCGAAATAATTTCGCTGAAACTGTGAACATGTCCAAACGCACAAAAATCAAATCCGCAAGTATCTAAATCTTTTATATATATAGGATTGCAGGCATTTTCTTCTTCGTTTGCAGTAACACTTCCATGCATAATAAGTAAATTAATAAAATCTTTATCAAGAATTGGTAAGGTGTTATTTTGTCTTAAAAGAGATGATTTGCATGAATGCCCTTGAAAACCAGCACCATATACTCTGATTTTTTCACCTGAATCATCGTCTGCAAGCTCTAAAGCTTCTAATCCTCTTTTGAAAATATAAACATTTTCCGGCCATTTTGTATTTAAATAAACAGAATCATAAGAAGCCGGGTCATTATTTCCGGGTGCGATAACAACCAAAGTATCCGGAATAGAATTAAAAGAGGAAATAAGAAAATCTACAGTCTCTTGAGTTACAGTTCCTTCATTAAATAGATCTCCCGGAAGCATGAAAAGATGGGCATCAATTCGTTTAACCTCATTGATAGCCTTAGAAAAAGCAATACGTTGTTCTTCTTGTCTAAGCTTCGTCTTAACGGAATTGTTTTTAAAGATAGGAAAGACAGAATCCAAATGTGCATCAGCACATACAACCAATCTCATTTATTATACCTCCTTTATTGGAAGATTTTACCAATTTTGTTTCTTTGTGGCATATGTTTCCCACATATATGAGTAAACATCTCCTGCTTGTGGAGCGCGTTGCTCCGTTTTGATCATTTCAGATACAGGCATAATGAGATATTCGCCTGTAGAATTTAAATAGTCAATTAATTTTGAAACAGCTTCACCGGAATATGGATGAATATCGTGGAAAAGAATAATGCTGCCATGTCTAAGCATAGAAACTATAGAAGGATTAGTATATTCTTTACCACTTACGGTATATTTAAATCCTTTAAACAAAACATCATCAATAAGTTTATTTTTTGCTTCTTCTTCAGTAATACCATTGTCTGCAGCATAATTTTTAACTTTTTTTGCGCTGAGATAATCCCAGTCGCGTGAATCTATACTCCAAAGAACAATAGATTTACCGCAGTTTTCTGAAATGCTTTGATTGTATCCACCTCCGGGCGGACGGAAAAGCACAGGTATTTCGCCAATTATGTTTTGAATGATATCATCAGTTTTTCTAAGCTCTTCTTTAAGCTTGTCCGTTGAAAGACTTGTAAATGGTAAAGGGTGACTATATGAATGGTTTGCAATTTCATGTCCTTCATCGTGTGCTCTTTTAACCAAAGCCTTTTGGCTATCGGAATAAAGATTCTCTCCTAAAACAAAAAAAGTAACATGAACGCCTTTGCTCTTGAGCATATCTAGAACTTTTGATGTATTAGATGGGTGCGGGCCATCATCGAAAGTAATTGAAATTATTTTTTTGCCCTGATAATTAGGATTGGATGATGTTTTGCCCCCGGGGACAGCAGTAGCACTGCCTTGCGTAGGTTTGGGTGTTTGTATAGCGGTAGGAACTGAAGTCTGCTGTGTTGTAGGTTGAGAAGGCGAATTGCCTCCGATAGTAGCGTCAGCAGAAGTATTTCCGCTTGTTGGAACCGAGGTATTTAATATTATATGGTTAGTGGGAGAGGAATCGGTGGGTAATGTGTTACCTGAATCAAGACCCATCATCACGCACATATATATTATTAAGGAAAGGGAAATAATAATGGTTGTAATCGAAACGATTTTTTGAATTTTCATATTAAACATCTTTCTCCTTTGCAAGTATACACTATCTAATAACAAAGTATAATATACCATAAAAAAGTAATATTAGTATAGTGTGTTTTCTTTAGTAATCAGAACACAATAAGTATATTGCAAATGTCATAATTTTGCAACAGAAACATTAATTGGAAAAAAAGAAAAAAACAAAAAAATTTTTTCAAAAAAATAAAAAAATTTTTCGAGAAGTGCCTAAAAATGGAGCAAAATAAAGGATGAGAGCATAATATATAGTGGTTTATAAGATAAAAAACAACAATATATGGTAGAAAAAAATAAAATAAAAAAAACTTAAAAAATTTTAAAAAAAGGTGTTGACAAGTCATGCTGAAAGCGCTATAATAGCCGAGCTGTCAGGGAAACGGCGGAAACAAAAAGCCGAGACCGAACAGCAGATGAACTTAGAAAAGTAAACAGCGTACAAACTTATTCACAAGTAAAAGGATAAGAACAAACAACATGTAACTCGTT
>JBGVNN010000007.1:0-5702 GCA_045125595.1 Candidatus Egerieisoma sp.
TCGCACCTCGCATGAGGTGCGTGGATTGAAATGCCTACTACCACTTCCCATATCAGTATCTGCGTGTCGCACCTCGCATGAGGTGCGTGGATTGAAATCCTACTATCTTATAAATTAATACTACACTAAAGAGTCGCACCTCGCATGAGGTGCGTGGATTAATACTATAAATCAGAAACTAATAGTGTATAATTAGACGTCTTAATAAGCAATTTACTGCGGTCACCGGATTTTAGGAATATTATCGGCATTAAGAATAAATTATGAATTTGATACTATATTAAAGTTGAGTTTTGATGTGAAATTGATTTTAAAATATTTGCAAAAATTGTTGCATAAACGTTGATAAACACCATAATATTGGAGATAATATTATTGAGTAAGTTTTACGTGAGGTGCTACGATGGATACAATATCTAAACTTCAAAACATATCAAAAAACAATGGCGGCATTATAACGACTTCCAAAGCAGCAGAGTCGGGCATTTCCCGCGCTTTGCTTTGGAAGCTAAATAATGAAAATAAAATACAACGCATAGCACGAGGTCAGTACATCTTTGAAGATGATATCCAGGATGAACTCCTATCTATTGGTATGCGCTCGGATAATATTGTTTTTCTCATGAAACAGCTCTTTATTTTCATGGGATATCCGATAGAACACCTTTTTGGCATACTCTGACAGTTCCTAGCGGAAATATTCCATATGCAGTAGTACAGTCTGAGTGCAAAATGTACTTTATTAAACCTGAACTTCATAATCTGGGCAGAACTGTAATGAAAACGCCTTTTGGCAATGAAGTCAGTTGCTATGACTTGGAACGTACCATTTGTGATATTGTTAGAAGCAGAAATAAAGTAGGAACTGAAACTTTTCTTGCAGCACTCAAGGCTTACGCCGCAAGAACCGATAAAAATTTGAACAGACTTTACAGTTACGCCAAGCAGCTTCGTGTATCGGGAATTTTGAGAAGATATTTGGATGTGCTTTTATGAGCCGTGCTATGAGTTTGAAAGCAAAGATTAGAAATATTGCCAAGCAGAAAAATATCCCTGCACAGGTAATTCTGCAGAATTATATGTTTGAACGTCTGCTTGTACACCTCGCTGATTCTGAATATAAGGACAAATTCGTCCTTAAAGGTGGCATGCTGGTTACTGCCATCGTTGGTCTGGATAATCGTGCAACAATGGATTTGGATACCACACTCAAAAGCCTGCCTTTGACTCCCGAGGCAATTACCGCTGTATGTTGTTACAAGAAATGCGAATGATGGCCATTCATGACTTGGTTGAAGAAGGTTATTTAAAATTGCCCGACGATCCCAGTAAATCTACGCTCGGAATGGCTCTTTTTATAAATTAATTATCTGATACTCGTCCAATGTAACAACAGAAGATCCATAAAAGTATAATATTTATTGATGTGGTTTTAATTAGGCTCAACGGAGTCTTGTATAAAAACAAAATGCATCAATAAAGGAGACGATTGAAATGGATTTCAAAGAATATATTAAACCGGAGTTAATTATATTAATTCCGGTATTGTACGTTATCGGAGTAGGAATAAAAAAATGCAAGAGAATATCAGATAATTGTATCCCCTTGATACTCGGTATAATCGGAATAGTTTTGTCAGCTTTATGGGTATTCGCTTCGTCGGAAATATCCGGTTTTAAAGAAGTTTTGATTGCGGTATTTACGTCAGTTACACAAGGCGTTTTGGTTGCGGCGGTAAGTGTTTTCTCTAATCAAATATACAAGCAACTTTCTAACGATAACAAAGGCGAATAAAAGTAATAAAAAAGAGGCATAAAAAACAATCAGAAAGAAAGAGGTTACAAACCTACAAAAAGTAGGAATGTAGCCTCTTTTAATCGGCTTCAGAACAATAAATCAGTCAAAGCGCAAATTTGATTTTCGCAAACCGGTGGCATATAAGATTTTCGTCCCTTTTGATATGTAAAAAGTACGAAAATTACTTCAGCTTGGCACTAAAACACAAAACTGGTATTGTTATTTTTCTTGATATATCAGGCTTTTCGTATTCTGAAGCCCATCTGGTTATATCTTATGAAAATTTTTCGTGCAAATAAGGCCGATTTGGTACGAAAATTTCAGCCGGAACACTTCGTAATAGATTTTTCGTACTTTTAGATAGGGAAAAGGGACGAAATTCGTGTAAGAATTATATAGAAAAAAAGAAAAGTCCCTGAATTTAGGGACTTTTTGAATATTTGGTGACTCATAGGGGAATCGAACCCCTGTTTCCGCCGTGAGAGGGCGGCGTCTTAGCCTCTTGACCAATGAGCCTCAAGCTCCGCTATAATACACCATAAAAATACACTTGTCAACTGTTTTTTTACCATATAACATATTTTTCTTTATTTTATCAAAAGAACTTCAAATAACATAAAATACGCCACGCAAAAAACTTTTGTCTTATTTACAATTATGGTATAAAATTACCTAAGGCTGTTGCAGAAATGGAAACAGGTGTGATTCCTGTACGAGCCCGTCGCCGTGAGGCGCACTGAAATTTTGCATATTCTACCCGATGCCGCAAATCGGGGACAAGTCATTGAGAAGAAACTCTTCTTGAGAAGGCGAATATGCATTGCGCCGAGTCGAAATACTTTTCTGCCGTCAAAAGCCCACTCTCCAAAAGTCGCGAGCGCCGACCGAGAGACGATATATCTATATTAATTTATAAAGGAGATTTTTATCATGCAAAACAAACGATTTTTAAAATTGTTGTCTTGCCTCCTTTGCATTGTGCTTATTGCGGCTACAGCACTTATAGCAACAGGTTGTAAAGATGACAAATCAAACAATTCTGCACCCACAGCAGCAGTCAACGACGAAAACATTCCGTCAGAAAACATAAAAGGTGAGGGGCAGACTAAATTCTTTTTCTCAGTTAAAGACCTTTCGGGCAAAGAAACTGTGTTTGAAATTCACACCGACAAAAAGACAGTAGGCGAAGCCCTTTTGGAGCTCAACCTCATAGCGGGTGATTCGAGCGAATATGGATTGTACGTTAAAACAGTAAATGGCATCACGGTAGATTATGACAAAGACGGTAAATATTGGGCATTTTACATCGGCGGCGAGTACGCAATGAGCGGTGTAGATACTACGGAAATTTCTGCCGGCGCCACATATTCTTTCGTTGCAGAGTAATCGTCTATGAAAATAAACGTAAAAGAAATCGCAATATTCGCAATGCTCGGCGCATTGATGTTTGCATCCAAGGTTCTCATGGAAATTTTGCCAAACATACACCTTATCGGCGTTTTTATAGTCGCCATAACTGTAGTGTACAGACAAAAAGCCTTGTACCCTTTATCTGTATACATTTTCTTAACAGGATTATACGCAGGCTTCGACATTTGGTGGATACCATATCTCTATATATGGCATTTTTTGTGGGGCGCAGTTATGCTTCTTCCCAAAAACATTCCATCCAAAATCAAACCTGTAGTATACATGTGCGTGTGTGCACTCCATGGCTTTTTATACGGAACGCTCTACGCACCTGTACAGGCTTTACTGTTTGGATTTAATTTCGAAAGAACAATTGCATGGATTATTGTAGGCATTCCGTGGGACATAGTACACGGTATCAGCAACTTCGCGTGCGGATTGCTCATTATGCCCATAGTGCACGTTTTAAAAAATGCCGGGAAATTATCGCGCTAAACATTGCAAAAAAACACCTCTTTTTGTATAATAACATTACTATATAAAAAGAGGTGTACCATTATGGTAAAAATAAAAAGACTTGTCGCACTCATATTGCTCGCGACAATTGTTTTAACATCATTTTCATGTCAAAATACTGATAACAAAAAGAAACAAAATACAGAAGTTGACTTAGTAATTAATGCAACTGTCAATGTTCCCGAAAATATTGACATAGACTTTACTCAATATATGGGAACAAACAAAAAGCCGTACAAACCCTCAGAAGAAATTTTCTCACTGAAAACCAATCGCAATTACGCATTTAAAAACAAAACAAACTATGAATTTGACGAATATATCTATATCGTAAATGACATCGTTTTTGCACCCGCAATCGGACTTTCTGAAATGTTCGGCTTCGAATATAACCCAAGTGAAGACAAAAACTCGGCAGAAATGATATACAATAACTTAAAAGTAACACTCACAGCCTCTGCCGACACTATAAACGTAAACGGCGCAGACGTTCCGTTCATAACAACAATAAAACAAAACGACACATTGCTAATAGCAGCAGAAGCCTTTGCAAAAGCAACCGGCTACAACTATTACTACGACAGCTACACTAAAATAAGCTATATATCAACACAAGAAGTAATAACGGAGGAAATCATGGCAAATGCAGAGAAAAATTACGAACTCTACGAAAAAGTAGTTTACAACTACCAAGATGTTAAATGTGACCAAACCGGTGTCGGCCTTTTCGAAAAGTCAAAACCCGAAGACCGCCTCGTAGGCATCGCTTACAGCACATGGCATCGCATGACCGCCACTTGGGACTCAGGCACGTGGAGCACGCCGCTGATTGGACGTTACGCTTCCAACAAACGCGAGGCAATTGCTCAACACGGAAAGTGGTTGGCTGACGCTGATGTAGATTTCGTTTTTGTAGATTGGTCGAACAATACAGGATATGTGCCGGAAACAATGAGCAAACTGCGACCGGATTTCCGTATGATAGAAGAAGCAACAGACATACTATTTGAAGAATGGGCAAAAATTCCCAATGCGCCTAAAATATGCATTTTCGTAGGACCTGGTCACAACGGACCTGACAGTGTGAAAAACGGAAGTCACCAAAGAAAAGTCGATCAAGTTTACAGAGATTATATAGAGAACGAAAAAAATAAAGATATGTATTTCCATTATGAAGGCAAACCGCTTTTGATGTGCTATGGTGCAACACCGACGCAATATGGAGCAGTTCCTTCGTGGAGTGACGACAGATTTACAATTCGTTGGGTGACAGGATTTGTTGGTCAGCAGCCTTCTTTGTTCGATAAAGAAACTTTGCAGTCTTACAAATATTGGAGTTGGGAAGAAAGAGGCACACAAACATATACTGTGAACAATGGTGTAGTAGAAGCGGTAACCTGTTCTGCAGCAACAAGATCCCAAGGAAAACCCGGAGGATCAGGCTATATTCCTGAAAGTGGCAGAAAAGATGGCGCAACATTCAAAAAACAGTTCCAAAGAGCAATGGACTTGGGAGCTAAGATAGTTCTTATTGTATCTTGGAATGAATGGAATAAAGGAGAGCAGCCGTCTGAGGAGATTTCAAAGGATATAGAACCGTCAAAAGCACATGGTACATTCTACTATGATTTGATGAAAGAACAGATAAAAAAGTTTAAAGGGAAAAAATAAAAAAAATAAAATTTTTTAAAAAAATTTTTTAGAGTAAGATGGTTTTGATAGAGCTGAACCACAACAAAGAGTATACAGCTGACGAGAAAAACACAATATATGGTAGAAAAATGACCTTGAAAAATAATTTTAAAAAATTTGAAAAAAGGTGTTGACAAGAGCGAAGTAAAGCGCTATAATAGCCGAGCTGTCAGGGAAACGGCGGAAACAAAAAGCCGAGACCGAACAGCAGATGAACTTAGAAAAGTAAACAGCGTACAAACTTATTCACAAGTAAAAGGATAAGAACAAACAACATGTAACTCGTT
>JBGVNN010000008.1:0-162692 GCA_045125595.1 Candidatus Egerieisoma sp.
TGGATGATTGACGGAAATTATCTGATCCCGCTTTCATGATGAGTCTATATACTCCGATTACCGGCGGAATTTCTTTCGCTTTGCTATATTCATTATCCTCTTCATAACCGTAATATCCAGCCATACGTAGAACACGATCCGCAATAAAATCTTTACGAGTTCTATTCGATTCTACAATAGCATTCATCATATTCTGAGGAACATCTTCATAATTAGCTAAAAGCTGTTTAGTATCTTTTGGTAAACAATATCCACCATAACCAAAAGATGGGTTGTTATAATGATTGCCGATTCTGGGATCCAAACATACTCCGTTAATGATATCCTGTGTGTTAAGTCCTTTCATCTCCGCATAAGTATCAAGCTCATTAAAATATGACACTCTCAAAGCAAGATAAGTATTGGCAAAAAGTTTAACCGCCTCTGCCTCCGTAAATCCCATGAAAAGTGTATCAATATTTTCTTTAATGGCTCCCTCTTGCAAAAGCTCGGCAAATTTATGTGCCGCCTCTACCAATCTTGGATTCTCCATATCCGTACCGACAATAATTCTGCTCGGATACAAATTATCATAAAGTGCTTTTGACTCCCTCAAAAACTCAGGACTGAAAAGGATATTCTCTGTGTCATACTTTTCTCTGACTTTCTGCGTAAAACCTACAGGTATTGTTGATTTTATTATCATTACTGCTTTGGGATTACATTTTTTTACAAGTTTGATAACACTTTCTACTGCGCTCGTATCAAAGTAGTTTTGGGTACTGTCATAGTTTGTCGGTGCCGCTATTACAACAAAGTCTGCTTCGGAATATGCACGCTCGCCGTCTACTGTCGCTGTTAAATCTAATTCTTTAGTAGCTAAGTATTCTTCGATTTCGTTATCCTGTATAGGTGATTTTCTCGCATTTATAAGCTCAACCTTTTCAGGGATAATATCTACTGCGGTAACTTTATTATGCTGCGCCAAAAGCGTAGCTATAGAAAGGCCTACATATCCTGTTCCTGCAACTGCTATTTTTATATTACTCATTTTTTCCTCCATAAAACTCTTTATACCACTCTGCGAACTTTCTTAATCCAGTTCTGAGTGATGTTGAGGGTTTAAAACCAAAATCGCGTTCTAAAGGGGTTGTATCGGCAAATGTAACCGGTACATCACCTGCTTGCATCGGCACAAGCTCTTTATGTGCCTCAAAATCATAATCAGCCGGTAAAATTTCCGCCCTAACAAGCTCCTGTTGCAAAATATCAACAAAATCCAAAAGATTTTCGGGGTGGCTGTTACCTATATTATACACCGCATAAGGTGGTACGGGAAGACCATCTTCACCTTTTTGTTTTTCTGGTGCATGTTGCATCACTCTTTTAACGCCTTCTACAATGTCATCCACATACGTAAAGTCTCTCTTGCAGTTACCATAGTTAAATATTTGTATTGTTTTACCTTCAAGCAATTTATTTGTAAAACCGAAATATGCCATATCAGGTCTGCCTGCAGGTCCGTAAACAGTAAAAAATCTCAAGCCTGTCGTTGGTATATTATACAATTTTGAATAACAGTGTGCCATCAGTTCGTTTGACTTCTTCGTTGCTGCATAAAGAGAAACCGGGTTATCTACTTTATCGTCTGTACTGTAAGGGATTTTTTTATTTGAACCGTAAACAGACGAAGAAGACGCATACACCAAGTGAGCGACCGGACTTTCCGTATTCATAGTGGCACGGCAAGCTTCTAATATATTATAAAAGCCTATAATGTTTGACTCCATATACACATCCGGATTTGTAATTGAATATCTTACACCGGCTTGTGCTGCGAGATTGACAACAACATCGAATTTATATTCTTTAAACGCCTTGTCTATCAATGCTTTGTCTGCGATGCTTCCTTTTATAAAAATCCATTCAGACTCTTTATGTTGCTCAATATTCTTTTCAATTTCTTTTAGCCTGTACTCTTTTATCGAGACATCATAATAATCATTCATATTGTCAATGCCGACAATACGAACTTTATCAACCGTATTAAATATTTCTTTTACAAGATTCGCACCTATAAACCCTGCTGCACCTGTAATAAGAATTGTTTTATTATTTAAAGAAATGTTATTTTGAAACATATTTGTGCTCCTTATTCATACAAGAGAAAAATATTTATGTTAATCAATAAACTTTGCTATTTCCTCTATATTATAACGTTTTGAAACAGGCACTTTATATTCATCTTTAAGATATCCTATAGCCATCATACAAACAAGTTGTTCGTCGTCCGGAATAGATAGTTCCTCAGTCATTTTTATCCACTGCTTTGAATAATTAAGCGGACGTTGAATAATACATGAACCTATTTTATACGAATTAAGTGCAATAGATAAATACGAAGCAAAAATACTTGCACTTACAACAAACTGTTTATCTTCATCCAATCTATATGCCGAAAGCTTTCCTGTAATCAATATAAATTTATCAGTATTCTCCGCAAACCCTCCTATGCCGGATAAATTTCCGTCATATAAACTACAAATTTTATCAGATGATACAACATACACTCTTACTGCTTGTCTGTTGCAAGCAGATGGTGCATTTTGCGCCATTTTAATAGCTTCAAGTATTTCTTCTTTTGAAACACTCTTATTTTCAAAATCCCTTACACTATGACGAGACTCAAAAATATTTTTTACAATTGTAGCGTCAGGAATTTCATTTTTGGACACGGTCAGCACACCTGCAAATTCACCCGAATGATTTCCGATATGATTTTTGAAATTTTCAAACTTGTCACATATGGAATCAAATGCCTCATCAGAATAATTTTTCTCTTTATGGTATTTTATATATGACTCAATAACATCACATGCCATATATAAACAAGTGGCATCTTTACCATAGAGCGAAGCAAATTCTTCTGAATATTTAATAAGTTTATGTATCTTTTCTATACCAAAACCTAACCTCGGATTTAATATACACATCCCCTTCTCTAAAGAATGGATCAATCTTATAATCTCCGCTTTTTTTCTCTCACAGGCAAAATCTTTATTCTTATAGATTTTCAGTGCCCTGCACCATTCTCTTAAAGCAAAATACAAAGTTCTTAAAGCTATTTTCATATCATTTAACATCCTTATTTTTTCTTTTAATTACATATCTAAAGACATTTTTCATTTCTTTACTGTTAAAAACAGCACTTACTATCATAATACTGATGCCTATAATAGCACAAACAACGATAGCCACCTTAACCCATTCAAAATATGAGTTACATTCAATTTCCTTCACCTTTGAAAAGAATAATAATATTCCGAACAGCGAGGTAAAATATACAATATAATTTTTAATAACACGCCACAACGACATAGAAAGAATTTTTACATTCGAATACCATGCAAACTGTGTTGTTCTTACTATTGATGCAACAAAAGTACCAATAATTACTCCTATTACTCCAAAAAAGTAAGCAAGGACAACAGAGCACAATATGTTAAGAATAATTTCCAGAAATGCCCCATTTCTTGTTTGTTTAAAATGACCTGCAGCTTCAACAACAGCTTGATATGGTATTCTTAAAATATTCATTAAGCTTACAATAACCATAGCAACACCAAATAAAAATCTATCATAATTTGCATCAGTAACACCTTTTGTATAAAGCAAAACAAACGGGGTCAACATTACTGCCGTGACAGTAAAAATAATTGTACAGCCAGCAAACAATCCCCATTCAATCATTTTAAAAGTCTTTTTTAAATTTTCGTTCTCACCGCGAACCATCATATCCCCGAAAATAGGTTTTATACCACTCAACGCACCACTTATAAGCTTGCTTACATTATTTACTACCATATAATAAACAGTATAAACGGATACTTCACTAAGTGTACAAACAAAAGTAAGAATTACAACATCAACATTATTATTGATAATAACTGCCAGCTGATGTGCAAAAGCATCCCAACGCTGCTTTAGTGCCGTATTATTTGCCGGTGCTTTCCAATTTATTGTGTACTTCTTCTTAACATAAAAATTTAAAAGAAGCGGTGTTGACAGCTGACCAAGTGCAGCACCTAATTTTACTACGTGAATTGACTGTCCCATATAAATTAATACAATTGAAATAACTGTTGCCAACACTTGTGCTATAATCGCAGCACCTATCTGTATATAATACTTTTGGTCAGCTTGCAAAAGTATTTTGTACTTTATAGAAAACATATTTTCTGCAAAAGCAGAAATACCAATGATTATTACAAGAGAAAAAGAAAAAAAGTAATCAAATTCATCCAAAACAGTAAACGGATAGACTAACGCAAACACAAGTATGCCACCGGCCAAAATCAATCCGATTTTATTCATAAAGCTCTTCGTCGCTACCATTATACTGCTTATCTCATCTTGGTTGTTTTCTGCCAATGGTTTATACAAAGCGACATGCGTCACAGCACCAATACCAGAACGCAACACTGTAGAAAAAGCTAAAAATTGCGTAATAGAGTTTACAATACCATTGTAATCAGAACCAAAATACAGTAATACTATGCGAGGTAATATCAAACCACAAGCCAGTGCAACAATTTCTTGCACAAGCCCCATAATCATATTCCATTTTGCTCTTTTGCCTCTTTGGTTATTCAAAATACCTCTCCACTCACTGTTTGGCTAAACTAATCACTTTTGCCAAATACATTTCTCCCTTTTGACGATCAGATTCAATAACTTTTTTTGTCTCTAAATAATCAAAATCAGACATTAAAACATCTTCAAGAGAATTATTATCGTTTGTCATTTTATCACTTTTACTGAGTCTTTTAAGTAAATCAATTACTTTAGGTTTCTTCACATTAAGCACTGCAAATTTCTTCTCAAATATGTTCGCAAACACAGTGCCATGAAATGTATTCGTAACAACATACTCCGCCTTTTCATATAAAGCAAGAAATCTTATAGGATCATATGGTTCACATACGTCACACCATCTGTTAAGATGTGAAAAAGTCACAATTTTTAAATTGTTTTTTTGGGCAAAAGTACATATTTCTTTCTTTTGTTCCTGCGACATTCTGCCATAAAAATAAAGAAAAATAAATTTATCATAATCAATCACTATATCTCGTGAAAGTTTGTAATATTCATCAACAGAAATCAAAAATGTAGGGTCACAAGTAAATTCAATTTCTTTTTTTGTAAACGGCTTTATTAAATTATACGAACTTTCATCACGAACACTAATCGCTTTCATGTTGTCCAGTGCATTCGCTATCCATTTCTGTTGTTCTACGGAAATTTCTTTTGCATATCCTACTGACGGTGCATATGACGCAACACTCGTTTTGTCGAATTTGCTTCCCCAAAAAACATCTTTATGGTACATAAAATATGGTTTAGAAATATCCCAAATAGTATCACTACCCAAAATATACAAATCCGCAACACTGTTTCCCGGCAGAATATTAAGTTTTTTTATCGTTCTTGAAAAAGCCTTTCTTTTTTTGCTTTCAAGTTTTACTGCTAAAAAATCCATTTTCAAAAGTGCTTTGCACAAGAATTTAATATAGCTAATCTTCGATTGACTGTGTTTTTTAAAACTCTGTCTAACGAAAGTTGCCTCACAACCCAATAATTCTATTTTTTTAGCCAAAGCAAACGCTTGTAAAAAACTACCGCAATTTTGACTTGCATACACAGTTACTATCGCACATTTCATTTTCTTTTATTCCCCGTCAAGTTTTCTTCTTGTCTTTTTTTCTCTTCTACATCAGTCTTTATGATAAAGCCCACCGCTAATCCCACAGTAAGATGTGTGAAATAGGTGATATATGACACACCGCCAAGATCACCTATCATAAAGACTATAAGGATTGCAATCGGAAGTATCATATCTTTTTTATTTTTAATCCAAAGTTTAATAGCTGTAAACAATGAAACAACTACCGGCAAATAATACAAAACAGCACCTACTATACCGACCCCCGATAACAACTCCAAATAGTTGTTATGTGAATAAGTATCATATCTTGATATATATTTAAAACTATTCAAACCATGTCCAAACCACGGTTTTTCTTTGAATAAATCAAAGGCAATTTCTTTCATCATATCTCTGGTATAAGCAGAACTATCTATTCCAATGCCTTGTTCATATGTTAATAACGATTCAAGCCTATTGCCAATTGTACGGTAAAAAATATCCACTTTCATAATTATAATAAGAATAACTGCAGCCACTGCAACTACCTGAGCGATCTTTTTAATCAAAAACAATGATTTACTACTGTATTTTTCAAAGAATAACAAACAACAAGTATATACAATAAGGCCCATTAAAGCCTTACGAGAACCAGTCAAAAAGACAACAACAAGCAAGCAAACAACTATAATTATATAAAAAATCTGTTTGTCCTTATTTTTCTTTGTTCTGTATAATAAAAACGCATAAAAAGTAGCAACAGCCATACCCAATAAGTTAGCATTATCACCATAATCTAATCTGTTTGATGAATCTACACTGTATGAGAAAATTACATTAATAAACAAAACAAAAGAAGAACATACAAATATTTTAGAAAATGTTTCATATTCAAATTCCGAAAATATCACAATCAATACTGTGGAAATATTTAATAAAATAGAGAACCACATATTTGTGGTCATTTCTTCAACACTAACAGAAGTAGCTGCCCAATATTTGCTCAATGTTACATATATAGCGAATCCAATAAAAAGAGTGCAATAAGAGACGGGAACCTTTTCTAAATAAAAAAAAGATTTAACAAAAACATATCCTATATATGCTAAAAAGAAAATTGCTCGTATACCATTTGAGACTATCGGCAACGAAGCCGAAGTGAATACGAGAAATACAAGAGCAAGTTCAAAATAAACATCTAATTTTCTTTCTGTTTTTATTGGCATTTCTGTCAATCTCCTTTTTGGGACATTAAGTTAATAAATGAATTTATTTTTTCGGTACGAGTTTCAATTGTCAGATCTTTTGCCATACAAAGACTTCCCTCGCCCAAGCGTTCCCTTAAAATCCCATCATTTTTTAAAGTATTAATAGCTGCTGCAATTTCTTCAATATTCATTGGATCTACTAATATTGAATTGTTTTCATTGCATATATCATGGTTAAATGGCAAATCTGAGGAAACAATCGGCAAACCGCAAGCCATAGCCTCAACAATGGCATTACAACAACCTTCTGCAAGTGTTGGTAAAACAAAAATATCTGCTGCATTTAAATAGACAGATACTTCAGTATTAGGTACTCTACCTTTAAATAAAATACCACCACAGTCAGGTTCAAGCTCCCCTCTGCCTATAAACACAGAATTAACACCTTCTAATGAATCAATTGCCCGTGAGAGTCTATTTGTTCCTTTTCTCTCTATGAACGAACCTGTAAAAGCAACAATAAAAGAATCTTGTAGAAATCCTAATTTTTCCCTACATTCTTTTTTATCTTTTTTATAAAAGCGTTCACATTTAACAGCATTAGGAATAATACTGACTTTTTTATTAATTTTTTCATTTCCATTTGCCAATTCGGCAATTTCATTTTTATTTTTTGTTGAAACTGCAATAATACCCGTTACTTTATCCAAAGTATAAGCAATAACCTCTCTACTTATACTCTCAACAGACTCTACTGTATCTGCCTCTCCGCAAGCAATAAAAGAGGGTATATTTAATTCCTGAGCGAATCTTACGGCCGGTATGCCTGCTTGTAAAAAATGTGCATAAATATAATCAGCATTCATTTTTTGCTTTTTATACGTTCTTTTAACAGCTTTAAAGAACGAGGTTCGCGAGCAATCAGCCAAATGCTTTTTTCCTATTTTTTTTGTAGGCCATACCGTAAACATTGGTGAATAAACATTATATTTATTGCCGCGTTCCGTTTCAAAAGTCATCTTATACTTGCGTATATTTTTGCGTTTAAACAATTTCGAAAACCAACTTTGGGGTGAAATAACATTACATACAACACCTCTATCTGTAAATTGTTGTACTATATTATCCAAGAAAATATGAACTTGTTGCTTGTCTGTTTTATAGTTAATAGAAACAAATGTTATTTCCATCCTTCACACCTCCGGAAAGCATTCAATTAATTGCTTTTTTTTCAATTCTACCATTTCACTGTCTATTTCATAATTATTAATGACATCTTCAACCGTTGGACAATATTCAGATAAAGGACGAGCTTTATCAATGACATCAAAAGAAGAATAATAGTCGTCAAATTTAAATCTGCCTCCCATAAGTTCTTTCTCTCCCAAAACATGCATAGAAGGTATATGTAAACTATCTGCAAAAATCAAGCCATGAAGGCTGCTCGATACAATACATTTGCACTGTGCTATTTCTTTTATAACCTGTTGAGGAGTTTGCATAATATCAATCATACGAACTCCGTCTTTTTTACACAAATCTAAAAAAGCAGCTTCATTTTTTTGTGACATATGAGGTATTACACCCATTTCATATACCTTTTCTATTTCTTCATCTAAAAACATATCAATTAACAAACCGGCATCTGCGAGTGGCACATCATAAATCTTTCCTGTAATCGTTTCTAATTTTTCTTTTGTTTTTTTACCACGCAAGGCGCATACCTTTAGATTTGTTCTGTAAAAAACATTATTGCTATTATTAAATAAAAAACCGCTTCCCCATACATAAAGAGGCTTATTTTTTATAACGATACTCAACAATTTTTGTAAAAACTTTCTTTTTGCCTCATTTGAATACTGAAGACCAAACAAAGCACCACCGATTGCTATCATATCAGCATTATAAGTTTTACAGCGTTTAACTTGCTTTCCTGATAATTTTTCCACCAAATCTTTATTAAGTAAATCACCCGCATTATACATGTCAGCATAACATAAATTTATTTCTTTCATAAACGTTCCCCTTTTACAATAGTTTTTAATCTAACGAAAAATCACTCTGCAGGTTGAATATGTGCTTTTATTGCAGTATCAAAATCATCTATTTTATAGCCTTTGCTCTCAATATAATTTATTAATTCTACAATCTGTGCAATTCCATCTTCGCCAGCATCTCCTATATGAGTCATAATCACACAAAGGTAATTATTCTTAATACATTCATCAACATTTTTCTTAGCATCTTCTAACGCCTGTGCTTTTTCATCCGCAGTTTGTCCTGCGTAATAAGAACCTATATTTACCCTTTCTATTTTATACAAATCAATTGGATCTTCATTATAGCGTTGAGCTCCCCATTTAGTTTCTCCGGATGTTGAAATACCATATTTATAAAAACTTTTTGTTAATTCTATTACTTCATCATCATAAGAACCATTTGGATAAACCATTGTATCTACGACAAAACCCATGTCAGCCAACATCTGCTTACCACCAATAATCTCCTCATAACGTTCTTCATATGTCGTTGCTTCATTTTTTAAATTTTTATGACTTTTGCTATGACACATTATTTTATTACCTGCATTATAAATTTGGCGAACCTGATCAGTCGTCAAATATCCTGTAGTGTTTAGTTTTGTTGGAATAACAGAAGTAGAAAATTTAATACCTCTTTGATTAAGTAACGGCATTAAAACACTGTATACATCGTCTTTGCCATCATCATCAATAATAGCAAAATGAGGTTTATCAGATCGAACTATCGGCTTTACAACATCTTTTATGCTACCAAATCCCTCTATTTTAAAAGCAGGTGCAGTACTCATAATTGTATAAATTTTTTTCTCCATCGGGAGGTCAAATTCAATAACTCCCTGCCCATTTTCAATATTAACATTGTACAACTCTCCTCTATACTGTTCGTACTCTGTTGCTATCTCCCCAACTTCAATTTGTGGTTTAAAAGACAATTCATCTACTGTTGTACCATCCAAAATTTGTATACACGCAACTACATACGACGGCTTTAATAAAGAAAAAGTAATACCATCTCCGATATCATTATAATACGTTCTGTTTTCTTCTTCATCCAAGACAATTAATCTCATTCTATATGTCGAATCACTTCCACCTTTTGGAGTTCCACTAAACGTATATGTACCGGCAGTTAAAAATATCCTATCCGCATTTGAAGTATTATCTCCAAGTTTTCCCGCTATATAACATAAAGAAGATGAATTGCTTGCTTGTCCACTTGCTGTTATTGTTCCATCATTTAATAATGTATATGTTACTCCATTGTATGTTTTAGGAAGTTTTGTTCCCGAAACCCCGCCACAAAGGTTTTTTCCTCTTACAAAAAGATTAACACTCTCTTCCTCCCCAAATATTTGTATTCTTGTTTTACCATACTGTTCTGTTTTCACAAGATAAGCTTCTTCCACAAAATCAGAATTTTTCAAACTGTTTGTTGAATCTGTATCGCTCTCCCCAGGAATTGGCGTTTTTTCTAATTCTATTCCAAAAGTATCGTTTGAACAAGAACATATAAATACAGTTAACAAAACAATCAGCATTAATAAACAAAACTTTTTCATACATCAACAAACCCTTCATTATGACTTTTTCAATCTTACAATATAATAAAACATCATAGGTTTAATCAGATAAATCTTCGAAGCTAAAGCAACCATTTTACTGTTGTCCTTAGCCGTTCTCTTCATACATTTTCTTACATCGAATTCTTTTATCAATCTTTTATATAACTCTTTATTTCCACTCACTGCAAAAGTCTTTGCAACTGACCACATGGCTCTGGCATACATATATGAATTAAACTCTGTTGAATAATCACATTTTTGCTCTGCCAAATATTCCTCAATACGCTTTACAGCAGCAAGTACATCTGTCTGACGCCATGAAGCTTTACCTTTTGTTGCAGAATTGTTATTTATCCTGTACCAATAAAGCGGCGCATCAATATATGCGGCATTTTGGCAATGACATATGTACTTCCAATTAAACTCTCTGTCCTCACCAAATTTAGTATTAATATCAAACTCCAATTGTATATTACGCAAAATTTCCGACTTGTAAATATAGCAGTAAAAGCCAAATTCCCACATTCTGTATAATAGGTTATTCATTATCTCTGCTTGTACTTGTAACACATACGGCTCGTCTTTTGCACTACAACTGTAAACAACATCTTTTTCGCGGTTTAACTTACAGTATGCCACGTCGGCACCACTTTTTTCTATGGCACACACCAGCCTTTCTATATATTCCGGATGATATGCGTCATCAGCATCCAAAAACAGAATGTATTTACTAACTACTTCCCGAATTGCTCTGTTACGAGCAGCACTAACACCACTATTTGGCTGATCAATTATGTGAATACACAATTCTTTTTGCTGCCATTCTTTAAGAACCTCCAATGTATTGTCGACTGATCCGTCATTTACACAAATCACTTCAAAATTCTTGTATGTTTGATTACACAAACTTTGCAAAGTTTCTCCTACAAGAGATTCACAATTATAGCAAGGTATTATTACCGTAACTTTCCTTTCCCTATTATCTATATTAGCTTCATCCCCGGTTTTCACTTCAAATCACCTGTCGCTTCAAACTCTTTTGGAAATTTTTTCTGCTCATAAATTTTCATGTCTACCAACATACGGTAATACAAATGATATAAGAATGAATAAATAAAGCCTTCCTTACCATTCAAGAAATGCCCTTTAATAAAATACGAATACAAAAAATTTGCCAAACAACGCCAAAACAAAGGCAACTTATAGTACTTTGTTTTTTTGTTCCTTGTTGATGCAATTTTTGCATTTGAAGCATTGAATTTCTTTTCAGGGAACGCACCCTCATAATAATCTTGCATTTCTCTGGTAGCATACCAATTCAACTTATTTATGTATGTTGTCAAATCTTTAAAATCATAATGTAAAAACTTTTCTTTGATTTCTATTGCCGTTCCCGAAGATAACAACGTATGTTCATCCATTTTACGATCTTCAATTCTTCCTATACCGGTTTTAAAGACCATTAATTTTTTCTTTTGGCCTCCACCATGTTTCAAACGCTTACCCATAAAGATCATCCATGCTTCAAGAACAAATCCGTTTACATCATCATTTTCATGGCACTTCATTTCTTCTTCAAGTTTTTGGCACAATTCCGGTGTAAAACGTTCATCTGCATCTAAGCGTAACGACCACATTGTATCAATACCGGTGTTATCAATCCCCCAATTAAACTGTCTTGCGTAATTTTCAAAAGGGTGAGAGTAGACATCCGCGCCGTATTTTCGTGCAATTTCAACAGTATTGTCAGTACTACCACTATCTATAACAACAATTCGCTTTGCAAAACCTTTAATAGATTTTATACATTCTTCTATATTTTTCTCTTCGTTTTTTGTCAAGACAATTGCAGTTATATCTGCCATATAAATCCCCAATCCTCTCTTTTAGCGAGATTTCTCCGTTAGTACAAAAATATCACTCTATCTAATTAATACACGCTGTTGCATTTAATCACAGCATTTCTTTACCCTCTGTCTTTAAAATAGATTCACTCAACGATACAAGTTGATAATCCTCTTTATACACACTTAACTTTTGGTCATAGCTTAAATTTCCAAAAGCTTTATTTACCATTCCCGTACAAAAACCAATCAACTTCAATGCCCAAGTAAAACCTTTTACAAGACGCATTTTTTTACCATGCACCGTAGCTATAGTTTGTACCATATAAGAAGTATTGCTATACTCTTTATTTTGAGGCCAAAAAGTACCGGTTTCTTCATTTTCTATCATAAGTCGCACAAATTCACAAAAATTTTCAATGTAAATCATAGAACGCTCGTTTTTCACAAAAGGAAAAAACGGCAATTTCCGTGCAAATTTTGATAACACAGGATAATTTCCCTTACTACCGTTACCATAAATCATCGGAGGTCGAAGAACAACAACTTTAAAACTATCATCAGCCAAAGTATTGATTCCGATTTCCGCCTGCACTTTGCTGTCACCGTAGCAATTGGCCGGCGACACCGGTGTATCCTTCGTTATTAATTTGCTTCTACCGATAGGTGCACTGTCACCGTAAACTATTGCAGAACTCATAAAAATAAATTGTGCTACACCGTCAGTCTTTGCTTTTTGCGCTGTTTCTATGGTTAAGTCGGTATTAACAGCATAATACAGTTTTGCTTTCTCTTCGGAAATCTTCCCGGAATCCGAGTGTGCAATACCAGCTACATGAAAAACTACTTGATACTCAGAAAAATCCTTTTCTCTCCACATACCATCAAGCATATCAATGGTATCTACAATGTACTTATCACCGAATTTATTGAGATGACTTTCAACAGAAGTACCTATATAGCTATTCGCTCCGGTAATTAAAATCTTTTTCATTCTGTAACCTCTGAAGTATCCTCTGCACTTTCTTCTGTTTCAGTTTTCTTATTCAACTCGCCTGTACCGCCTTCAACAACACCGTCATGTTTCAAAACACTTGTAATAGTTCCGAAGAAACACTTGCAATCAAACAAAAAGCTTTGCTTTTCTACATACTCACCATCAAGACGTGCTTTGACATCAATTTCAAGCTCATCACGTCCGTTAATTTGTGCCCATCCCGTCAAACCCGGTTTCACATCATTAGCTCCATATTTATCGCGCTCCGCAATTAAATCCTCTTGATTCCACAAAGCAGGTCTGGGACCAATAATACTCATACTGCCTATGAAAATGCAAAAAAGTTGAGGAAGCTCATCAATAGAATACTTTCTGATTGCCTTTTGAAAGGATGACATTGAATTTTCTGCATTTTGAAGCATATGTGTAGGTACATCCTTCGGCATACTAACCGGCATAGATCTGAACTTTAATATCGTAAAATTCTTTTTATGTAAACCAACCCTCGTTTGCTTAAAAAGCACCGGCCCGGGAGAATCAATTTTTATAATAATAGCCACAATCAGCATAGGTACTAACAAAACTGCAATACCTATAAATGACAAAAAAATATCAATTAATCTTTTAAAAAAACATTTATACAAATAAAAATCCCCACAATTCTTTAATTATCTGTACCTGTAGATGCAGCTTTTTTTGAATTATCCGCAGGCTTATATGTGGTTACAATTTTCATAACCATATCCCTTATATCCTCATCTCTGTTTTCAAAACAAGCTTTCATTAAAAACTTAAGCTGCTGTAAAAACTTATCCGTATCAAATTCAATAGGCTTGCCTATATGAATAAGTTTATTCGGAGTACTCATTATGCCTTCTTCTGCCATAAGCTTTTCTTCAAAAAGCTTTTCCCCGGGACGCAATCCCGTATACTCAATTTTTATATCTACATTTGGAGTGTATCCCGAAAGTTTAATGAGATTTTTAGCCAATGTATCAATTTTCATCGGAGAACCCATATCCAACACAAAAATCTCACCGCCCTTAGCGTATGTCTCTGCTTGTAAAACGAGTGAAACCGCCTCGGGAATAGTCATAAAATAACGTATTATATCAGGATGCGTTACTTTTACAGGACCGCCATTTGCAATCTGTTTTTTAAACAAAGGTATTACTGAACCGTTACTGCCAAGAACATTGCCGAAACGCACAGCTACAAACTCAGTAGAAATATCTTTAAATTGGTGATTTGTGCTGTTAAAACCACCTTCCTCATCTTCAACATGAGCCTGTATAACAGGTAAATCTCCGACACTGCCCTCTTTTATCTTTTTATCAAACGACTGTATAATCATTTCACACAAACGTTTGCTGGCACCCATAATATTTGTAGGATTAACAGCTTTATCCGTCGAAATCAATACAAAACGTTCACACCCATTCATCATAGCCGCGTATGCAGTTTTATATGTACCTATCGCATTGTTTTTTATAGCCTCGCAAGGGCTTGTTTCCATAAGAGGTACATGTTTATGCGCTGCAGCATGAAATACGATTTCCGGTCTGTATGTTTCAAAAACTTTATTAAGCTTGCGGCTATCACGTACCGAACCTATAAGAACCACAAGATTTAATCCATGGCACTTTTCTTTCAACTCTTGCTCAATGTCATAAGCATTATTCTCATACACGTCAAAAATAATCAATTGCTTAGGTGCATGAGTCGCAATCTGTCTGCACAACTCACTGCCTATTGAACCGCCGCCACCTGTTACAAGAATTACTTTACCGCTGAGTTGACGGAAAATATCGCTCATTTCCACACTTATGGGTGCTCTGCCCAAAAGGTCTTCTACCGCAACATCCTTCATAGACGACACCGATATTTCTCCGTTGACAAGCTGGTACAAACCGGGGAGATTTTTAAGCTCACAACCGGTGTCTTTACATATATTGAGAATGTCTCTTTTTTCTTCAGAAGTACAACTTGGTATAGCAAAATATATTTTTTGAATTTTATATTTTTCTACAGCGGCAAGAATATCTTCTCTGCCTCCTATAATAGGTACTCCATCTAAAAATTTACCCCATTTACTACTATCGTCATCAATGATACAGTAAACAACATCCTTTATTTCACTGGCTCTTTTTATATCTTGCAAAATCATTTGACCTGCAACACCTGCTCCTATAAGCATAACTCTTGAAGCATAAGAAATCCGCAAGTTTTTTTGCGCATTTTTTCTTTGAAGTAATATAAATCTATAACCAAAACGAGCTATAAACAAAAGTGCTAATTGAATAATTGCACCAAAAATATAGTAAGACAAAGGCATTTGGGCAAAAATAAGTGTAATTCCCACACAATGCCCGACTGTCGTAATAACCGAAGCAATTAAAATTCTTGAAAATTCATTAAAACTTGCGAACTGCCACAAACTTTGATAAAGCTTCATCGCAAAGAAAATAACAATACAAAAAACAGCATATATTGGAATAAATTTTAAAAACTCATCTAAATAGCCACTATTTTCTACCAGTGAATATTTACAGTCAAATCTAAACCATAATGCCAAAAAGTATGCCAAACTGACTGCAATAATATCATATATCACAAGTAATATTGCAACTAAATTTTTCTTTTTTCTATTTTTATCTATATCTGTTTTACTCAACTAAAAAACTCCTTAATTTAAGGTACGCTTCGCCAAACGAAATGCATGTTCTTTTCAAAAAGCATTTCACAAAATTAATAATATCTGTTTTGCTGCATTGAAACGAGCAATTAACTACGATTTCAAAACACATACAAAAGCAAAACAATGTCATTTCAAAGCAAGGCATTGTCCATTTTATTTTATTTCTTTAATAAACTTTTGTCAAGGAAAAACGATATGTAATATTAGATTTCGGTTTTTTCAGGAAGATTAAGCCAACTACCGAACGTAATATCCCATTCATCAGGTTCAAACGGAACCATACCGCTATAGTGATAAAAAGTCAATTCACCAAAATATACTTTGCCATTAACTTCATAAAAATCAACTCTCACATGCGGAATATCTGCAGAAAGCTTCCTTGCTAGTTCTTTCATTAATTCAAACTGTTGCGGTTTTTCAGGAAGTGTTTTTGCATTTTTACTACCACTTTGAATATCCATATGTTTGTAGTCCATATCAAAATAATCGTATTTTGCTCCCTCAACAGGATCAAGGCGACCCGTCACTACATACAACACCCTTGGTTGTCCGTCAAAACAGAAAAATTTATAATCACGTAACTCTTTTGTGAGAGTGTCCTCCATATATTGTTCAGCTATTATTTGAGGTTTAACATCTTTATAAACCCATTCACGATTCAAGGAATAAAAATTTCTTTTTAAACATCTTTGAATTTTTTTCTTTGCTTTTTCTTTATCAAAACTTTTCTTATCTCTGCAAATAACCAAACCTCCGCTGTCGTGCGTGCATTTTAAAACAAACTTATCAGGAAGCTTATCAAAATCTATTTCATCAAAACTTTTCCAGGGTCCGCCAACCAACGGGATTAAATATTCATCACCGATTTTATCAGCAACAACTTTTTGTACAGCAAACTTATCCACCATATCAGTAAATTCCGGTTTATGATAATTAATTTTAAGCCACTGTAATTTTTCAGTATATCTCTTAGGATTATCCAAATTTAATTCACAACCTATTTTATAAAAATAGCGTTTTTTTAAATACTTACTGTCAGAAGTATGTTTGTAAAAGCCTCTATTGGCTAAAAATTCAAATCTATGTTTTTTTGATGTAATCACTTTTAACAATCCCATATTACACATTCCCTCTTTTTCATATCACAAAAACCTTTTATTGGTTAAATTTATTAATTATTTTCGAAATAGCACCTTTTTCGATTATTACCGTACCACGCTCAATAAGCAAAGGCAAAAAAGAATCGGCAGGCAAATATGTGGCATTATAATCCACTACCATTGCCTCTAACTTCTCCACGCTACGGAAATTTTTGCTATTTGGCTTAATAAGCAAATAATAAGCTCCACGATAACCATATAAGGACGATGCAATTCTCTTAAAACTTTGATTTTTTGAGAAAAACTCTACCATATCCGAGAAAATAGGAAATACAATAATATCCCAATCCGGTAAAAGGTGATTTTTTCTTTCTTCAACAGGCACTTCCGCTTCTGCTGCATTTTCCTCCGGCACTTCATTCTTTTGCTCTGTATTTTGTTGAACTTTCTTGCGAAGCTCGGCATCAAAATTAATTTTCGGAAACATTGCGCGAAAACTTCTCTTATCCGATTGATTTTCTTCTTGATTAGGAGAAATTTCTCCGGGCTGATTTTTTCTGTTATTAGGCTTTATACCAAGCTCCTTTCGCATTGAATCAGCCGCCGCATTCAATATTTTATCAAAATGTTGTAAAATAGGATTTTCTTCTTCGTACCTGGGAGGCTCATTCTCATCATTTTCTCCGTTATTGTGAGAAATAGTAAGAATTAAATATCCTTCACTATCAAATCTGTTAACTACTTTGAGCTGACGATCATCAAATTCATGACCGAATTCTATATTTGCATGATCTATAGCATCCCAAACAAGCTTTGTATATTCGGCAGAATCTTCATTTAATGTATTAAAAGACAATTGTCTTGCTGCCAAATCGTTTTGTGAAATATAAACATTTACCGTGTTAGACGAAATTCTTTCAATTCTCATAATGCCAGCCCCCTTTCTAAGACCTCTCATATTATAATATCATAAACACAAAAAATGAATAGTAAATATCCCCAAATCAACTTTTATGTTTATTATAAAATTCTTTAATCTTATCAAATGTAACACTGCTCAAATCGTGCTCAATTTTACATGCATCTTTAAACGCAACATCTTCGGGAACACCCAACATAATAAGCACCTTCGAAATAATCTCATGGCGTTCGGATATAGACTTTGCAATCTCCATGCCACTTTCAGTTAAAGTTATATTATTAAGCTCGTCTATTTTAATAAAACCATGTTCACGAAGTTCACGCATCATTACACTTACCGACGGTTTTGAGAATCCGAGCTCTTTTGCAACATCAACAGAACGGCATTTGCCTGAACGTTCTATTATATTTAGTATAGCCTCTAAATAATTTTCACCTGATTCACGTATGTTCATTTCTTCCCCGCCCATTTTATATATAGTTGCCGTAACAGTATAGCACGATTTTTATATAAAGACAAATTTGATTAAAACAAAAACGGTGCAACCACATTCTAAATGCGATTGCACCGACTTTTTATTTAACCACCGCTCAAAGAATATTATTCTTGAACTTCATAAAGATCTTTCATCTTAAGCAAACGGTTGTAACGAGCCTTAGCTTCTTCCTCTGCTTCAGCAAAGAGTTTCTCTGCTCTTTCAGGGAATTGTTGTTTCAAACGGCTGTAACGTGTTTCGCTCTCGATAAATGCGATATAGCTCTCTGTAGGAGCTTTGCAGTCAATTGTAAGAGGATTCTTACCTTCTGCTTTGAGCTCAGGGTTGAATCTGAATGTCTGCCAGTAGCCTGCTGCAACTGCTTTTTTCATTTCCTCTTGGCAATTTGACATACCGCCTTTAACACCATGCATCTCACAAGGAGCATATCCGATGATGATTGAAGGTCCTTTGTATGCTTCAGCTTCTTTCAATGCCTTGATTGTTTGGTTCATGTCAGCACCCATTGCGATTTGTGCAACATAAACATATCCGTAAGACATTGCGATTTCAGCAAGATTCTTCTTGCCGATTGCTTTACCTGCAGCAGCAAACTGAGCAACCTGACCGAGACGGCTTGCCTTAGAAGCCTGACCACCTGTATTTGAGTAAACCTCTGTATCGAATACCATAATGTTTACATCTTCGCCTGAAGCGATAACATGATCGAGACCGCCGAAACCGATATCATATGCCCATCCATCGCCACCGAAAATCCAAACAGATTTCTTAGCAAGGAATTCTTTGTTTGCAAGAATTTCTTTACGCTCGCTGCAATCACAATTGATGCTTTCGAGTTTAGCAATAAGTTTCTCAGAAGCTTCTGCATTTGCTTGACCGTCATCAACTGTCTCGAGGTATGCTGTGCAATACTCTTTAAGTTCAGCGCACTCTGTTCTGCCGGCAATTCTTTCAACACAAGCGATAAGTCTGTCTCTTACAGCTTTTTGTCCCAAGAACATACCGAGACCGTGCTCAGCGTTATCCTCAAACAAGCTGTTACCCCATGCAGGACCGCGACCTGAATCACGATTTACTGTATAAGGTGTAGCAGGAGCACTGCCACCCCAAATTGAAGAACATCCTGTTGCGTTTGAAATATACATACGCTCACCGAAGAGCTGTGTGATAAGTCTTGCATATGATGTTTCTGCACAACCTGCACATGAGCCTGAGAATTCAAGCAACGGTTGGTTGAACTGGCTGCCTTTTACTGTGAAATCACTAAATGATGTAGGTTTCTTTGTAACTGTGGCAACTGTATAATCAAATGCAGCTTGTTGAGCAGCTTGAGACTCTTGAGGAACCATCTTAAGAGCTTTCTCTTTAGCAGGACAAACCTTAACACAAAGTCCGCATCCCATACAATCGAGAGGACTGATTGACATTGTGAATGTATATTCCTCACAACCTTTACCCTTCATTTGAACTTTCTTTGTTGACTCAGGAGCTGCATCTGCCTCTTCTTTGCTCATAGCAAAAGGACGAATTGTAGCATGAGGACAAACATAAGCACACTGGTTACATTGGATACAGTTTTCAGGAATCCACTCAGGTACATCAACTGCAACACCGCGTTTCTCAAATGCTGAAGATCCTTGAGGGAAAGTACCGTCTGCCATATCAGCAAATACTGAAACAGGCAATGAGTCACCTTGCATCATACCAACGGGCTTCAAAATCTCGTTAACGAATTTAACCATTTCAGGACGATTGCTCTTAACTTCAGAAGCTTTCTCCTCAGTCTTAGCATCTTTCCATGAAGCAGGAACGTCAATCTTAACGATAGCGTCAACACCTGCATCAATTGCTTTGTAGTTCATTTCTACTACTGCTTCACCTTTTTTGAGATATGACTTCTTAGCAGCAGCTTTCATATAATCTACAGCTTCTTCGATAGGCATAATATTTGCAAGAGCAAAGAATGCAGATTGGAGAATTGTATTTGTTCTCTTACCCATACCGATTTCTCTTGCTTTATCAATAGCGTTAACTATATAGAATTTAACATCATTCTCTGCGATATATTTTTTAGCCTCAGCAGGAAGATGTTTTTCAACTTCCTCAGGTGTCCATTGACAGTTAAGAAGGAATATTCCACCGGGTTTAACGTCATTTACAATTTTATATCCTTTAACTATATATGAAGGATTATGACAAGCTACGAAGTCAGCTTTTGTTACATAATATGAAGACTTGATAGCCTTATCGCCGAAACGCAAGTGTGAAATTGTAACGCCACCTGTTTTCTTTGAGTCATACTGGAAGTATGCCTGAATAAATTTATCTGTGTGGTCACCGATAATTTTGATTGAGTTCTTGTTAGCACCAACTGTTCCGTCGCCGCCGAGACCCCAGAACTTACAGCTGATTGTGCCTGCAGGAGCTGTATCGGGAGCAACCTTCTCTTCTAATGAACGGTTAGTAACGTCATCAACGATACCGATTGAGAAGTTAGCCTTAGACTCGTCTGCCTTGAGGTTCTCATATACAGCGAAAATGCTTTGAGGAGGAGTATCCTTTGAACCGAGACCGTAACGGCCACCTACAACTTTAGCGCTTACGCCTTTTGTTGCAAGAGCAGTAACAACATCCAAGTAAAGGGGCTCACCCAATGAACCGGGCTCTTTTGTTCTGTCGAGAACTGCAATCTTCTTTGCTGTTGCAGGAATTGCTTCAACAAGTTTCTCAGCACTGAAAGGTCTGTAAAGACGAACTTTAACGAGACCAACCTTTTCACCTTGTGCGAGCATATAGTCGATAACTTCCTCAGCTACGTCACAGATTGAACCCATTGCTACGATAACTCTGTCAGCATCGGGAGCACCATAGTAGTTAAAGAGTTTATAATTTGTGCCGATTTCAGCATTAACTTTATCCATATAATCTTCAACGATAGCAGGGAGAGCATCGTAATATTTGTTACAAGCTTCTCTGTGTTGGAAGAATATATCTCCGTTCTCAGCGCTACCTCTGAGTACAGGATGCTCAGGGTTGAGTGCTCTTTTACGGAAAGCCGCTAAAGCGTCTTGGTCGATCATGCCTTTGAGTACGTCATAATCCCACGCTTCAATCTTTGAAATTTCATGAGAAGTACGGAAACCGTCAAAGAAGTTAACAAAAGGTACGCGTCCTTTAATTGTTGAAAGGTGACATACAGCGCCCAAATCCATTACTTCCTGAGGGTTTGTACAAGCCATCATAGCGAAACCTGTTTGACGGCAAGCGTATACGTCTGAATGATCTCCGAAAATGTTAAGTGCGTGTGAAGCTACACATCTTGCTGATACGTGAATAACGCAAGGTAAAAGCTCACCTGCAATCTTATACATGTTAGGAATCATAAGGAGCAAACCTTGTGATGCTGTATAAGTTGTTGTAAGAGCACCTGCAGCCAAGCTACCGTGTACAGTACCTGCTGCGCCGGCTTCTGATTGCATTTCCATAACTCTTACATTATCACCGAAAATATTTTTGAGACCTGTTGCTGACCATGAGTCAGTAAGCTCAGCCATAACACTGGACGGTGTAATAGGATAAATACTTGCTACTTCTGTGAATGCGTAACTCACGTGAGCGGCAGCTGTATTACCGTCCATTGAAATCTTTTTTCTTGCCATAAATATTATGCCTCCTTAGCTGCGAGAATCTTCTCTGCGATAGCTTCTGCATTCAAGCCGTATTTCTCGAGAAGAGCAGCAGGTGTACCGGATTTACCGAATTTTTCTTCAACACCGATCATTTTTACTTTGCAAGGATAGTTCTGTGAAAGAGCCTCACAAACTGCGCCGCCCAAACCACCTGCAATGTTGTGTTCTTCAACTGTTACGATGAAGCCTGTCTCTTTTGCAGCTTTTACAAGAATCTCTGTATCTATAGGTTTAATAGTATGCATATCAATAACTCTTGCATTAACGCCTTTTTCAGCGAGAATTTCAGCAGCCTTCAATGACTCTTGAACCATAAGTCCTGTAGCTACGATAGTAAGGTCTGTACCTTCTTTAATTTCAACACCCTTACCAACTTCGAATTTGAAAGTTTCAGGATCGTGTACAGCCTCTACGCCAAGTCTGCCGAGACGAACATATACAGGACCTTCGTGATCGATAGCTGCTTTAATAGCGAGCTTTGTCTCGATCTCATCGCAAGGACTGAGTACTAACATATTGGGGAGCGCTCTCATTATAGCGAGATCCTCAATACATTGGTGAGATGCACCATCTTCACCAACTGTAAGACCTGCGTGTGTTGCGCAAACCTTTACGTTGAGCTTCGGATAGCAGATTGCGTTACGAATTTGCTCACATGCACGCTCAGCTGCGAAAATAGCAAATGTGCTGGCAAAAACAACTTTACCTGTTGCTGCAAGACCTGCTGCAACGCTCATCATATTGCCTTCTGCGATACCCATATTGAAATGTCTCTCGGGATATACTTTTTTAAATGTATCTGTTTTTGTTGATTTTGACAAGTCTGCGTCAAGAACAATAATTCTCTCGTCTGCGCCGTACTCTGCCAATGCTTTACCGTAAGCTTCTCTTGTTGCTACTTTACCCATTGTTCTCAAGCCTCCTCTGCGATTTCTTTTTCGATTTTAGCCATGAGCGCGTCAAGCTCTGAAATAGCCTGATCTCTCTGCTCTTGGTTGGGTGCTGTACCGTGCCAAGCGTAATTGTTCTCCATGAAAGATACGCCTTTACCTTTTACACAGTGACAAACAACCATTGTAGGCTTGCCTTTTACTGTCTTAGCTGTCTCGATAGCATTTTTGATTTGCTCGTGATCATGTCCGTCTACTGAAATAACATTCCAACCAAATGCTGCAAATTTGTCTGCAATCGGCTCAGGATTCATAACGTCTGTGATATTACCATCAATTTGAAGTCCGTTGTAGTCAACAAATGCTGTGAGGTTATCGAGTTTGTAGTGAGCGCCTGCCATAGCAGCCTCCCAAACCTGACCTTCTTCTATCTCGCCATCGCCGAGAATTGAGTATACTCTGTAATCTTTCTTGTCAATTTTTCCTGCAAGAGCCATACCTACAGCTGTTGAAATTCCCTGTCCCAATGAACCTGTTGACATATCAACACCGGGAACATAAGTCATGTTAGGATGTCCCTCTAAGTAACTGTCTACTTTACGGAATGTGTACAAATCTTCCTCAGGGAAGAAGCCCTTTGTAGCAAGTGTAGCATAAAGAGCAGGTGCGCAGTGTCCTTTTGAAAGAACGAATCTGTCTCTGTTAGGATCCTTAGGATTCTTTGTGTCAACTCTCATTTCTGCAAAGTACAATGTTGTGAAAATGTCTGTACATGAGAGTGATCCGCCGGGATGTCCGGATTTTGCAGAAAATACTTCTTCTATAATGTATTTTCTGATCTGAGTAGCTTTTTTCTGTAAATCAAGCTTTGTGCGCTTGTCCATGATATAATCTCCTCCATATCATAAAATTTAAATATAGCATAATTTATAATAAACTGCCGAAGCAATTATTAACTTTTATTAGTTTCTACCTTCTATCTCAGTGATAGTGTCAAGTCTTACCTGATGTCTGCCGCCTTCGAATTCAGCATTTACCCATTCATCAACTATCATCTTCGCAAGCTCTGTACCTACAACACGTGCGCCGAAGCAAAGTATATTTGAGTTATTGTGAATCTTTGAAAGCTTTGCTGAAAAAGGCTCCGAGCAAACTGCTGCTCTGATACCGTTTACTTTATTTGCCGCAATTGAAATACCAATTCCCGTACCGCAAATTAAAATACCTCTTTCACACTCTCCGGAAACAACTGCGTTGGCTACTTCCTCTGCTTTTGCTGCATAATTACTGGCAGTAGTAGACTCAGTACCGAAGTCTTTAACTTCTATGCCTTTTGATTCAAGATGTGCTTTGATAACTTCTTTAAGTGCTACTGCACTGTGATCGTTGCCTATTGCATACATTTCTCTCGTCAGCCTCCTGTTTTTGTTTTATTTTTACGAACAACGCGAAATCTGTTTACACGACTTCCAATTTATGATTATACACCCTCAAGCAATAAAATTCAAATAAAAAATGGAGTTGTCAAAAAATGTATTTTCACATCGACATTTGCATATAATATCATAAAAACATCAGGAGGTTTTATTGTGAAAGACGGGTATTATTACTTCAAATCTTTGGACAACAAAGCTATCGATAAATCTTTCGGATACATATCTTTTACAATTTCCGCAGATCGTCATTTATTATATTTTCAATGTAGCCTCAATAAAGAAAAAATCAATAATATCTCATCCAACAGATATCCATTGGAGCTCTATCTGAGCCCGGTTACATATATCACTAACACTTCTTTGTTTTTGGGAAAATTTTCTTCTTTCCAAAAAAACCGACTTTTTATGGATAGTTCTGTTTCATTTTTACAATCTGATTTCAAGGATGAAAATCTCTATGTAATCGTCACTGCCGGCGGTCGTACGATACTGTTTTCTGAAATCCACAGTAAAGCAATTACTACAGAAACTCCCATACCGCAAATTTCCGAAGAATTCGGATTTCAATTTGACCCTTTTAACACTACCAATTCTTCCTATAAATGGTTTATTCATACGCTAAAAGCCCACGGCGATGCGACGGAAATTTTCCGTAAAATTCATATACACCCGGAAATGTTTGCAAAAGTCAAAGTAAACGGAGCAAACTTTATGCCTGATACTTTTATCAGAACAGCTCATTACGCGTTGCGAGTTGCAGGGCACATTCTGCGCGGTGAGTATACAGACCCTGAGAGTGGTCGGAGTTTTGTTGTTGTAGGTTTACCCGGTTGGAATATTCGTACAAAAAAAAGGCAAACTCTTACCATACGCATGTACGCACGGTGGATTACCGCTGTTAACAAGCCTCCGGAAATCAACAGCAATAACTACAATGGTTATTGGCTTTATTATTTTGACCGTGAATCAGGAAATCCTGTCAAGGCTGTCTTGAAGAAAAATTAAATAACAGAACAAATCAAAGTTGAAGCAATAGCTGAAATGACATTTGCTGCCAAAGCTGCCGGGAGAACCCCCGGCAATTTTTTCAAATTGGTTTTCTTTGTATAAATTGCCATTGTGTAAAAAATAGTCTCGGTCGATCCCATCATCACACAAGCCGTCCTTGCCACAATTGAATCGGGACCGCTGCTTGTTAATATATCTTTTAATGTTGCTAAAGAGGCACTTCCCGATATTGGTCTTATAATCATTAACGGCAAAACACTGTTTTTTACTCCTATAACATCCAAAATGCCGGACGATTTAAATACACCTATTGCGACTATCAAGCCCACAAAAGATGGTAATAATCTTACCACAGTATCTATCCCGTCTTTTGCACCACTTACAAAACTGTCAAAACACGGCACCCCTTTAACAAAGCCTATTATTATAATAATTAAAACAAAAACAGGAAGTATGTAAATCATTTACTACCTCTCAATTTTCTATGAACTGTATAAACAATCCCAAAAATAGCAACTGCTGACAAAAGAGATATAATTGAAACAATCCATGTCGGCAATAAAATATCAGTAGGATTTAGCGAACCTGCCTCAGCTCTCATAGCTATCACCGTCGACGGCAAAAGTTGTATAGCTGCTGAATTTATCACCAAAAACAAACATATATCTCTTGTGTTATTTCTCATTTCCGAGACCGCTTCTATGCCTGAAGGCGTTGCTCCGTTACCTAATCCCAAAAAGTTTGCCGAAATATTTGTAATTATTGCTTTTTGTGCTTTTTCGTTATAACGAGTTGACGGAAAGATTCTCGTAACCACAGGTTTCATTTTTTGACACAACCATTCTACTGCACCGGCATCTTCCAAAATTTTTATCAAACCGCACCATAGAGCCACCACACCTATAAGACCTATCGAAAAAGTAACTGCTTCATTGGCGGACGATACAATAGTATCCATTAAAACATCGGTTTTATTTAATAAAAATGCACATACTATACCTACAACCATCAAAACAGCCCAAATAATATTTAGCACAGTAATAATACCTCTTTTTACAATTGACATTCTGTTTATATATATGAAATTCAAAGAAGGACTATGACGATTTTATTTTCCATATTTTTCCAATATATTTTCGGGAAATATTTCCCAAATATTTGACTCTTTTCGATTATTGTATTATTATAACGACACATTCAGTTGAATGAAGTTGCACTTAAGGAGGTTAAAACAGTGAAATCAACAGGAATAGTTAGAAAAGTAGACAAATTAGGACGCGTTGTTATCCCAATGGAATTACGCAAAGTTTTAAATATTTCAAGCAAAGATGCCATAGAGATATTTTCTGAAAACAATATGCTCATACTCAGAAAATATGAGCCCTCTTGTATTTTTTGCGGTAATGCGACAAATGTTACCACCTACAAAGGCGTAAATATTTGCCCGGAATGCATCATGAGAATGCAAAAACACATAAAAAAGAATGTAGTTTAAATAATATGATATCCCCCCGACTGTTATCAAACTGATATCAAAGCGCTGCTTTATCGCTCAAGGCAGCGCTTTGATATTTAAGAAAACTAATCTTTGAGATCAATTTTTTTCGTACTTTAAGCAATCAATTTAGTACGAACTATTCCCGAAATTTTTTCGCTGAAATATTGCCTCTCATAAAAAAAAGAAAGCCTATGTTCAAAAGAACATGGCTTTCTTTTTTAAGCTGTTTGACAACAGCCGATTTTATTATTCGATAATCTTAGCAACAGCGCCTGCGCCTACTGTTCTACCACCCTCACGGATAGCGAAACGGAGACCTTCTTCCATAGCGATAGGAGTGATAAGTTTAACTTCCATCTCGATGTTATCGCCGGGCATTACCATTTCTACTCCCTCAGGAAGTGTGATAACACCTGTAACGTCTGTTGTTCTGAAATAGAACTGAGGTCTGTAGTTGCTGAAGAACGGTGAGTGACGACCACCCTCGTCTTTTGTCAATACGTAAACTTGACCTTTGAAGTGTGTATGAGGTTGAATTGTACCGGGTTTAACAAGAACCTGACCTCTTTCGATTTCAGATCTTTGAATACCTCTTAAGAGTACACCGATGTTGTCGCCTGCTTCAGCTTGATCGAGTTGTTTACGGAACATCTCAACACCTGTTACAACTGTGCTCAACTTCTCATCGCTGAGACCAACGATTTCTGCAGGATCACCAACTTTGATAACACCTCTCTCGAGACGACCTGTAGCAACTGTACCACGACCTGTGATTGTGAATACGTCCTCAACAGGCATAAGGAAAGGCTTATCTGTAGGTCTCTCAGGTGTAGGAATGTAGCTGTCAACAGCATCCATAAGTTCTTTGATGCAAGCATACTCAGGAGCGCTTGAATCAGTGCTTGCACATTGGAGAGCTGTAAGAGCTGAACCTCTGATGATCGGAATCTCATCTCCGGGGAACTCATATGAGCTGAGGAGCTCTCTGATTTCCATCTCAGCGAGGTCGAGGAGCTCTTCGTCGCCTTCGTCGATCATGTCACATTTGTTCATGAATACAACGATGTAAGGAACGCCTACCTGACGAGCAAGAAGGATGTGCTCTCTTGTTTGAGCTTGCGGGCCATCAGGACCTGAAACGAGAAGGATAGCACCGTCCATCTGAGCTGCACCTGTGATCATGTTTTTAACGTAGTCAGCATGTCCTGGGCAGTCAACGTGAGCATAGTGTCTTGCAGCTGTCTCATACTCAACGTGTGCTGTGTTGATTGTAATACCTCTCTCTCTCTCCTCGGGAGCGCCGTCGATTTCGTCATATGCTTTAGCTTCAGCAGCACCGTCAAGTGAAAGAGTCTTTGTGATAGCGGCAGTCAATGTTGTCTTACCGTGGTCAACGTGACCAATTGTACCAATATTTACGTGGGGTTTTGTTCTTACGAACTTAGCTTTTGCCATTTTAAATCCTCCTTAAATAATTAAAAAATAATAAAAGTAATTGAAAATGTGTCTCTTTTTATATTACACTTTTTCATATTTTATTGCAAGTATATTTTTGTGTTAACAAACACAACCATTACTCAGCATTTCTCTGTTTGAGAACTGCTTCTTGTACGCTCTTAGGCACTTCTTCGTAGTGGCTGGGCTCCATAATAAATGAACCTCTTCCCTGTGTGCTTGAACGAAGTGTTGTTGTATAACCGAACATTTCGGCCAACGGACATTGTGCGGAAATAACTTTGCTTCCGGCAACATCCTCCATACCTTCGATCTTACCACGTTTAGCACTTACAGAACCAATGATGTCGCCCAAATATTCCTCAGGAACATTTACGCTAACCTTCATGATAGGTTCGAGAAGTACAGGGTCAGCTTTCTTACAAGCTTCTTTGATAGCCATTGACCCGGCAATCTTGAAGGCCATTTCTGAAGAGTCAACCTCATGGTATGAACCATCTACGAGTGTTACCTTAACGTCTACCATCGGATATCCTGCTATGATACCGCTCTGGAGAGCTTCTTGGATACCTTGGTCAACAGGTCCGATGTATTCTTTAGGAATTACACCGCCGACAATCTTGTTAACGAACTCATAACCTTTACCTCTTTCAAGGGGCTCAACTTCGATAACACAGTGACCGTATTGACCACGACCACCTGACTGACGAACGAATTTACCTTCCTGGCGAACAGGCTTACGAATACCCTCTTTATAAGCAACCTGGGGATTACCTACATTAGCTTCTACTTTGAACTCACGGAGCAATCTGTCAACGATGATTTCCAAGTGAAGCTCACCCATACCGGAAATAATTGTTTGACCTGTCTCATGATCTGTACGAACTCTGAATGTCGGGTCTTCCTCTGACAATTTTTGAAGAGCAATGCTCATCTTCTCTTGTCCTGCTTTTGTCTTAGGCTCAACAGCAACTGAAATAACCGGATCAGGGAACTCCATTGTCTCGAGAACGATGGGATCTGCATCATCACAAAGTGTATCACCTGTTGTTGTGTCTTTCAAACCAACTGCAGCTGCGATATCACCTGCATAAACGCGGTCAATTTCTTCTCTGTGGTTAGCATGCATCTGAACGATACGTCCGATACGCTCTTTCTTGCCCTTTGTTGCGTTATATACATAAGAACCTGCTTCCAATGAACCTGAATAAACACGGAAGAAGCAAAGCTTACCTACAAACGGGTCTGTTACGATCTTAAATGCCAAAGCAGCGAAAGGTTCTTCGTCGCTTGAATGACGCTCAGACTCTTCACCTGTGTCAGCAAGTACACCCTTGATAGAAGGGATGTCTGTAGGAGCAGGCATATAATCAACAACAGCATCGAGAAGCTGCTGAACACCTTTATTTCTATATGAAGAACCACAAAGAACCGGGATCATTTTAACAGCGATAGTAGCCTTACGGATAGCGCTCTTGATCTCAGGTACTGTGATTTCTTCACCTTCGAGATATTTCATCATGAGCTCTTCGTCTTGATCTGCAACAGCCTCAAGCAATTCTAAACGATATTGCTCTGCAAGCTCTTTCATATCTTCAGGAATCTCTTCGACTTCCATTACTTTACCAAGCTCGTCCTTGTATACGATAGCATGCATCTCAACAAGGTCAATGATACCTACGAACGAATCTTCTTTACCTATGGGCAATTGGAGCGGAACTGCATTCGCACCCAATCTGTTGCGGATCATATCTACACAACGATAGAAATCCGCACCCATGATATCCATTTTGTTTACATAACCCATACGGGGAACACCGTACTTGTCAGCCTGTCTCCAAACAGTCTCTGACTGAGGCTCAACACCGCCCTTTGCACAGAACAAAGTAACGCTACCATCAAGTACACGTAATGAACGCTCAACTTCTACTGTAAAGTCAACGTGTCCGGGTGTATCGATGATGTTGATTCTTGTGTTCTTCCATTGTGCTGTTGTAGCAGCAGAAGTAATTGTAATACCTCTTTCTTGCTCTTGTGCCATGTAGTCCATGGTTGCAGCACCGTCATGTGTTTCACCGATTTTGTGTGTACGTCCGGTATAGAACAGAATTCTCTCTGTTGTAGTTGTTTTACCGGCATCGATATGGGCCATAATTCCTATGTTTCTGGTATTTTCCAAACTAAATTGTCTAGGCATTATTTTCTCCATTTCTTAGTTTAAAACTAAACTCACACTACTGCACGTAAATTTCTTAAAGAAATTACCAACGGTAATGAGCAAACGCACGGTTTGCTTCTGCCATTTTGTGCATATCTTCTTTTCTTCTTACTGCGCCGCCTGCATTGTTAAGTGCATCCATAAGCTCGCCTGCAAGACGCTCTGCCATTGTTCTTTCACTTCTTTTACGAGCAAAAGTAACAACCCATCTGAGACCAAGAGCTTGACGTCTTTCGGGTCTAACCTCGATCGGCACTTGATAAGTAGCACCGCCTACACGTCTTGCTTTAACCTCTAACTGGGGCATAATATTATTAAGAGCTTCTCTGAAAACTTCTAAAGGTTCTCTGCTTGTCTTCTCACGGATGATATCGAAAGCATCGTAGCAAATTTTTTGAGCTACACCTTTCTTACCATCTAACATGATATTGTTAATAAGCTTTGTTACAACCTGATCTTTATATATTGGATCGGGCAGAACCTCTCTCTTCGCAATATATCCTTTTCTAGGCATTTAAACTTCCCTCCTTTTAATGATAAGTGATCATTTGGTACTCTGCATTTTTTCAGCAGTACATGCCGGCTTTGTTTCATATGATATATCACGCTAAAAATGAAATCTATATGAATCACCGGCGATCCGGTTAATAATTATTTTTTAGCTGCTTTCGGTACTTTAGCACCGTACTTTGATCTACCCTGCATACGGTTGTTAACACCTGCTGTATCGAGTGTACCTCTGATAATATGGTATCTTACACCAGGGAGATCTTTAACTCTACCGCCTCTGATAAGAACAACGCTATGCTCTTGAAGGTTATGTCCGATACCGGGAATATATGCAGTAACTTCCATACCGTTTGTGAGACGTACTCTGGCAATTTTACGCAAAGCAGAGTTAGGTTTTTTAGGTGTAGTTGTTCTAACAACTGAGCAAACACCTCTCTTTTGAGGACTGCTGATGTCAGTACTTCTCTTTGTTAAGCTGTTGAAGCCTTTTTGAAGAGCAGGAGAAGTAGATTTTTTCTCAAGTGTCTGTCTACCCTTACGAACCAATTGGTTAAATGTTGGCATTAATTTCACCTCCGATTATAGATTTCTTAATACGAAAAAGGCGCAAAAGCACCTTGATGCGCACAAGCTTAGTAATTGTACACGAGTCAAACACCCTTGTCAACATAAATTTTTACAAAAAAACCCCGAAGTTATTATTCAAACTTCGGGGTATGATTCATATAATCAGGACTTATTATTCCTCGTCATCCGGCTCATTGTCGTCATCCAAATAAACATTACCGTCAACGACGTCGAATTGTTCTTCGATTTCATCTTGAGCATCCTCTTCGGAAATCTCATCGTCTGCAACTTCTTCAGCAGTAATCTCTTCTGCTTCATCAGCTAAGCTCTCAGCAAGCTCCTCACCGGGTTTTCTCTTAAGTGCCTCAACGTCAATCTCAATATCTTTGTAACGGCTCATACCTGTACCAGCAGGAATAAGTTTACCGATAATAACGTTCTCTTTAAGACCAAGGAGCGGATCTCTCTTACTCTTGATAGCTGCCTCAGTAAGAACTCTTGTAGTTTCTTGGAATGATGCAGCAGAAAGGAACGATTCAGTTGCAAGAGAAGCCTTTGTAATACCAAGAAGCGTTCTTGTTCCTGTAGCAATTTTCTTGCCTTCCATTTCAGCTTTTTCATTTTCAGCATTGAAAGTAGTAATATCAACCATGCTACCGGGGAGAAGTGTTGTATCTCCTGCATCGTCAATTTTTACCTTGCGGAGCATTTGTCTTACAATAACCTCTATGTGACGGTCGTTAATTTTAACACCCTGCATGTTGTAAACTTTCTGTACTTCTTCGATTATATAGTTTTGTACTCCTGTAACACCTACAACACGAATAATGTCGTGAGGATTGATTGAACCACCTGTGAGCATATCACCTTTCTTAACAACATCGCCGTCTTGTACACGAAGATTAGTACCCATTACAAATGAATATGTTACAGCCATACCATCTTCTGATGTAACAGTAACTTCACGCTTTTTGCCTGAATCATTGATAGATACTGTACCATCAAGTTCGGAAATTGTTGCGTTACCTTTCGGCTTTCTCGCTTCAAACAATTCTTCAACTCTGGGGAGACCCTGTGTGATATCGTCTGCAGTAGAAATACCACCCATGTGGAAAGTACGCATCGTAAGCTGTGTACCGGGTTCACCGATTGACTGAGCTGCGATAATACCAACAGCGTCACCAACATTACATTCTTCATTTGTTGCAAGGTTAGAACCGTAACATTTCGCACAAACACCATGTTTACACTTACATGTAAGAACTGAACGAATTTTAACCTTTGTATGTCCTGCAGCAACAATTTTGTCAGCAAGCTCTTCTGAAATAAGAGTATCACGATCAGCAAGAACTTCACCTGTAGCAGGATCAATAATAGTTTCCGCAGGATATCTGCCGGAAATACGCGCTGCTAAAGGTACAAGAGGACCTTGATCCTTAGCATCTTGATTTTCAATAGCGGCAAGCTCGATATACTCTTCAGTACCACAATCGTGCTCACGAATAATTACCTCTTGGCTGACATCAACAAGACGTCTTGTAAGGTAACCTGAGTCGGCCGTTCTAAGCGCTGTATCAGAAAGTGTTTTTCTTGTACCGTGGCTGGAGATAAAGAATTCCAATACGTCAAGACCTTCACGGAAGTTAGCTTTAATCGGGATTTCGATTGACTTACCTGATGTATCTGTCATAAGACCACGCATACCTGCGAGCTGCTTAATCTGGTTAATGTTACCTCTGGCTCCCGAATCACTCATCATGTTGATAGGATTATATTCTCCCATGTTCTTTTTGAGTATTGTAGTAAGCTTATCAATTGTCTCTGTCCAAGCTTTAATAACGTTGTTGTAACGCTCTTCTTCTGTGATAAGACCTCTTCTGTACTGTTTAACAATCTTATCAACCAATTTATCTGTTTCCTCAATGAGTTGTTGTTTCTCAGGAGGTACGATAATATCTTCTACACCAACTGTAATAGCACCTTTTGTTGAGAACTTGTATCCCAATGCCTTAATCTTATCAAGGACAACTGCTGTTTCTGTAAGACCATGAACTTTAATACACTTATCAAGAATTTCTCCCAAAGTACCCTTCTTAACGAGTTTGTCGATTTCAAGCAAAAGTGCATTTTCACGTTTTGTTCTGTCAACAAATCCGAGATCTTGAGGAATAGCATCGTTGAAAATCAACTTACCGATTGTAGTATTAATACGTTGTGTTATCGGCTCACCCTCAAATTCTCCGTAACGTCTTACGATAATAGCTGTATGCAAATCTATTGCTCCAATATCATAAGCCATCTTAGCTTCATCATAAGATGAGAAAACAGGTGCATTTGTAAAGTCTTTATTTTTGTTGAGTGTAAGGTAATAACTACCGAGAACCATATCCTGTGTAGGTACTGTAATCGGCTTACCATCTTTAGGAGCAAGTAAGTTGTTTGCTGAAAGCATAAGAACTCTTGCTTCTGCCTGTGCCTCAGCAGAGAGCGGTACGTGTACAGCCATTTGGTCTCCGTCAAAGTCGGCGTTGTACGCTGTACATACCAACGGATGCAAACGAAGAGCACGACCCTCAACAAGTACAGGTTCAAAAGCTTGAATACCCAAACGGTGAAGCGTAGGAGCACGGTTCAAAAGAACAGGATGCTCTTTGATGATATCTTCAAGAATATCCCAAACTTCGGGACGAACGCGGTCAACCATCTTACGCGCACTCTTTACGTTCAAAGCTTTACCATCATCAACAAGCTTTCTCATAACGAAAGGCTTGAAGAGCTCAAGTGCCATTTCTTTAGGAAGTCCGCATTGATAAATCTTAAGTTCAGGACCTACAACGATAACGCTACGGCCTGAATAGTCAACACGCTTACCCAAAAGGTTTTGACGGAAACGTCCCTGCTTACCGCGAAGCATATCTGACAAAGATTTAAGAGGTCTTGTGTTAGGACCTGTAACAGGACGTCCTCTTCTACCATTGTCAAGAAGAGCGTCAACAGCTTCCTGAAGCATTCTCTTTTCATTTCTTACGATAATATCAGGAGCTCTTAATTCTTTAAGTCTCTTTAATCTGTTATTTCTGTTAATAACACGTCTGTAAAGGTCATTAAGGTCAGATGTTGCGAATCTGCCACCCTCAAGCTGTACCATCGGACGAAGATCCGGAGGAATTACAGGGATAACAGAAAGTACCATCCACTCAGGTTTGTTGTGTGATTGACGAAAAGCCTCCACAACCTCAAGTCTCTTTATAAGACGCATTTTCTTTTGGCTGATTGTCTGGCCGCCTTTTTCTTTTTCCATTTCTGTAAGGTGGTCAACTTCTTCTCTGAGTTCTACAGAAAGTTTCTCAAGGTCAACTTCTGCTAAAACTTTTTGAATAGCCTCTGCACCCATCTGCGCAGTAAATGACTGGTAGCCATACTGTGCAATAGCATCTCTGTACTCACGCTCTGACAAAACTTGTTTGTACTCAAGAGCTGTTGTACCCGGGTCAGTTACAATGTATGCTGCAAAGTAAAGAACTTTCTCCAACGAACGGGGAGGCATATCCAAAATCAATCCCATTCTGCTGGGAATTCCTCTAAAGAACCATATATGTGATACAGGAGCAGCGAGTTCAATGTGACCCATTCTTGTACGTCTTACTTTTGAGCTTGTAACCTCAACACCGCACTTATCACAAACAATACCTCTGTATCTGTTTTTCTTATACTTACCGCAATGACATTCTCCGTCCTTTGTAGGTCCGAAAATCTTTTCACAGAAAAGACCGTCCTTTTCAGGTTTCAGAGTTCGATAGTTAATTGTTTCAGGTTTCTTTACCTCACCATGAGACCATTTCAACATAGTCTCAGGAGATGCAAGGCTAATCTGTATTGAGTCAAAATTATTAAAATCTATCATACTGTCTACACTCCTTACTCCTAATTATTCCGAATCGGTATCGTCGGAAACTCCTGCGAAAACATCAGCATCCAACTCAGCTTCGCCGTCTTCAAAATCAGTTGCATCAACGCTGTCGGCATCAATAAAACCATCATCCATGAGAACATCTTCACTTGTATCGAAGTCATTACCCATAACGATAGAGCCTGACTCATCAGTGAAAGTTTGGAAATCAGGATTAAATACATCCTTCTTTGTTCTGTACTTCTCAGGATTCTTAATATAATCTTCTTCTGCTTCTTTAAGCGGAATTTCTGTATTATCATCAGTAAAGATACGAACATCAAGCGCAAGGCTCTGGAGCTCTTTAACAAGCACTTTGAAAGACTCGGGTATACCCGGCTCCGGAACATTCTCGCCTTTTACAATTGCTTCGTAAGTCTTTACACGACCAATTGTATCGTCTGACTTGATTGTCAAAATTTCCTGAAGTGTATAAGCAGCACCGTAAGCTTCCAATGCCCAAACCTCCATCTCACCGAAACGCTGACCACCGAATTGAGCTTTACCACCCAAAGGTTGCTGTGTAACGAGAGAGTAAGGACCTGTTGAACGTGCGTGAATCTTGTCGTCAACAAGGTGGTGGAGTTTGAGATAATACATGTAACCTACTGTTACAGGATTATCAAAAGGCTCACCTGTACGTCCGTCATAAAGTGTTGTCTTACCATCGGGGCTCTTACCTGCCAATTTAAGTGTCTCTATAATATCATGCTCTGAAGCACCATCGAAAACAGGAGTTGCAATCTTCCAGCCTAATGCTTTAGCCGCATAACCCAAATGCACTTCGAGTACCTGACCGATGTTCATACGTGAAGGTACGCCCAACGGGTTCAATACGATTTCGAGCGGAGTGCCGTCAGGAAGGAAAGGCATATCTTCTTCAGGAAGAATTCTTGAAATAACACCCTTGTTACCGTGACGTCCGGCCATTTTATCACCAACTGAGAGTTTTCTCTTTTGAGCAATATAAACTCTTACCATACGGTTAACGCCGGGTGAAAGCTCGTCATCATTTTCACGAGTAAATTCTTTAACGTCTACTACAATACCTGACTCACCATGAGGAACTTTAAGTGATGTATCTCTTACATCTCTTGACTTTTCGCCAAAGATAGCACGGAGCAAGCGTTCTTCTGCTGTAAGCTCTGTCTCACCCTTAGGAGTTACTTTACCTACAAGAATATCTCCTGCACGAACCTCAGAACCAACAATGATAACACCGTTAGGATCGAGCATTTTAAGTGCATCTTCGCCTACATGAGGAATTTCTGAAGTGATTTCTTCAGGTCCGAGCTTTGTATCTCTTGCTTCGCACTCATATTCCTCAATATGAATTGAAGTGTATATATCTTCTTTAACGAGTTTTTCACTGATAAGAACAGCATCCTCGTAGTTATAACCTTCCCAAGTCATAAATCCGATTAAAGCATTGTGTCCCAACGCAATTTCACCGTTGTCAGTTGAAGGACCATCAGCGATAACATCGCCGGCTTTAACTTGCTGTCCGAATTTTACAACAGGTTTTTGATTGATACATGTGCCTTGGTTAGAACGCATGTATTTGAGAAGAGAATACTTATCCTCTGTACCGTCTTCTCTCTTAATAACGATATACTTACCTGTAACGTCTTTTACCACACCGTCATATTTAGCAAGTACAACAGCACCGGAGTCTTTCGCTGCTTTATACTCAATACCTGTAGCAACGATAGGTGCCTCTGCACGCATAAGCGGTACTGCCTGACGCTGCATGTTTGAACCCATAAGCGCACGGCTGGCGTCATCGTTTTCAAGGAACGGAATCATAGCGGCTGCCACAGATACTACCTGCTTAGGTGATACGTCCATATAGTCAACGCGTTCACCCTCGATTTCAAGGAATTCATCACGGTGACGGCATACAACTTTACGATTCATAAAGTGACCTTCTGCATCAAGAGGCTCGTTTGCCTGAGCAACGATATATTTATCCTCTTCATCAGCCATAAGGTAATCTATTTTATCTGTAACTGTTTTTGTTTCGGGGTCGTACTTTCTATACGGAGCTTCAATGAAACCGTATTCATTGATTCTCGCGTATGTACTAAGCGAGCCAATCAAACCGATGTTAGGACCTTCAGGCGTTTCGATAGGACACATACGACCATAATGCGAATAGTGTACGTCACGTACATCAAATGTTGCTCTTTCACGATTAAGACCACCAGGACCCAATGCACTAAGTCTTCTCTTATTGGCAAGCTCCGCAAGTGGGTTAGTCTGATCCATGAACTGTGACAACTGGCTCGAACCAAAGAACTCTTTGATTGCAGCTGTAACAGGTCTTGTATTGATAAGAGCTTGAGGTGTTACAACGTCTTTGTCTTGCATTGCCATACGCTCGCGTACAATTCGCTCCATTCTTGAAAGACCGATACGCACTTGGTTTTGGAGAAGCTCTCCTACAGAACGAATTCTTCTGTTACCCAAGTGGTCAATATCGTCTGTATTTCCAAGATCATATTGGAGATTCAATATATAACTGAACGAAGAAAGTATATCGTCAAGAGTAAGATGCTTAGGTTGCAAGTCATTAACTCTTTCTTCAATCAATTTCTTAAGAGTATCTTCATCTCCCTCAGCTGCTTCTAAAATCTCGCTGAGTACAGTGTAGTTAACTCTCTCTGTAATACCAAATTCTTTAACATCAAATGTAACAAACTTAGTTATATCAACTGTATTGTTACCTCTGATTTTAACAGGTCTGTAAGGTGTATTGATAATAACAACATTTACACCGCTGTCTTGAATTTCTATTGCTTTCTCTGCAGTCAAAACCTCTCCTGCTTCAGCAATAAGTTCTCCTGTACTTTCGTTAATAACGTTTGCAGCAAGAGTCTTACCTGTAATTTGAGAGAACAAAGAAAGTTTCTTATTAAATTTATAACGGCCTACTTTTGCAAGGTCATATCTCTTAGCATCAAAGAACATACCATAGAGTAATGATTTTGCATTTTCTACAAGTGCAGGCTCGCCGGGACGAAGTTTCTTATATATTTCAAGTAATGCATCGTCAGTATTCTCAGTAGAATCTTTGAGGAATGTATTCAAAAGACGCTCGTCAACTATAGAATCATCAAGATTCTCTGCAAATTCGGGTGCAAGCTCGTCCTTAGATACAGCAAAAAGATCTTGGATAGATGTATTGTCGCTGTAGCCGAGTGCTCTTAAAAGAATTGTTGCAGGAAGCTTTCTGTTTCTGTCAATTCTTACATAAATAACATCGCTGAAGTCAATCTCTGTCTCGAGCCATGCTCCTCTGTTGGGGATAAGTGTAGACGCAGTAATGTGCTTACCCTTTGATTTGTCGTAGTTTTTCTCAAAATACGCACCGGGTGAACGTACCAATTGGCTTACGATAACACGCTCTGCACCATTCATAATGAACGTACCGTTCTCCGTCATACGTGGAAGCTCGCCGAAATAAAGAACATCCTCTTTAATGAGATCTGTTTCTTTATCAACAACACGTACGCGTACCTTTAATGGAGATGCATATGTGGCATCTCTTTCTTTACACTCTTCTATTGAATAGTTTGTTTTGTCTTCGAGATAATAATCTACGAATTCCAACATTAAATTTCCCGAGTAATCGGTGATTGGGGAAATATCCTTAAAGACCTCTTTCAAACCTTCATCCAAGAAATGCTTATAAGAGCTTTTTTGAACTGCGATAAGGTTTGGCATTTCAAGAATCTCCTGAATTCTTGAGTAGCTTTTTCTTTCATTCTGACCGTACATTACCGAATGCACCATAATTGATAATCACCTCATATTTTTTTCAGGCTAACAGTGCTTGAGTTATGCTCTTTAAACTCATTGCACACCATACAAGTTTGTGTCATATTCTCGCAAAATGTGTTAACAAAAAATTCACAACCACAAGATGTAGTATGCAATATTTTTAGACAACAAGACATGGCTGTAGTCCTTGCGAGATTACAACGCAGTTTGTTACTTTATCATATTTTTGTCAATATGTCAATAGCCACTATCGATTTTAAGAGTCGCTCTTTCATTTTTCAAATCACGGAAAAATATATATTCTACATTTTTTATGCTCTTTAATGCTTTATATATTTTGTCGGCTTTTTCAGGCAACAATTCAATATCAGAAGATGCACACGGATACCAAACTACATTTGGTCTTATAGCTCTGTATATAAATGTCGGACAAGTTTCTTTACCATTATTCGACACTTGGCACATATCACTTCTAATATATTCTCCCCATGTAAACGCCATGTGTTCCATTTGATCTACACCCGCATCTCCGAGAATTAACATTTTGGCACTATTCGTCAAAATTCTTGAAATAACAGAAATGTTTTCAGCAAATTTTTTTGTTGTAGATAATATAAATGCATCTTGGTAAGTTTCAAATATTTCAAACGCTACGTCGCAATATTCAAAAGCCATTCCCGGAAACAAATTGCATATTTTAGCATCTTCAAATTTTGCAACATCCTCTTTTAAACCGCTCTGCATATATCCGTCTGTTTTTTCTAATAAGCTCTCCGGCACAGGTGCTTTCATAACTGTTTCCAATGTAACTTGCGAAGCATAAGTTTCACTAAAAGCTGAAAACACCCCATAATGGTCAATAAATGGAGAAGTAAATATCCATGCTCTGATAATAATTGATTTATCAGCCGGTTTCAATTCATTCAGCAGATCCCAAAGATTTAACGCACCATCTTTATTTTTATTTCCGCCATCATAAATAACAAAACTGCCATCAGAAAGCTGAATAACATATCCCATACCATCGACTTCTTCTGTCTTGAGCTGTGTAACACTTGTAACAATACTGCCTTTTTTTAATACCCTTTTAGTCGGTAATTTTTCTGCACCTTTTTCAGATTTTACAACAGTAAAACGCTTTTCGTTTCTATACAAACACACATGAACCATTTCGGAGTTTCTGACATAAGTGCCGCTTTGATTTTCTCCGAGACTAAAACCACTGTATTTCACAAAACCATCTGCGAGTAATTCTTTGGTGTATTCTGATGCTTCTTCCAATGTTACATCAAAATAATACTTTACCGTTTCACCGTCAGTAGTTGTATATTGATAAGCTTCTACAAGTTCTGTATTCTCCGGCGCAGCGATTACTTCATCAAGGCTGATTGTACTGTCCTCTGAATCAAGCAAAACAACTTTTTGTGTAACAGGATTTTTCAAAAGCACTTCACGAACAACCTTGTTTGTCGGATCTGTATCATAAATTTCTGCGGTTGTAGGATAATAAAAAACCGGAGCTGATATTATGTTATAAACATACAGCGGCATATCCCCTTTTCCATGCTGCCCGGCCTGACAAATATCGCTCTTTAGATATTTGTTGTAATATATTCCTAATCTTCTTGCCGTTAACATTCCGCAATCAGAAAGCATAAGGACATTGGTATTCTGAGTGCTTACTCTTGAAATCAAAGATGTGTTACCGAATTCCGCTTCCGAAGACTCAGCAGACTCATTTTTGAGATAGAATAAATCAGTAGCATATATTTCTTCAGCCGTAAAAAGAATCTCAAGCTTCACATTGCAGATATAAAACTCCATACCCGTATGAACATAGCATATTTTTGCTCCTTCAAACTTTGCAACATCACTGCTAAGTCCGTCTGAAAGATACTCTCTGTTGTACTTCGCCGCAAAATCCCTGTTGGCAGGAGCTGCAAAAACTCTTTCTAATTTAATTTTGTCGGAATATTTTGCCGCTACTTCCTTGAAACAGCCTATATGCGCTTCATCGTTCACAGTAAGAACCCATCCGCGCACAATAATGTCGTTACCCTTTTTCATTTTACTCATTGTATCCAACAATTCTTCTGCACACTCGGAATTACCGCCGTCATAAAGCAAGAAGCTACCATCATCAAGTTGTATTACATAGCCCATTACTTCGTCTCCATTGCCTTTTATTTGTGTAATGGTTGTCGGTACCTCTCCTTTTGTGATTGCAGATTTTTGTTGCGGTAGATTAGCTCCGTTTGTTGGAGAATATATTGCACTGATTTCATTTTTAAAGGCAATTCGATAAACATGAACCATTTCCGCGCCTCTTGTGAAAGTCGTAAAAGTATTTCCGTTTTTTTCACTTTGATTATAAACCTCGAATCCGCTTTCTTTAAAATATCTGCAAGCATCCAAATATTTATTATGGTCACTTTCTGCAAATGAACTTATGTCACTGCCATTGCCGCAGAGAGAGACTTCTTCATTTGAATACGGCAAGCGAGTGCTTAAATCATTGCTGTATACAAGCTCAATTTTATATACAACTATACCGTTTTTATGATCTTTAAGGCTAAGTATGAGTTCTTCTTTGTTTCGCAATGCTGACACATCAATTACAACTTTTGCTGCTGTGTCTTGCCATCCGGAAGCCAATTCGCACTTAGCAGACGCCAATTCATACCCCGAAACCGTTTGCAGTGCCAGTATGCCTGTTTCCGTAGCTTGACTGTCATTTCCATAATATACAATCAAAGAATCATATTGTCTTAAATCGAACTCTCCCAAAGAATGAGATTCACTGTCATTCTCTCCGCCTGTCATAAAATTAAAAACCTTCGTGTCTTGAGAATAACCACCCGCAGTAAAACTTCCGCTCGTAGGCATCACCGAAAGATCAAGAAAAATGCTTTTTTGTGTTGTCAAAGAATCAGAATTATCGGCACAAGCAAAAAGAATAGCACATAATGCCAATGCCATAATTAATATTGAGATTCGTTTGAGTGAGTTTACCATTGGTTACCTCCAGGTTTATATTTAGAAAATTGTCCATTTAAGAGTTACATTCTACCACTAACAAAAAAAGATATCAACAAAAAAGGACTGCACAAACAGTCCTTAATTTTAATAGTCTTTTTATTTTTACAATTCAGATGTTACACAATTCTTATAAAAATTCCAATTTCTCGCTTTGTGTGCACCTACCTGTGCTCCGCTGTCTGTAATTAACACAGAATAAATACCTTCAAGAGAATAATCACTTGTATTCAAAAGAATACGGGTTAATTCTTCTTCACCGCCCAAAAACATAATATTTACACAAAGCGCAATCGCTTTAGTTTCTTTAACGCCAAGTTCAAATGACTTAGCCGCAAACTCAGCAATTTTTTGGTTTAATTCTTCAGAACTCATATTACTGCATTCATCAGATACTTCACAAAGTAAATTACCTATTATTGATATTCTTGTTTCATCAAATATTCCATCTTCGGAAATTGCAGGCATGTTGTACTGAGCGTCTTCGATTTTGTTTACAGTAAGCATATTTGTCAAAACATCTTCCGAAAACTCAACAAGTTGTGCACTGCCGTCCGAAACACCTGCGACCAAACTTTCCGTATCAGCGGCTTTCAATATATATTTGCCGGACTCAGAAAGTACAGTCCAACTGTATTCACCCAAGCTGACACTCACAATACTAATTGCCGCACCAACAACCGGCTCTGTTTGCAAACCAAGAGCAAAATTCAATTTGGTATGAATAATTTTATAGTTGCCATCCGATTGACGCACGAAATGATACAATTGTCCCCTGTTGTTTTCATCGGGATTAACAAAAGTGCTTTTAGTGCCGGAAACACCGAGTGCCTGTGTGCCGTCATAAGTAAATATCTGTGCCACAAAGCCGTCTCCTAAATCTTCTTCTACCGGGGGCTCGTCTTCGGGTGGAACAACCACCGGCGGTGCTTCACCCTGTGTGTCGCTGAAAATTTTTTCGGCATTAAACAAAGAGTCGTTTCCTTTACCTATGTTAATTTCGTCCCATTTGGCCGATTCGGCTGTGTAGTTTACTTTTGCTAAAGCTTCACAACCGTTAAAAGCGGAAATGCCTATACTCGATACGCCACCGGGGATTGTTATGCTTTCTAATGAGCTGCAATCAAAAAAGGTATCTGCTCCTATACTTGTTACTTTCTCCGGGATTATAATGTTTGTTAAAGAATAACAATATTCAAAAGCAGAATCGCCTATGCTCTCCAAACTTTCGGGCAATGTTATGCTTTCTAATAAAAAGCATCCTTTGAAAGCTGATTTACCTATACTTTTCAAGCCTTCTGCCAATGTTACCGTAATCAAAGAGCAGCAATATGAAAAAGCTGAATTGTCAATTTCCGTAACGCTGTCGGGTAACTCTACAATCTCCAAAGCTTCACAATACGCAAAGGCCGAAATACCTATCTTTTTTACGCCGTTTGGTATTTTTATTTCTGTCAAAGAGGAGCATTGATTAAAAACATCAATACCTATTTCTGTTATATTTTGGGACAATGTTATTTTTGTTAATGAGGAGCAACACGAAAAAGCCGAATTTTCAATACTTGTCACACTGTCGGGTATTGTCACTTCCTCTAAAGAACTGCAATACAAAAAAGCAGAGTTGCCTATCGTTTTTACGCTATCGGGAATTGATACTCTTACTACAGAACTGCAATTATAAAATGCAGAGCTACCTATTTTCGTTACCGGGTAACCTTGTATCTTGGCAGGAATTCCGACTTCTTCAGCTTCTCCCACATAGCCTGTAATCTCAACTTGTGAATTTGAAACAGTATAATCAAAGTCTGTCGAAGGGCTTTGCGCTACCGATGCTCTTGTGTCATTAGTTTCTTGTGCTGTTATTCCATAAGGCACACTGCTAAGTACAACTATGAGTGCCATTATAAGCGGCAAGAATCGCTTTACGGAAATTTTCATATAGTTCCTCCTGTCGTGTTACGAAAATCAACTATTGTTTTATTCGTGCAAAAAATCTGTTTTTCATTGTATCATTGATTTTTGCAAAAATCAACCTGCTGTTGACGGCACATTGTGCTAATGGTATAATTTATGCTCAAAAATATACTTTCAGGAGGCGTTTTTTATGTCATTAAAACTTGAAAATATAAAATGGAATTTGTCCGACGAAAACGGTGTAAATAAAGAAATTATTAAAGATATTTCATTGGAGTTCGGTGACGGTAAACTTATAGTTGTTACAGGCCCTAACGGTGGCGGTAAAACTACATTGGCGAAATTAATCGCAGGTGTCGTTACTCCTTCTGCCGGTAAAATACTTTTAGAAAAAGACGGTATTGTAACTGATATTACAGACATCAATGTTACAGACAGAGCAAGAAGCGGCATTTCATACGCTTTTCAGCAGCCTGTTCGTTTTAAAGGTCTTACAGTTCGCAATCTTTTGGAAACTGCCGCAGGCAGAAAGATGAACAAAAGTGAGCTTTGCAGTCTTCTCGGCAAAGTTGGTCTTTGCGCTGAAGAATACCTCGACCGTGAAATGAACACATCACTTTCCGGAGGAGAAAGTAAACGAATTGAAATTGCCACAGTACTTGCAAGAGAAACTGCAATTTCCGTATTTGACGAACCGGAGGCAGGCATAGATTTGTGGAGTTTCACAAAGTTAGTCGAGACTTTCGAAGAAATAAGAGAAGCAAGAAAGGGCACTTTGATAATCATTTCGCACCAAGAGCGTATCATTTCAATCGCCGATGACATTGTTGTTATTGCAGGCGGTAAAATAAAAGCTTTTGGCCCTCGCGAAGAAATTTTGCCCACTCTTCTTGAAGACGAGAAAACAGTAAGATGCCCCATTAAGGCGAAGGGAGGTAATGTTTAATGAATTTTATTACAGGTGATTTAATTAAAAGTGTTTCTGATTTCAGCGATTTGTCTGAGATAGAAGGCAGTGCGTACAATATTCGTGAAAACGGTCAATGTGCAGCTCGCCAATCTACAGAGAATATTAAAATAGAGAATAAAACGGATGCTCCGGGAATTGTTATTACAGTTAAACCTGGCACTAAAGGTGAGAAAGTTTATATTCCTGCTTGCGTAACGCACGGTTCTTTTGACGATCTTGTTTACAACGATTTTATTATCGGTGAAGATTCTGACGTTACCGTTATTGCCGGTTGCGGTGTACACACTTCAGATGACGGACTTGCTGGACACAACGGCATACACCGTTTTACTCTTGAAAAAAATGCTAAAGTTCTCTACCTTGAAAAACATCTTGGCACAGGCAGTGGCAAAGGCATCAAAAAGATAGACCCTGTGACAGACATTATATTAAACGAAAATGCTTCTCTCACCATGGACACAATCCAACTTGGCGGTGTTGATGTTTCTACAAGAAAGACATATGCTGTTTTAGAGAAAGATGCCAAACTTATCGTTCGCGAGAGAATTATGACTGATGGTGTCGAAAAGGCTCGTACAGATTTTGATGTAATCCTTAAAGGAGAAGGTTCCGGAGCAGATCTTGTTTCAAGATCAGTTGCCAGAGGTGAGTCTCATCAAGAGTTTTATTCAAAGATTGTTGGTCGTGTGCGTTGTACAGGCCACTCAGAGTGTGATGCTATTCTTGCGGAAAATGGCACGGTAACAGCTGCTCCTTCTTTAGAGGCAAGCCACATAGATGCAGAGCTTATTCACGAAGCTGCCATCGGCAAAATCGCAGGTGAGCAAATCTTAAAGCTTCGTACATTAGGTTTAACTGAAGAAGAAGCCGAGCAAAAAATCATTGACGGTTTCCTTCAATAATTTGCATTTTGAATACTATGAGTAACGATTCAAATAATAATGCTATAGAAATGATCATAACAAAAGCCATGATGCAACTTGGTTTTTCTCCTGCTTTTAACGGCTTCTACTTTTTAAGAGAAGCCGTTAAAATTGCATATTTTGATGAAGAAACTATCTCTTTAATCACAAAATTAATCTATTTGCCTTTGGCAAAAGAATTTAAAACAACAAGCGACAATATAGAAAAATCCATACGAAAATCCGCAGATTCCGTATGGAAAGCAAATTCAAACAAAACTGTAGCTGTTTTAAACAATATTTATACTTTTTCAGATAAACGCCCTGAAAACAATCAACTTATACAATTAATTTGCACCTTTGTTAAACATGCCGTCAATATTTTCGATACTGATATTGGCAAAGGCATTTAAATCAGAACCTGCTCTTCTCGTACTTGGAGCATAATATGCTGCGCAAGCAATCATAGCACCGTTATCTGTGCATAATATCGGAGCCGGTCTGTAAAATTCTATGCCGGCTTTTTTTGCTGCCTCTTCTGCCGCAGTGCGCAGAGCAGAATTTGCCGCAACTCCACCTGCAAGACATATTTTATTATATCCTGTTTCTTTGGCTGCCTTCATTAGATTTTCAACAAGAATATCAACAACAGCCTTTTGGAAAGATGCACACACATCGGCAGGGTTTACGTCTTCACCTTTAGCCTTCGTATTATTAAGATAATTTAAAACTGCCGTTTTTACTCCACTGAAGCTAAAATCCAAACTATCATTAAAATGCACTTTAGGAAATTTTATTGCATCAGGATTACCTTCTTTTGCCATTTTATCTACTATAGGGCCCCCGGGATAACCAAGACCGAGCGCACGTGATATTTTATCAAAAGCTTCACCTGCAGCATCATCACGTGTTCTACCCAGTATACGAAAATCTCCGTAATCACGACAATCTACAATGTGACTGTGTCCACCCGAAGCAACAAGGCAAACAAAAGGCGGCTTTAATTCTTTATTTTCAATAAAGTTAGCAGAAATGTGTCCTTCAATATGATGAACCGGCACAAGTGGTTTCTTCGTTATATAAGCAATAGTCTTTGCCGCAGAAAGTCCCACAAGAAGCGCACCTATCAAACCGGGGCCAAATGTAACTCCGATACTGTCTATTTCATCAAGAGTAACATCTGCTTCTTTTAATGATGTATCTATTACACTAATTACCGCCTCGACATGTTTTCTTGAAGCAATTTCCGGTACAACACCGCCAAAGGATTTGTGTATTTCGATTTGAGACGATATAACATTAGATAAAACATCTCTGCCGTTTGCTACAACAGAAACAGATGTTTCATCACAACTTGATTCAATTCCCAATGTTAATATGCGTCCGTCTTTGTCCATGTTACAAAACACTCCTAATATCCATTATATCAAAAATACTGTAAAAAACTTTTGGAAGAATAATTGGTCAAGCAAGATAAGTACGCCTAATATACCAACATAAATTGCAAAAACATTAAGACTTCTCTTTTTAAAGAAGTTAAGCATAAATTTAACTGCAAAATATCCTGAAACACCAGCTGATATCATACCCGCAATTATTGTTGCCCAATTAATAGGCTCAGGAGTTGAAATTATGTCTTTAACTCCCAAAACTGCCGAACCCATTATAATCGGGATTGACATCAAGAACGCAAACCTCATAGAAGATTCTTTCTCTACTCCCATAAAAAGACCTGCGCTTGTTGTACTGCCTGAACGAGAAATTCCCGGCATAACAGCAACACCTTGCATCAGACCTATTACAGCTGCATCTTTATATGTCATAAGCTCTGTTGTTTTGTCTTTTTTCTTTGTTTTTTGCGAGAAAAACAAAAGTGCCGCAGTAATTATAAAAGCTATACCAAGAAAACCTCCGCTTTGAGAGATCTGCTCTATGTAATCATCAAAAAACACACCAACCAAAGCAGCAGGAATTGTCGCTATAATCAAAAGACCTGTGAGTTTTTGTATAGGCTTTTTAAGAAGCGCAACTATATCAGGCCAAAAAACAATAAAAACAGCAATAAGCGTTGCAAAATGCAACGCTATATCATATGTCAAACCAAACTGTTCTTGGTCAATTCCAAAAAGTTTTTTTATAAGAATTAAATGTCCCGAACTGCTGACAGGCAAAAATTCCGTCAAGCCTTGAACTAACCCTAAAATAATACTTTGTAAAATTTCCATTATATTTTACTCCCCTGCTCCAACCTCTTCTGCACCAGCAGCAAATAATGGCATACTGTCAGTTTCAGAAACATTTTTAGCTTTGCTGTTTTTCTTTGTAGTTTTCTTCTTTTCTGATTTCTTGTTGTACATCAAGATAGGCTTTTCTTTGTTTGTTATAGTATCTGCAGTAACAATACATTTTTGAAGGCCCTCATTTGAAGGTACATCATACATAACATCCATCATAGCTTCTTCAAGTATTGCGCGGAGTCCTCTGGCACCTGTTTTTCTTGCTATAGCTATCTCTGTAACAGCATCAATTGCGCCGTCATCAAATTCCAATTCAACTCCATCATAAGAAAGCAACTTTTGATACTGCTTAATCAAAGCATTCTTCGGTGTTGTAAGAATTTCACGAAGCATTGACGCATCAAGTGCATCAAGTGTTACAATCAACGGCACTCTGCCTATAAACTCCGGTATTAAACCGAACTTCAACAAATCTTGGGGTTCTACTTTCGCAAGCAAACCATTAACATCCATACTTTCACTGCTGTGAATACTGCCGGAAAATCCTATTGTGTTTTTACCTGTTCTGCTCTCTATGATTTTTGGTAATCCATCAAAAGCACCTGAACATATAAATAAAATATTTGTTGTATCAATATTTATAAATTCTTGATGAGGATGCTTTCTGCCACCTTGGGGCGGTACTGCCGCAACAGTTCCCTCTAAAATTTTAAGCAATGCTTGTTGTACACCTTCGCCGCTTACATCTCGAGTAATTGAAGGGTTATCTCCACGTCTTGAAATTTTATCAATTTCATCAATGAAAATAATACCTTTTTCTGCTTTTTCAATATCAAAATCAGCAGCTTGTATCAATCTCAAAAGAATATTCTCTACATCCTCACCTACATAGCCTGCTTCTGTGAGAGATGTTGCATCTGCAATAGCAAACGGCACATTCAAAACTTTCGCAAGTGTTTGAGCCAAATATGTTTTACCAACACCCGTAGGACCTATTAAAAGTACGTTACTTTTGGCAAGCTCTACACCTTCAAAAATGTCACTTTCTGACTTTTCGTTATCATTTTGATTTTCTTTAACTTTTTTTCTTTTTCCTTTTTGGTTCTCCTTGATTTTTTTGTTATCATCAAGTCTCTTATAATGGTTATAAACCGCTACCGCCAATGCTCTTTTGGCTCTGTCTTGACCTATAACATACTCGTCCAAGGCAGCCTTTATTTCAGCAGGCTTTAAAAGCTTAGAATCGCCTTCGGCAAGTATATCTTCTCCCTCGATTTCCTCTAAGTCATCTTCCAAGAAATCGTCGTGCAAAATATCACAACACAAATCTATACATTCATCACAAATGAAAACTCCGGGGCCGGCAATAAGTCTTTTTACCTGACCTTCTCTCTTACCACAGAAAGAGCAACGTACTTGTTTATCTTCAATTTTTGACATCCAAAAACCTCCTTAAAAAAGTGCGCCGCAAATTTGAACTGTAAAATGTTCTGTAAAAATTTGCGGCGTATAATCTCATAACATATTTAATTATATTCTCTTCTCCATGATTTTATCAATCAAACCATATTCTAAGGCTTCTTGAGCAGACATATAATTATCTCTTTCTGTATCAGCGATTACTTTCTCCAACGGTTGTCCCGTTCTTTCACTGAGAATTCTGTTAAGCTTATCCTTTATCTTAAGAATTTGCTCTGCTTGTATCTGAATGTCAGTTGCCTGTCCGCGAGCTCCTCCCAAAGGTTGATGTATCATAATTTCGCTGTTAGGCAGAGAGTATCTCTTACCTTTAGCTCCTGCCGCCAACAAGAATGCTCCCATACTTGCTGCCATACCCATACAGATAGTTGAAACATCACACTTAATGAATTGCATCGTGTCATAAATCGCCATTCCCGCAGAAACAGAACCTCCGGGACTGTTGATATACAACTGAATATCCTTATCCGGATTCTCGGACTCAAGGAATAAAAGTTGCGCCACAACCAGACTTGCTGTTACATCATTTACTTCATCACTCAGTACTATAATCCTGTCGTTTAATAATCTGGAATAAATATCGTATGACCTTTCGCCTCTGCTGGTTTGTTCAATAACAACCGGTACTAATGCCATATTAAAACTCCATTTCTCCGACGTTTAAATTTTTCTTTAGTGAAAAGGAATGCTTACCGTCGGCTTAAGCTTCTTCCTCTGTTTTAGACTCCTCTGCTTTAGGCTCTTCAGCTTTCTTAGCAGGTGCCTTTTTCTTTGCAGGTGCCTTTTTCTTAGGAGCAGGTTTAGCTTCTGCTTCATCTGCTTGAGCAGGTACCTTAACTGCTGCGTCAAGAATGAGCTCTGCAGCTTTGCGTCTCTTAACTTCCTCTTCAATTGCAGGAATGTTTGCTGCATACTGCTCTTTTACTTCTTCAACAGACTTTTTCATATATTCAGCAGCTGTCTCAAATTCTTTGTCAAGCTCCTCTGCTGAAACTTCTATTTTCTCAGCTGCAACAATTGCCTCGAGAATAAGGTCTCTCTTAATATTGAGCTCTGCTTGAGGACGAACTTTTTCACGATACTCTTCAATTGTTGTTCCCATATACATAAAGTATTGCTCAACTGTCATACCGTATGATTTTACTCTGTAAGACATTCTGTTGATTTCATCTTCAACTTCTCTGTCAACCATAGGAGCGGGAATCTCAAGCTCAGTAGCATCTATAACTTTTTTAAGAGCCTCAGACATCATACCTTCTTTAGCTGCCTCAGCCTTCTCTTTAGCAAGTTTCTCAGCGAGATCTGCTTTGTATTCTGCAAGTGTATCAAAAGAGCTTACATCAGATGCAAAATCATCATTGATTTCAGGTAATTCTTTTGTTTGAATTGCATTAACTTTTACTTTAAATACTGCATCTTTACCTTTAAGATCCTCTGCATGATAATCCTCAGGGAATTTAACATTAACTTCAACATCAGCACCTGTGTTAGCGCCAACCAATTGATCCTCAAAACCGGGGATAAATTGTCCTGAACCAAGTTGAAGCTTATGACCTTCACCTTTACCGCCTTCAAAAGCTACATCATCAACAAAGCCTTCGAAGTCAATATCAACTGTATCACCAAGCTGTGCGGCACGATCTTCAACTGTTACCATACGAGAGTTCTTCTCTGCCTCCATCTCAACTGCTCTGTCTATGTCAGCGTCACTTACTTCGGCGGAAATTTCTGTAATCTCTACTCCCTTGTAATCTTTTAACTCAACAACAGGCTTTGTATAAACCTCTAAAGAGAACTCCATGCCCTCTGTGCTCATTTTTGTTACTTGAACATTTTGAGGATATGAAACGGGTTCAATACCGAGCTCTGCAACTGAACCGTAGTACATATCTGTAATAACGTATTCCTCTGCATCAGCAAAAAGAACCTCTACTCCGTAATATTGTTCAACTACTTTTCTCGGAGCTTTGCCTGCACGGAAACCTTTAACGCTGAAGTTTTTCTTGTTTTTATTAAATGAATAAGCAAGACCTTCTTCAACCTTGTCCGCATCTGCCTCATAAGTCAATTTAAGTAAATTTTTATCGATAACCTCTTGTTTAACCGACATAATAATACCTCCACACAACCGTAACTGTAATAAAATTAAGAATTATATATAAAAAGCCTGCCGTTAAGCCGACAAGCTACAAAAAAACCGCTTCAGGCCGAAGACTGCCGAGACAGCCCTACTGCCTGAACTTCTCGTAACCGGCTCAAAGACCATATCTCTTGTTGAATTTATCAACACGTCCGCCGGTATCAACCAATTTCTGCTTTCCTGTGTAGAAAGGATGGCACTTTGAACAAATTTCAACAGAAATCTCTTTCTTTGTTGAATAAGTCTTAAATGTTTCTCCACAAGCGCATTTTGCTGTTACTTCTTCAAATTTAGGATGAATTCCTTCTTTCACTTCGTGTCACCTTCTTTCACAGATTCTCTTAAAGAATATCTCTCAAAAATCATTTTAAAATGCTTTTTCAACTTACTTGTTAAAAGAGCAAAGTGGATTATACCACACTCTGCCGCATTAATGCAACTTTTTTTTGTAAATTTATTTTATTTCCCGTTTTCATCTGTTTCCACGACATATTCATCTGAAATTTCGCCGGGAAGCAAGCCTTTTTCTGCTTTGTTTTTCAATTTATTGTTAATAAATCTGTCGTAGAAGAACACTTTAAAAATAACTGCCAATACATCACCCAAAATCATACCGGGCAAACCGAAAAGTCCACCGCATATACATAATCCGGCAAGAACAAGAAGTGGGCTTGCTCCCATTCTGCCTCCTACAATTTTAGGACCTACAAACCAATTATCAAGTGCCTGAACAGCCAAAACGCACACCAAAGATGCAAGTGTCGGATACAAGCCTTGCGGTATGGATATAAATACCACAACAATACCACCTATCCAAGGACCAATGTAAGGTATCATGTTCATAATTGCCATTATTACAGCAAGCAAAATCGCATACTCAACACCGGCAATCAAAAACAAAATATATGAAGTTACCAAAATAATAAGTGCTTGTAATAATTTCCCGGAAATATACTGCCTTAATATCAAATTTATTTGTCCGGCTCCCCACATCACAGACTCAGCACGTTTTCTCGGGAAAATTGCATAATTTATTCTTTTCATTGCTTTAATGCAATTATCCTTTTCAATGAGCAAATATACAGAAATCATAACTCCCATAATAACATTGAAAATTCCTGTGACTGTACCGGAGAAAACTGCCGTTATTTTTTGCGGGTGGAACACTTCTGTCGCAAATTCTTGCAAGTGCGCCAAGCCGTTGTTAATCGCATCAAGAGCCTCCGTAGGTAAATTAAATTTACCATTTTGAGTAATATCAACATAAAATCCTTGTATTTTTTCAAAAGCTTTCGGGATATTTGCCGCAAAAACTTTAACCGTATCAACAAGCGCCGGTACAAGAGCAAATAATATTAACGTTAATATAAGAAGCATTGTGAGATACGCTATAACAATGCTTAATGTCCTTTTTACTTTATAGCTTTTGATCTTTTTAAATATTTTGTTTTCCCAAACATCTGTATAAGAATTAAGTATAAAAGCCAAAACAGCACCTATAATCAGATAGCTGAATACCGAAAGAACAAAAGATATTAACTTTGACACAAAGTCTCCAAAACCGTGAATATCAAAAATAACTTTAACAGCTATGAGAACAGCCAGAATAAACACATAAATTCTCATAGGCGTTATTTTAAAATTTGATATTTTTATCCTATCATACCATTTCCTTTGTTTCGGTTTGTTTTTTTCGTCCAACCTTCACACGCCTCCTTACAAATTCGATTAATATAAAGATTAACATTCCTGTCACAGCACCCGAGAAATCTACAACAACATCTGCAACATCGGCAACTCTGCCGTCACTGAACATTTGCAATATTTCATCTGTAACCGCAACAGCAAGTGCCGTAAAAAGAGCGACAAAAATATTCCGCATATACTTTTGCGTAAAGGTTTTCACAGAAAACAAAAGCAAAAAACCAAGCAACAAAAATTCGCTATAATGCGCCGCAGTTCTTACAAAATCTTCGTTTACCGTCACATCGTCTGAAAATACGTCAACTACACCCTGTAAAACAGCAACAACCGCTCCGCTCTTATTTGAAGAGCGGGCGGCGTTATCCAATGAATTACCAAAAATAAATCCTACGCACAGCACGCACAATGCAACGCTTACAATGCGCCAAATATTATTTCTTATAAAATTATTCTTCAATTGAAACTCCTTCGGGCAAGTCAATTTTTGTTTCTACCGTGCCGTCTGCTTTGCGACTCAATTCGACTTTAATTATACCCTTAGGTGTAGGATATGTACCTTTTACCCAATTAAGTTTGCCGAGATGAGGCTTGAATGTGATTTTCTCACAACCAGCGGCTACAGGTTTAATACCAAGCACATATTCTGCCATAAATGCTGCAGGTCCTGATGCCCAACCATGGCACAAACTATGTCTGAATCCTTTATAACAATATGCGCCGTAGTCACCGTGTATGTCTTTAACTCCTTCGGGAACAAGCTCGTCTATGCGGCTTGAGCCTTCGAGCCAATCCATATTGAAATCTTCCCAGAATGTTGTAGCTCCTCTTGAAAGCATTGCGCCCCAATATTCTTTAATAATATCAAGTGCGGCATCAACATCTCCTGCTTTACCCATCGCGCAGAGCATATAGTAACCCAAGAATGTAGAGAAACCTTTAGCACCGCCAACTTTGAGCACTTCGTCTGACATTTTCTTTGCATCTTGAATACCTGCCAAAGCAAGTAATGCGGCTGCCTGTTTATTTCCGTTTGTTTCAGGAACATGTTTTGCGAGTTTTTTAACCGCTTCTTCGCAAATTTTTGCTGTTTCTTCATCTCCGAGTTCGCGGCAAATTACGGCACCTGTCTCGAGTGACATACTGAGTATTCCCTGAAGGCCTGCGTGTGTGGCTGCGGGGTCTGCTTGTGTCGGCCAGTCTACGAAACGTGTCTCGGGCAAATCTTCCTCTCCGTTATCTTTAATACGGCTTGCGAAGAATTTAACGAGCTCTGTGAAATATGCTTTTTGTAACTCTAAGAAAGCTCTGTTGCCGTTTTGCATATACCAACCGTACTGTACCATAATCCACCAAAGTGAATATGATGACATACCGCACATCATTTCAGGAAGCGGCGACTCATCACGCGCTAAATCAAGGCTCTTTTCTACTGACTCATCATATCCGAAAACGGCTTGAATTGTTGATGTCTCAGGGTGAATATCTCCTATCCAAACAAGGCGGTCTCTTTTGATGCCATCCCAAACATACTCTTGCATATTAAGATGTACCGTGTATGCGGCTGTATTCCAAATAGTATTTAAGAGTTCGTCATCACACTCAAATGAGCCTTTATACTCAAGCTCTCTGTATGTAAATATTCCCTGTACTGCTTGCAAACCTATTGAAGCATCAGTGTCGAGCAAATCAATTCTTACAAATCTGAATCCGCTGGGTCCTATCTCAGGCATACTCAAAAATCCAACATCTATAATTTGATCTCTGTTGATGTGGTCGTTTGTTGCGTTCTTCTCGCCACCGATTTCTGCCATTGCTTCAGAAACCGACTCGCCGAAACGTACTCTGAGTTTTACTCTTGACGGATTTACGGAATGTACATAAAGCTTAACATATCCGTGAAACTCCACGCCGAAATCCAAAAGTATACCGGCGCTTTCTCCTTTACTTGTGAGTACACAAGTCTCACCGGGATGGAAATGTATTTGCTTAGCTCTGGGTTCAAACAATGCGTTTTCTCCCGTTACTGTTGCTTTGTCAGAATCAGTTTTCCACACAACTCTTGTAGGCGCCATAAAGCGACGCACTCTTTTATCTTCCTCTGTATTCTTAAAAATTTCTTCTTTTCTGATGCCGTAAGGCACTTTTTTCATACATTCTTTATCGCACATATTTTGAAACCTCCGTGCTTTATTTTTAACTTATAGCAAGTATAACAATCAAGTAATATTTCGTCAAATATATTTCCCGTTTATTTTTGTAAAAATCCGCCGTCAACACATAGTGTCTGCCCCGTTATGAACGAAGCTTCTTCTGATGCCAAAAAGTACACTGCCGCTGCTACTTCTTCAGGTTTTCCTATTCTGCAAAGCGGCGTTTCTTCGGCTAATTCTGTCATGACTTCTTCGGAATGTTTGGCGTTCATCTCGGTGTCTATTACGCCGGGAGCTACACAGTTCACTCTTATTCCCGATGGTCCCAGCTCTCTTGCGAGTGCTTTTGTCATGCCGATAATTCCTGCTTTTGTTGCGGAATATGCCACTTCGCACGACGCTCCGGAAATCCCCCACATAGAGGAAATATTGACAATTGCACCTTTTTGCTTCTTTATCATATACGGTACTGCGCATTGGCAAAGATAAAACGCAGCGCTCAAGTTTATGTTTACCATTTTTTGCCATTCTTGGGCGGAAACATCTGTAAATAATCTTTGCTCGGCTATGCCTGCATTATTTATAAGTATGTCGGGTGCACCTATGGCGAGCGACACTTTTTCGTACATATCTTTTACGCTCAACTCGTCTTGAAAATCTGCTTGAACGGCTACCGCCTGCACTTGAAATTGCGAGCGGATTTCCGTAGCCAACGCTTCGGCGCGCTCTTTGCCGGAGTTATATTGGAGTGCCACATCGTAACCGCGGCGTGCGAAGTATACGGAAATTGCCCGTCCTATCCCGCCTGCACCGCCTGTAATAAGTGCTACTGACATAATGTGCCCTCCTTGTATTTTTTGATTATTGCTTCACAACCTTCTACTATATCTCTGTAAGTTGCTGTGAAATCACCGCTGTACCACGGGTCTGCAATATCGCCGCCGTGATTTGTGAAGTCGAGAAGTTTTTTTACTTTATGGTCTTTATCAAAGCCTATTATTCTCATCAAGTCGCGAACATTCATGGCTTCCATACATATCAAATAATCGTATTTATCGTAATCTGCTTTTGTTGCTTGCACTGCTCTTTTGTTTCCGTCAAACGGAACGCCTCTCTTGGTGAGTTCTGCTCGTGCGGGCGAATATATGGGATTTCCTCTGCCTCCCCAAATTTCTTCGGTACTTGTTGCGGCAGATTGAATGTGAAATTCATTTTCCAAACCTTGCTTTTTGAGCAGATCTTTCATTATAAACTCTGCCATGGGACTGCGGCAGATATTTCCGTAGCAAATAAATAAGATTTTTATCATTTTTTGCTCCTTTCAGCTAATCTTTAAGCTGATTGGATTTTAGCCGAGACACAAAAAAAAATCAAGCATATTAAGCTAATTTATATTTTAGCCTGATATGCTTGATGCAACTTATAAATCTAATTTAATTAATCATCAATTGATTCGTCGAGCGCTTTGTCAAATATCTCGCAAACTTCTTGTGAAGGAGCTTTTGTAATTAATGTTACTACAATAGCTACTATAGCGCCAATAACAAAGCCGGGGAAGATTTCGTATACTTGTGTATCGCAAATTACAGGACTCATAACTGTATCTGTGAAGAGCACGAGCCAGAGAATGTCTGCAAGTGCACCACCAACGATACCTGCAACTGCTCCGGGATAATTGAAGCGTTTCCAGAAAAGGGAGAGTATTACAACAGGACCAAATGAAGCTCCGAAGAGTCCCCATGCATTTTCAACCATTGCCATGATACTGCTTGCCCATGAATCAGGATTTGTAAATCCGCTGCGAGCAATAAAGAAACCGATAACTGCAATAATTACAACAACAATACGTCCCATCCATAAAGTTTCTTTATCTGACGCTTTGCTTTTTCTGATGATAGGATTATAAATATCACTTGTGAAAGATGATGAAGCAACAAGGAGCTGCGAATCTGCTGTACTCATTGAAGCCGCAACTATAGCTGCGAGCAAAAGACCTGCTATAAATCCCGGGAACAAATCGAGAACTATTTCAATGAATACACTCGCTTGACTGCCGGGGAGTAATCTTTCTGCAAGAGTAACTCCGTCAGACATTATGTAAGTTCTGCCGAGGAATGCTATTGCAATAGCTGCTCCGAGTGTAATAATGAGCCAAGAAATAGCTACTGTTGATGATTTCTTTATCATTTTTGAATTTTTGATTGCCATGAATCTTACGAGGATATGAGGCATACCAAAGTATCCGAAGCCCCATGCAAGACCGGAAACAATTTCTTGCCACGGTGCAGCAAACGGATTTCTTGTAAAGGCTGCAACACCTTCTGCAAATGCTTCGTTTTTGCTTGCATCAAAATCACCGAGAGCAACCATAACAATCGGCACAGCCAAAAGTGCTACCAACATAAGTAATCCTTGGAAGAAGTCTGTCCAGCAAACAGCTTTGTATCCGCCCAAAAATGTATAACAAAGAATAAGTATCGCAAAAATTATCATTGCGAGATCTTCTCTGCCTGTAAAAATTTTAGGAAGAACTGCTACAAATACCGTTGTTCCTGCATTGAATGCTGATGCTACATATACTGTAAAACTTACAAGGAAAATTATTGCGCAGACAATTTTAAGAACAGGGCTTTTTGATGCAAATCTGTTTGTAAGGTATTGCGGTAATGTGATTGAATCATTTGCCGCACTTGAAAAACGTCTTAAACGTTTAGCAACGATAATCCAGTTAAGAGCTGTACCTAACGCAAGACCGATACCAATCCAAACTTGACCCATACCAAATGCAAGAATGCTTCCGGGGAATCCCATCAAAAGCCATCCTGACATGTCGGATGCTTGTGCGCTCATTGCTGTTACCCATGGACCCATAGAACGTCCACCTAAAAAATATTCTTTTTCTCCGCCGCTTTTTGAACGGAAAAAGAAATAAATACCTATACCGAGAACTATTGCAAAATATAAAATAAATGCTGTAATTTGACTCATTAGTTTTATTTCCTTTCTTTTATTAATAAATACATTTTTGTGATATACACACAACAAATTGGCATTTATTATAGCATTGGCACTTTATCACAGTCAAGTGCAAAATCAAAAGTCAAATTTTATTGACTTTTGCTTTGTGTAGTGATATAAAAAGAACATTAATATAAAGGAGGAATCATAATGAATTCTTTAAGAAAATATGTTGCTGAATTTATCGGCACTTTTGTTCTTGTATTTTTTGCATGTGGTACTGCTTGCGTTGTAGGTTGCAGTCCTAATTTCGGTACAGGATATCTTTTGACTGCTTTGTCTTTCGGCCTTGTTATCGTCGCTATGGCATACTCAATCGGTAATATTTCCGGATGTCATATCAATCCTGCAGTTTCAATCGCTATGCTTGTTAGCAGAAGAATGTCTTTCCTTGATTTTATAGGATACATCATCGCTCAATTCGCAGGTGCTACTGCCGGTGCTGCTGCTCTCATGGCTATTTTGGGTGTTGACTCAGGACTTGGCGCAAACGCGCTTTATCAAGAAGATATCGTTCTTTCTTTAGTAATTGAAGCAATTCTTACATTCGTGTTTGTTCTTGCTATTCTCGGTGTTACATCTAAGAAAGAATACAGCTCTGTAGCAGGTGTTGTTATCGGTCTTACATTGACTCTCGTTCATATCCTCGGCATTGCATTTACAGGTACATCTGTAAACCCTGCTCGTAGCTTTGGTCCTTCATTGTTCTTAGGTTTAATGGGTAACAACATGGATTCTCTTACAAATGTTTGGGTATTCATCGTAGGACCTTTGGTTGGCGGTGTTCTCGCTGCTTTGCTTTATATGTTCCTTGCAGGTGGCAAGAAGAAAGAAGAAAAAATCGAAGAGTAATACCTGTTAACAAATAAAATTTTTCAGACGATTTGCAGATGAGTTGATCTTGACTCATCTGCTTTTCTTTTGCTTTATTATCTATTTTGAGGCTATAAATATTCTTCACAAAAAATGCGTTTTTGTGGGAGAAAAAAGAAACATTTCTCCCCAAAACAGGCTCTTTTTGTGAGAAAAGGCCGCTTCAAGGCAGATTAAAGCTGTTTCAAGCGGCTTAAAGAGATTTTTTCTCTACAAAACCCGGCCTTTTGTGGGAGAAAATTTTATTCATCAACATATAGACAAGTTATGTTTCTACACTCAAGCCCGCGGCGAGCGACCAACTTTCCGTAGCCGAAATAAATCAACCAAGTCTATGTCTTTGATATTGTTTCACATAACTCCTTATATAATCATCACAGTCATACAGGCACTCCTCGGCAATCTCCGGGGTAATCATTCTCTTTTTGCCCATAAAATGTACAGCACGAGATCTGAGATATGCACTCGGAGAATTTTCGTAAACAAACAAAAGGAGGTCTTTAGGAATTCGCTTTTCACTCTGAATTTCATGCAATTCAATTATTTTTTTACAAACATCAAAAACCTGCTTTTCATTGGCTTGCTGATTTTGTTGTATTATTTTAACTACACTGAGACGCACTTCATCCAAATCAGGCAGCAATTTCACAGAATGTCTTGTCAGTTTCTTTTCTTCTTCAAAGCCACCATGTATTTGGAATAATCTGTAAAAGTACATGTGCATCTTGCGACTCGCGTATAAAGACACCTCTTTTAAAATTCGTTTGTGTTGGTATTTATTGCATCCTGCGCGAAGAATATTTTCAAAGTCCTTGTGCGTCAAATCAGTGTTTGCCATACAAATAGCATCTACTGCTTGAATAGCACGCAAATATCCGCTAAATCCGTCATTTTCAATAAAACCGAAGCACATCATTTCAAAACCTTGCAACACATTTATATCAATGCGAGGAGTGCACAAGAACAACCTTATTGCCGAAAATTTATCTTTCAACGCCGTATAAGCATCAATATTGTTTTCATTTGAAAAACACCACAAAAAGTCTGTTGTTTGTTTCAGTTTACCGTCGGAAATATCTGCGCTCACCTCTAAGGTCTCATAAAACTTTATGGCAGGTTTAAGGAAATAATTATCATCCTCAAATTTTTTTACTACAGTATACAAAAAAGCACCTCGAGACTTTTCAATCTCGGTATATCCGGAAATACTTTTCAAGCAACAATCTAATACTGTTTCCTTATATCGTATTAAGCTCTCCGGGGAATTAAGTGCCGTTACACATCTTCCCAAACCTTTACGCAACGAATTTTCAAAAGATACCGTCGTCATAGTTCTACCCCCCTTATATAGATACAAGTCAATTATAGTCTAAAAATATTTTTTGTGTCAATATAGCACAATTTGTATTTTTGACTTTAAATTAAAATTCACAAAATTTATTTATATTCGCGATTGATTTTTCTTATATTTTGTTTCATAATTATACAGAAGGAGATGCAGCGGGCAAATGGCTAAAGAGCTTCGTGATTCAAGAATTCAAAAAAGCAAATTCGAGATGGATATGTGCAGCGGTTCTATATTAAAGAAAATGCTGCTTTTTTCTGTACCTTTAATTCTTTCAAGCGTATTACAACTGCTTTTCAACACAGCAGACGTTATCGTAGTCGGTCAATACGCCGGTGAGAACTCACTCTCTGCGGTTGGTTCCACGGGAGCTTTAATTAATTTAATCACTAATCTCTTTATGGGTCTATCTGTAGGCACCAACGTTATTGTCGCACGATGCTTTTCCGCAAAGCAAACAAAAGATATTCACGAAGCCGTTCACACATCAATTGCAATCAGCATAATAGGTGGTATTATATTAACAATAATCGGTGTTTTTTTAGCTCCGAAAATGCTTATATGGATGAACACACCTACTGAAGTACTTGATTTAGCCTCTTTATATGTAAGAATCTATTTTGCAGGTATAACTGCTTCATTACTTTATAATTTCGGCAGCGCAATTTTAAGAGCCATCGGAGATACAAGAAGACCTTTAATTTTTCTTTTTATTGCCGGTGTGGTAAATGTAATACTTAACCTTTTCTTTGTTATAGTTTTAGACCTTGATGTTGCGGGTGTTGCTTTGGCAACTACAATATCGCAATGTTTGTCAGCATATCTTGTTATACGTTGCTTGATAAAAGAAAAAAGTGCTGTTCATCTCGTACTCAAGGAAATTAAAGTTTATAAAAAGAAACTTTTTGATATTCTGAAAATAGGCTTACCCGCCGGTGTGCAAGGTTCATTGTTTTCTCTCTCAAACGTAGTTATTCAATCGTCAGTAAATTCTTTCGGCCCAATTGTCGTTGCAGGAAATGCAGCAGCAGCCAATCTTGAAGGCTATGTTTACGTATCAATGAACGCATTCCACCAATCTACAATAACATTTGTCAGTCAAAATGTAGGTGGTCAAAAATATAAAAGAGTTAACAAAATAATTTATACAGGGCTTGCCTGCGTTATTGTGGTTGGTTTGGTTTTAGGTGTTGGCGTATTCTTAGGCGGAAATATACTTTTGCGTTGTTATACGAACAGCTCCGCAGCAGTCGCATTCGGTATAACTCGTCTTCAATATGTATGTTGTATTTATTTCCTGTGCGGAATAATGGACGTTCTTGTTGGTGCTCTGCGTGGTCTTGGCAGCAGTTGGACACCAATGATAGTTTCTTTACTGGGCGTATGTGCATTCAGATTGTTATGGATATTTACTATATTTGAAATAGACAGATTTCATGTGATTGAAACAGTGTACATATCCTATGCCATAAGCTGGATTTTCACGTCTGCAGTACATGCGGCTTGTCTTTTTGTTATACGTAGAATCAAAAAAAGGCATTGGGGTGTTTAATATGAAATCTAAAGTTTATTTTACAAAAATAATATCTTCTGAGAGTGTAGTTAATATTTTTAACGCTCTTAAAAAAACTTTGCCCGGAAAAGTTGCCATTAAAGTGCATTCCGGAGAAGTAGGCAATCAAAACTTTTTAAGACCCGAATTTTGGGCAGCGCTTATCAACCTCGTAAATGGTACAGTTGTTGAATGTAACACTGCATACGAGGGCAAACGTAACACTACCGCAAAACACATTGAAACTATGAAGCAGCACGGTTGGAGCGAAATGTTCCCCGTTGACATTATGGATAGCGAAGGTCCTGACATGGAGCTTCCGATAAAAAACGGAAAATGCATTAATGTGAACTATGTAGGCAAAAATCTTTGCAATTACGACTCTCTTTTAGTACTTTCACACTTTAAAGGTCATCCGATGGGTGGCTTCGGCGGTGCTGTAAAACAGCTTTCAATCGGTATTGCTTCGTCTTACGGCAAGGCTTACATTCACGGTGCCGGTGACCCTACGAAAATCTGGACGGCTGACCACAACTCTTTCTTGGCCTCTATGGCTGATGCAGCTTCGTCAATTACAGATTACTTCAAAGAAAATATAATCTATATAAATGTAATGAAAAATATGTCAGTAGATTGTGACTGCTGTGCAATTGCCGAAGACCCTTGCATGAAAGATATAGGCATCTTAGCATCTACCGATCCTGTAGCAATAGACCGTGCTTGTCTCGACCTTGTGTATGCCGCTACAGACGATCCCGGTCAAGCTCACCTGCTTGAGAGAATCGAAAGCAGAAACGGAGCTTATACAGTAGATGTTGCCGCAGAGCTCGGCATAGGCTCAAAAGAATATGAATTGATAACAATTTGAAAAATCTAACATAACAAAATCACCCTTCGTCGTACGAAGGGTGATTTACTTTTTTACCCAAAATCGCCTGTTTTTCGGACGATTCATTCTCGCCGCTTAGCGTTTGTACCCAAAACCGCCTGTTTTTCGGACAATTCATTCTTGTCGCCTGGCGTTTATACCCAAAATCGCCTGTTTTTCGGACAATTCATTCTTGCCGCCTGGAGTTTTTACCCAAAATCGCCTGTTTTTCGGACAATTCGTTCTTGTCGCCTGGCGTTTTTACCCAAAATCGCCTGTTTTTCGGACAATTTGTTCTTGCATCCGGTCAAGACCGAATTCGGGTGTCCGTACAGTTCCGTACAGCTTGTGACCCATAATAAAAACAACTCCGGTACACAACACTATGCGTCCGGAGTTCGTTTTTTAATTAAGTTTTTTAAATCAATCACAACAAGGATCAGGCTTTTTATTCGGCTTCTTTTCCTCAAGAATAGGTGAAGTCGTATCGCCAAGACCGGAAGTTTCAGAGAAAATAACATTTGATTTTGTCATATCAACAGCATCACTGGGGATGATAATTTTAGAAGCTCTGCCGTTTGAAAGCGCTATAAGTGCCTCGTATTTCTTTATTTCAAGAACTGATGCATCAGCACCTGCTTCTTTAAGAGCACGAAGTCCGTCTGCCTCAGCTTTCTTTGAAAGATATATCGCCTTAGCTTCTCCCTCTGCACGAGCAATGCGAGCATCTCGCTCACCCTCTGCCGCCAAAATCATAGCCTGCTTATCACCCTCTGCACGTGTAATTGCTGCAGCTTTGTGACCCTCTGCTTGAAGCAAAGTTTCGCGGCGATCACGTTCAGCCTTCATTTGCTTTTCCATTGCATTTTGAATTTCTGTAGGAGGAATAATATTTTTAAGCTCCACACGATTTACTTTTATTCCCCATTTATCTGTAGCTTCGTCTAAAATCTCCGTCATCTTAGCATTTATTGTGTCACGTGATGTGAGTGTGCCGTCAAGCTCAAGCTCACCAACAATGTTACGAAGCGTAGTAGCCGCCAAATTAGCAAGAGCAGAAATAGGATTAACAGCACCGTAAGCATAAAGCTTAGAATCATATACCGCATAATAGATAACAGTATCAATTTGCATCGTAACGTTATCCTTTGTAATAACAGGTTGCGGGGGTGAATCGAGCACCTGCTCTTTGAGAGTTACTTTTTTTGAAATTCTCTCAAGAAGCGGAATTTTGATATGAAATCCTGCAGACCAAGTAGTTTTGTACTTACCGAGCAACTCAATAACATACTCATGCGCTTGCGGAACGATTTTTATGTTCGCAATGATAATAATTAAAATAACAACAATAAAACCAATTAAAAAAGGCATATATCTCTCCTCCTTACATATAACCTTTCCACAACCTGTGGAAAACTCAAAACTTCAATATTAACAAATATATCTGTTTTCGACCATTTTTATGCAAAAATTATATCGTTTTATTAAAAAATTAAGTTATTAACAACTTTCCACAAGTCTTGTGGATAATTCCTGTGGATAACTCCCAAATAATCAAAATAATCAAACTTTGAATCTTAAACTTATATCAAGCGCTTTAACAGAATGAGTAATACGGCCTATAGATATAATATCCACACCGGTCTCTGCGATAGCACAGATTCTCTCCTCCGTTACATCGCCCGAAGCCTCGACAAGTGCTCTGCCGTCAATATATTTAACAGCCTCAGCCATAGCAGCCTCGTTCATGTTATCAAGCATAATAATATCTGCACGCGCCTCAACAGCCTCGCGAACCATTTCCATATCCTCAACTTCAACCTCAATCTTAACAGTATGCGGAATATTAGCGCGCACCTTTTCGACTGCAGGAATTATACCGCCACCTGCCGCAATATGATTATCCTTGAGCATAACAGCATCAGAAAGTGAATAGCGGTGATTTCTGCCGCCGCCGCAACGAACTGCGTACTTCTCAAGATAGCGAAGACCGGGTGTAGTTTTTCGAGTATCAACAACGCTCACTTTATAATCCTTAACAAGCTCCGCAAAAACACTCGTTCTTGTAGCAATACCCGACAAACGCTGCATAAGATTAAGTGCCGTACGCTCGCCTTTAAGAATTCCCGCTGTAGGGCCTCTCAAAATCGCAATTATATCTCCCTTAACAACCTTATCACCGTCATTTTTAAATATCTCGATTGAAATTCTGCTGTCGATAAGCTCAAAAACACGTGCCGCCACAGGCATACCCGCAATAACACCTTCAGCCTTTGCGATAAACTTCGCCTCAGTAACATCATTTTCAGGTATTAAATTGTCTGTCGTAACATCGCCGTAGGGCATATCCTCTTCAAGTGCGTTAAGCACAATTTTATCAATTTGCTTTTTATCTAAAGTCATATTAAAACTCCTTTCAACCGCGATTAACGATTATATGTTTCTTCCACTCCGCATCATTTGTCTCAGGGAAATCAGCCCTGTAATGAGCGCCGCGGCTCTCCTCACGCTGTATAGCCGACTTAATAAGCAACGAAGCAAGCATACTCTCATTTGCAATTATGAAGTCCTCCGGCTTTTCGCACTTAATGCTGTTCGCCTTCTCTGAAATTTCCTCGATAATCTCAAGCGCCTTTTCAAGACTCTCCTTTGTACGCACAATTCCCACTAAAGACGACATTGTTCGGCGCAATTTTTCTATTGCAGCGTTTCTGTCAAATTCCTCTACGGAAAGTGTACGCTCGCCGCCACTTACTGCCATACCCACAAAATCAGGCATAGATTTAATTTCATCAATTTTGTCATCATGTATAAGTTCATCAGCGCAAGCACCGATTCTGTGACCAAAAACAAGACCCTCAAGCAAAGAGTTGGATGCAAGGCGGTTAGCTCCGTGAATACCGTTACAAGCAGCCTCTCCGCAAGCATAAAAACGCTTAATACTTGTATCTCCGTACAAGCCCGTTCTTATACCACCCATACAGTAGTGCTCCGCAGGAGCAATCGGTATATAATCCTTTGATAAATCAATACCATATTCAAGACAAGTGCTGAAAATCGTGGGGAAACGCTTCTCCAAATGATCTCTTTCTTGATGCGTAATATCAAGCCACATATGAGAATCGCCTGTCTTTTTCATCTCGCTGAAAATGCAACGAGAAACAACATCACGAGGAGCAAGCTCAGCAAGTTCATGATAGCCCGGCATAAAGCGCTCGCCTTTTGAGTTTCTCAAAAGCGCACCCTCACCTCTGACAGCCTCAGAAATCAAAAAGCTCTTGTTTTTCTCATGATATAACACAGTGGGATGAAACTGCACAAACTCAAGGTCAGCCAAATTTCCGCCTGCACGGTATGTCATAGCCGCACCGTCACCTGTAGCAACCTCAGGGTTTGTCGTGTAGTAATAAAGCTGTCCGTAGCCGCCGGAAGCACAAATAATTATGCCGGCATAAATAGCTTTATATTCCTCTGTCTTTTCATTATATGCCACTATACCGTAGCAAGTGTTATCTTTAACAAGCAAATCAAGAGCCCAAACACGCTCTTCGATTTTAACATTTTGGCGCTGCATAAGTGTGTGTATGAGTTTATCACAAACCTCTTTACCCGTAGCATCGCCTGCATGAATAATTCTGTTTTTGCTGTGTGCGCCTTCTCTTGTAAGAGCAAGTTGCTTTTTATCTTTCTCATTTTTATCAAACTGCACACCAAAATTACAAACACGCTTGATATTGTCTGCAGCCTCGTGCACAAGAACATCTACGCTGTCTTCGTCACAAAGACCTGCACCGGCATACAAAGTATCTCTCATATGTTCTTCGGGAGAATCGTTCTTATCAAGTGAAACTGCGATGCCGCCTTGTGCAAGTACGGAGTTACTGATTTCTACTTCCTCTTTGGTGATAAGCGTAATTTTGTATTCATCACCAAGCTCCAACGCCGTATATACACCTGCAATGCCGCTGCCTATAATAAGTACATCTGTGTACTCTTTTTTCATTTCAGCGGTGTTAAAATCTACCAAAAATTTTCTCATTTTTCTCGCCTCATTCTTACTACGTTGCTTGATTATTTACCAAGCTCCAACATGCGGTTAAGCGCTTTTTTTGCTTTTTCTGCTACATCTTGCGGTACGGAAATCTCATGTTCGCCCTTTTCAAGACAGCTTACAATGCTTTCAAGTGTTGTCTTTTTCATGTTGGGGCAAATAAGCTCCTCTGACATAATATAAAACTTTTTATCAGGATTATTCTTTTTTAATTGATACATTACGCCTACTTCTGTACCTATTATAAATTCTTCGCATTCAGAAGCTGCGGCATAATCAATAATTCCCTTTGTACTTCCCGCATAATCAGCAAGCTCAGTCACCTCGGGTGAGCACTCAGGATGAACAAGAAGCTCTGCTTTTGGATAAGTTTCTTTTATTTTTATAACGTCATCTCTTTTTATTAAGTGATGTGTAGGACAAAAACCGTTCCACAAAACTATATTTTTTTCAGGACATTGTTTAGCAATGAACGAACCGAGATTGCGATCAGGTCCGAAAATAATATTTTTCTCCTCCATACCGCGAATAACTTTCAATGCGTTTGATGAAGTTACTATAACATCCGACTCTGCTTTAACCGCAGCAGAAGAATTAATATACATAGCCACAGCATAACCGGGATATTGTTTTTTAAACTCAATAAGCTGCTCTGCAGTAATCATATCTGCCATAGCACAGCCTGCGTTTGCAACCGGTATAAGAACTGTTTTCTCGGGAGAAAGTATTTTTGCACTCTCTGCCATGAAGTCTACACCGCAAAAAACTATTGTGTTCTCCGGACGATTTGTGCAATATTTACTCAAAGCATATGAGTCACCAACCATATCGGCAACTGCTTGCACATCGTCATTTTGATACATATGAGCAACAATGACAGCATTGCGCTCTTTTTTTAGTTTTTTAATACGTTCCAGTAAATTAACGTCCATATTAAACACCTGAATTTTTTCTCATTTTTTCATAAAAATTGCAAAGTACACCGAAGGGTATACTTTGCATAAATGTACTATAAATGGTCGATTTTGTCAACGAAATCTATATTTTTATAATGCCGAGTCCGTCTAACACCGACGAAATCAATATCGCCAATATACATACAGGTGCTATATATTTTATTATTACCGTAAAAAGGCCTTCACTTTTAAATTTACCGCCTATCGCAATCTCTTCAGAGAGTGTTTTAGGTTTGATTACATAGCCAACAAAAATACAAGTCAAAATCGCTACAATCGGCATAATAACACTATTGGAAACAAAGTCAAAGAAATCGAGAATACTTAATCCTAAAACTTTAACACCGCTCCATATTCCGTAGCCTAATGACGACGGTACAGCCAAAGCAACGCAAGCAACTACCACCAAGAGGCAAATCGTTGTTCTTTTCCAATGTAGTTTATCTTGTATTATAGCAACAACAGCTTCCATAAGAGATATTGAAGATGTCAAGGCCGCAAAAAATACCAACACAAAGAATACTGCACCAAGCACATTTCCGAACGGTATTGTATCAAAAATCTTAGGGAGCATCTCAAACATCAAGCCTGCACCTTTTTCGTTCATCCCTGCGCCGCCGCCTGTATATACAAACGCAGATGGTACAATTATAAGACCTGCAATAATTGCTATTCCCGAATCAAAAATTTCTATCTGATGTACTGATTTTTCAATACTTGTATCTTTGGGCATATATGAACCGTATGTTATCAAAATACCCATAGAAATCGACATGGAGTAAAATAGTTGTCCCAATGCAGCAAGAACTGTCATTACAGAAAATTTATTGACATCCGGCATAAAATAGTATTTAATACCTGCCCCTATACCATCAAGTGTAAATGTATATATTGCGATACCGATTGACAGCATAACAAGAAAAGGCATAAGTACTTTACTGAATTTTTCTATACCTTTATCTACCCCTAACATTACAATTATCGCTGTAAGTGCTATATAAACGAGAAGCCATACTATCGGTTCCCCGGGTTTTGAAATAAAGTGAGCAAAAAAATCATCTGCAGCTGCAGCTTTTCCCTGTCCCGTCGTAAAAACTGCCATATATTTGACTACCCAACCGCCTATTACACAATAATAAGGTAAAATAATCATCGGTACAATTGATGTGATTGTGCCGAGAAATCCCCACTTTTTATTGAGTGCGCCATATGCTGCAATCGGGCTTTTACCGGTCTTTCTTCCAATGGCTATCTCTGCCATCATAAGTGCAAAACCGAAAGTCACAGCCAAAATAATATAAACAAGCAAAAATATACCTCCGCCGTACTTCGCTGCAAGATACGGAAATCTCCATAGATTTCCCAAACCTACTGCACTGCCGGCAGCGGCAAAAACAAATCCTATTCTACCTGTAAAGCTACCTCTCTTATTATCCATTTACATTACCTCTAAAAAATAATCACTTTTTACTATAACACAAGAGCGCTTGAAGCACAAGCAGTTATAATAGTTATATCAAAATTAACAATAGTAATAAAGAAAAAAACTAAATAAACCTCTCTTGCTTAATATGCAAAAGAGGTTTATTTAGTGGCGTACCCAAAGAGATTCGAACTCCCGACCGACGGCTTAGAAGGCCGTTGCTCTATCCAACTGAGCTATGGGCACAAATGGAGCGGGTGAAGGGAATCGAACCCTCACAATCAGCTTGGAAGGCTGATGTTCTACCATTGAACTACACCCGCTTAAGTACGTGTCGGACTTCTCGCGAAATCCGTTTGATATTATACACATACATTTTTTTATTGTCAACTGTTTTTTTTAAATAAAACTATAAAAACTATAACAGTCTGTCATCAGGTCTGTAAGCAAAATAAAACTCGTCAATAACTTCTTTAAACGGTTGCTGACCGGGAATCAATTCAGTTCCTTTAACACATCTGATTCTTTCGTTACTGCCATGGTCATATCTTAAATACACATTGTCTCCGAGGTTTTCACCGGCACAAATAAAAACATGTCCCGGATATCCCGGTTTCAACGGATCTTCTTTTGTAAAAACAATATCACCGGCTTGAAGTGCCGACACATCTGTAATTTTTTCAAACTCCATATCGTCAAACCATGCGTACACTTTCGGCACGTCGTATCCTTTTTCATACGGTTGATTAACAAAACCACATCTGTAAAGTACCCAATCAACAAAACGATCGCAGCTCGTAAGTCTTTCTTCAGGTTTTATTGCTTTTTCAACATCAAGTGAACCCCAATTACATCCGGGATTAATTGACGCATCGCCATATATAAATTTTTGATCCCTTGCAAAATCCGCAACTTTTTGTGCTTCCTCGCAAATTCGTTCCGCCAATGTTTTAGAAAAATTTTCTTTATCTTGCTCTTTTTCACACGAAACAGATGTCACATTTGACACAAAATCATCTCCTCAATAAAACAATTTATATCTGAAGTAAAAATACCACAACGAAATATTAATGTAAAGTTCTTTTTATTTGACACATATTCGCATACATCATATAATTCTCACAATTCATATTACGGAGTGATTTTAATGAAAAAAGCCAAAAAGTTAATCCTTGCATCTTGCTCCCCAAGACGCAGAGAATTGATAAAACTACTCAATATGCCTTTTGAATGTATCAGCGTTAACGCCGACGAAAGTACAACTCAAACCAACCCGGCTGAAGCCGTAAAGGAGATTGCTTTAAGCAAAGCCCGCGCAGCGCAGGCTGCGCGCAAGATTTCTGTTGACGAAGTCATAATCGGTGCTGATACGATTGTTGTTTTCGATAACAAACTTTTGGGCAAGCCGGCGAATGATAGCGATGCGGAAAATATGCTTCGCATGCTGAGCGGCCAAACGCATTTTGTATATACCGGCGTTTCATTTCTCTATTATAATGAAGAAAACATTTTATCAGAACTTTCTTTTGCAGAGAAAACCGAGGTTCATTTTGCCGAAATCTCGTCTGATGATATAAAAAAATATATTGCTACCGGCAATCATAGAGACAAAGCCGGCAGTTATGCGATTCAAGATGAATTTTCTATCCATGTCAAGGGCATAAACGGTGATTATAATAATGTCGTAGGCTTCCCTGTTGCGAGAATTTACAAAGAGCTAAAAAACCTTCATTAATTACAATTTTTGCCTTATTTGGCTACATTTAACATTTACTTTCCTCTTTTTTTATTGTTACCATTTTATTGCTTTCCCGAAAGGGCTAAGCAATATACATCAAAAACAATAAGAAACGGAGGTTTTTTTATGAAAAAATTTATTTGCACATGTATATTTACCATATTTGTCACTGCACTTATGGCGTGCGTACCTTTTCCGTATGCACAGGCAGCGGAAATCGCCCCGACATCTGCGGGTGTCGTCAGAACTGCGGGCGGTGCGCTCAATGTAAGGGCGGCGGCGTCTACCGGCAGTAGCGTGCTTTGGTCACTCGGAAATGGGTCGCACGTTTCTATTGTGGAGCCTGTGGGTAATTTCTACAAAGTGCTTTACGGGGCGCAAAAAGTGGGATATTGCCACAAAAATTATATTGATATGCTCGAGGGCAGTCGTGGGGCGGTTGTTAATACTGCGTCTACTGCTTTGAATGTGCGCAGCGGTCCGTCAACTTCGTATGGCGTTGTAAATTCGTTGTATAAGGACGAAACGATTGTCGTTTTGTCTACGCATGGCGGTTTTTACAAAATTCTTTACCGTGGCACGAAGCTTGGATATGCGTCGACAACATATATTAAATTGAGTGGCTCAACGCAAAACAATGCAAGCGGTTACAGCGCTGTGTATTTCAGCATTCCTGACTACAAGCAGTACGACAGCCGTTGGAGCAATGTTCGTTTGGGCAGTTCTTCAAAAACCATTTATGAAGCAGGTTGTTTAACAACTGCGATTGCTATGGAGAGGACATATGTTTTCGGCTACACCGTGACACCTGCTACAGTAGCTCGAAATTCAAGCTATACTTCAGGCGGTGCGATTTACTGGCCTACGGAATATGCTTTTATTACAGGCAGCGACTATTTGAGCAAGATTTATTCACTCCTTAAGCAGGGAAAGCCGGTTATTGTGGGTGCGAAGAACAGTTACGGCGGACAACATTGGGTTATTGTTACAGGCTTTACGCCGAACGGAAATTTGTCGGCAGATGACTTTGCTGTTAACGACCCGGGCTCCTCAAACCGCAAAACATTGAGTGCATTTTTTGTTGCATATCCCAATTTTTATAAAGCGGCTTACAGGAAATGATTTTTCGTACTTTTAGATACCCTTTTGGGACGAAAAAGCGCCTCTTCTTGATGTTTGGTGCTGGTGAAAGCAAATTTTCGTACTTTTAGATACCCTTTTGGGACGAAAAAGCATCTCTTCTTGAGATTTGGTGCTGGTGAAAACAAATTTTCGTACTTTTAGATACCCTTTTGGGACGAAAAAGCATCTCTTCTTGAGATTTGGTGCCGGCAAAAGCAAATTTTCGTACTTTTTGCTACCCTTTTGGGACGAAAATTCACCTCGCTCTGGGCTTGAGTGTTGACAAAAGCAAATTTTCGTACTTTTTACCGCCCTTTTGGGACGAAAAAGCATCTTGTGGTTGTTTATCGTACTTGCTGAGTTTTATAGATAAAACATAAGATTGTTGGCAAAAATAAAATAGTATGATAAAATTAATTCCTTAATTGAGTGAAAAGGATTGTTTATATGAAAAACCAAAGAACTATTTTATTTGTTTATATTATCATATTAGGTTTGTTAGTATGTTTAAGCGGTTGCGGAGATGACAAAGGAGAGCCCGTTCCTACGAGCAATATCGTTTTTTACACACCGACTAAAGAACCTGCAAAGACGGCTGAAGCTACGATTTCCGCACCTACGGAAACATCCGCTCCCACGGCAACCGTTGTGCCGACAGTTGTTTCTACTGAGACACCTACTGTTACGCCAACTGTGGCACCTACTGTGGCTCCAACGCCTACACCGGTGCCCACACCGATTCCGACAGGAGCAATAACACTTCCGCTTGAATATGAAGAAGTTACGGGAAACAAATCCAAATACACAAGCTTGCCTCCTTTAAAGCCTGTGACATTTACAATAACAGACCCGAATAACGCAAATAATTTATCTACAACGAGAGTCGGACATTGGTTCGGTTCAAATACAGATCAGCCAAAGAGATTTCAGCAACAATATGAATTCAAAGGTTGGCCGGCTTTGACAATTGATACCAAGACAACCGAAAAAGTTCTCTATCTTACTTTTGACTGTGGATACGAGAACGGTCAAACAGCAAAGTTTCTTGATGTTTTAAAAGAAAAAGACTGTAAAGGCGCTTTCTTCTTGACTTTGGAATATGTGTTGGAGCGACCTGACATTACTGCAAGAATGATTGAAGAAGGCCACATTGTAGGCAACCACTCTTCATATCATCCTGATTTTTCAAAAATCACAAGAGAACGTATGGGAAAAGAGCTTCAAAGATGGGAAAACTATTTAAGAATTAACTTCGGTTATACGTCTAAATATTTCCGTTACCCAGCAGGCGCATACAGCGATTGTTCTATGGATCTTGTTAGCTCATTAGGATACAGATCGATATTCTGGTCATACGCATTCGATGACTATACAGAGGGTAAATTCCCAAATAAAGACCAAGTTTTCAAATATGTCACAAGTCGTTTACATCCCGGCGAAGTGCTCCTTATGCACACTCTTTCTGCCGGAAATGCTGACGCTCTTGGCGACATCATTGACTATGCAAGGGCACAAGGCTATGAAATAAGGACATTAGACCAATACTTCGGAGCTTAAACAAAACATATCAAACCCATAAGGGTTCAACCTTATGGGTTTATTTTTTTTAGAGGTGATATTATGATTAAATTTATTTGTTATCCCAAATGCACCACTTGCCAAAAAGCACAAAAGTGGTTAGAGAGCAACAACATTCCGTACGAGCTTCGCGACATCAAGCTCGACAATCCCACTCTTGCCGAGTTAACCGAGTGGTACAACAAAAGCGGCCTTCCCCTCAAGAAGTTTTTCAACACGAGCGGCCTGCTCTACAAATCACTTGACCTTAAAAACAAGCTTCCTTCTATGTCCGATACGGAAATGCTTTCGCTCCTTGCTACTGACGGCATGTTAGTAAAACGCCCTTTGGTAATTGGCGACGACTTTGTATTGGTTGGATTTAAAGAAAACGAGTGGAGTGAAAAATTTTTATAAAACAGTGAGATATTCCTTGATAAAACCGTAGTATATTGTTGAGGCATGAAGGATGGTGAACAAAATGGATGATAGTAAAATAATTGAATTGTTCTATGAGCGCTCAGAACAGGCAATCACAGAACTATCTAACAAATATGGTTCCGTTTGCTCAAAAGTTGCTTTTAATATACTCAACAACAAACAAGATACCGAAGAATGTGTAAACGACGCTTATCTTGGAACTTGGAATACAATACCGCCTCAAAAACCAAATCCATTGATAAGCTACATTTGCCGCATTGTTCGTAATCTTGCCATTAAGAGGTATCACAAAAATACTGCTGCAAAGAGAAACAGCATCTATGATACGGCTTTGGATGAACTTGAAGAGTGTTTTCCCTCTTCCGGTTCAGTCGAAGCAGATTATAATGCTATTGAAACTGCACGTATTATTGATGATTTTCTTGAAAAGCTTGATCAAGATAACAGAATTATGTTCGTTCGTCGTTATTGGCATTCAGAGTCTATTGATGATATTGCAAAGCTCTTTCAAACAAGCAACCATAATGTATCTGTTCGACTTTCCCGCACAAGAAACAAGCTGAAAAAGCATCTTATCAAGGAGGGTGTATCTCTATGAAAAGGGAAAAGATTTCCGAAACAATTCAAAATATCAATGCAAAACATGTAGACGAAGCTACTGTTTATAACGGAGAAAAAACAACAAAACACAAAAAAACTTGGATCAAATGGACTGCCGTTGCTGCCTGTTTGATTATATGTGTTGCCCTATTTTTAAGTATTGGCAGAGAGTATGTAAAACTCGATAATGGGGATATATTAATCTTTAACACGAGCACATATATAGGAGTTGCATCAATGCTCGGTTCTGATGAAATTCGCGACTTATCAAAAAGTGAAATAAAATCTTTATTTAAAGATTTACCTGTAACAACAGCAAGAGTCATGTTTAACTCCGAAGACGGAAGTGTTTGGAACATAGAAGGCTATATAGATGGAAAAATGTTACTTATTGCCGTTCCTGGACGTGGCAATTCACATATTGTAGATCCCGGTTGGTCTTCATTAACTTCGAAAGTAAACGGTATTTCCGTAGAAGCCGGTTATATTTTTAGCGGACAAAACGTTCTTTACTACGCTGAATTTAAGTTAGGTGAAAATACAGTTTTTATCGAACACTCAGGCCTAAAAGAAGAAAATGATACCGTAAAAAAAGAAATTGCCGATATGATTCAGCGACTTACTGAACTTGGTGAAATAGATTTGAATATAATAAAAAAATAGCAATTCTCTCAACGCACGAAGTGTTTGTTTTTAACTTATCAAGATTGAATTTCTCCCACAAAAGCCTACTTTTTGTAGAGAAAAACTCCCTTGAAGCCGTTTGAAACAGCTTCGAAGCGACTTGGAATAGCGTTTTCTCACAAATAACGCCTGTTTTGGGGAGAAAATAAATCTACTGTTATGTCACTCAAGCTGCTATTGTAGCTTACAGCCAACAGATCATAGCAAAATTTATTTTTTGCGTATTTTTTTTACATATACCAATATTGAAATACATCCCGCAAGCAAAATCAAACTTACAATTTGAGATGTTGAAAGGAATCCTATACCGCCTCTTTCTTTATCTCCTCTGAAGAATTCCAAAACAAAACGGATAACCGAATAAATAGAGACATAAAGAATTGTCGGCAAACCGCGTTTGTTGGGATATTTTAGTATAACTGTGTAAATAATGCCAAATGTAATCAACAACAACAATGATTCTACAAGTTGTATAGGAAAAAGAGGTGTATTTAACGGTGTCATTCCTGCTGTTGTCGTGTAAACAACGGAAAATTTGCCGGAATATGGCATTCCGTAGCAACAACCAGCAAAGAAGCAACCTACACGACCGAAAGCATGTCCCAGAGGCACAACAGATGCCGCCGTATCAAAATAGTCAATAATGGGTAATTTATATGCTCTCGTATAAATATACATTCCAAGTATACCTCCTATAAGGCCACCATAAAATACAAAGCCGCCTTTAATGATTGCATATAAAGATAAATCCAATCTAATAATTTCTTTAATTGAAACTAATATAAATAATAATTTTGCTCCGATTATTGCACCAATCATTGCAAATGCACATGCCGAAACCCAATCAAAACCCGGTATTTTTCTTTTGCGTGAAGGTATAAACGATAATGCACCGGCAAAAACTATGCCGATGTAAAAAAACAATCCATATAAAGGTAATTCTTTACCAAAAATGCTAATAGTATCTGTCATAATAATCTCAAAAAAAGAAAAAAAGGCTGTAAAAACAGCCTTTTTTCACAATTAACCCAATAAATCGTTCAAATCGTTCATTGCATCAGCTGCATCACCCAACTCATCTGCTACGCAGATTGTGCAAATACCACAAGTAAAGAAGAAGATTGATGCAAATACAACAGCTATAATACCAAGAACTAAACCTGCTGTACCAACTCCTGCCGGCTGACTGTTTGCAATTAATTTCTTTCTACCAACAACTGAAAGTACTAATCCTACAATTGCTAAAGGAAGTGCGATTACTGAAAACCATGTTCCTAAAAAAGAAAATGCAAGACCAACGATACTAAGTACCAAACCTGCTACTGCCTGACCTTTGCCCATAAATAAACCCCCCTTATGTAATAAATTGAATCAAAGCGCAACCGAAAATTAATCCCAGTCGCAATTCTCTTACCATCGCTTATTATATATTTATTAAATAAAATGTCAACATTTTTTACCAATTTTGTAAAAAATGATTGAAAAAGATCTACTTTAGGGTATAAACTTTTAGAGTCAAGCAAAACAACTATTTGTTACGTTTTTTCACATATATCAATATTGAAATACATCCCGCAAGCAAAATCAAGCTTACAATTTGAGATGTTGAAAGGAATCCTATACCGCCTCTTTCTTTATCTCCTCTGAAGAATTCCAAAATGAAACGAATAACTGAATAAATAGATATATAAAGAATTGTCGGCAAACCCTTTTTTTGCGGATACTTTAATGTAACCGTATATAAAACACCGAATGTAATCAGAAGCAAAAGAGATTCTATAAGCTGAATCGGAAGCAACGGAGTATTTAACGGTGTCATTCCTGCTGTTGTCGTGTAAACAACGGAAAATTTGCCGGAATAAGGCATTCCGTAGCAACAACCAGCAAAAAAGCAACCTACACGACCGAAAGCATGTCCCAGAGGCACAACTGATGCCGCCGTATCAAAATAGTCGATGGTTGGCATTTTGTATCTTCGTGTAAAAATCAATATACCGAGTATGCCCCCGATGAGGCCTCCGTAAAATACAAAGCCGCCTTTAATGATTGCATACAAAGATAAATCCAATCTAATAATTTCTTTAATTGAAACTAATATAAATAATAATTTTGCTCCGATTATTGCTCCTATCATTGCAAAACCACATGCAGAGAGCCAATCAAAACCCGGTATTTTTCTTTTGCGTGAAGGTATAAACGATAATGCACCGGCAAAAACTATGCCGATGTAGAAAAATAATCCATATAAAGGTAATTCTTTGCCAAAAATAGAAATTGTGTCTGTCATAATCCTTGAATAAAAAATAAGAAAAGAGAAAAGACTAATATAAAATCTTTTCTCTTTGTAGCAATTAAAGTCCTGACATAACAGTACCTGCTGCGCAAAGTGTGCAAATACCACATGTAAAGAAGAAGATTGCTGAAAGTACAACGGCGATAATTCCGAGAACTAAACCTGCTGTACCAACTCCTGCCGGTTGTTTGTTTTCAATTAATTTTCTTCTACCTGAAACTGAAAGAACTAAACCTACAATTGCCATAGGAAGTGCTGCAATTGAAAAAAATGTTCCTAAAAACGAAAATATTATTGCAACAATAGAAATAATTAAACCTGCAACTGCCTTACCTTTTCCCATAACTCTACCTCCTTAGTATAAAATATGCAACTAAAACCGATTACGAAAGTCTTCAAATTCAGTCACCATTCGCCATTATATCTGTATTACAGATATATGTCAATATCTTTATTGCAGATATTGCATAATAACTTGAGGTGATTTATATGCAATTTAAAAATTTGCGCAGTATAAGAGAAGATAATGATATTAAACAAAAAGATATTGCAAAATATCTAAATGTATCTCAAAACACATATTCACAATATGAAACAGGTGTAATTTCTTTAACGGCAGAAGTCTTAATCAAATTGGCTGATTATTATAATGTAAGTGTTGATTATTTGTTAGACAGAACCGATAATCCGCAGATGCCTGCGAAAAAAAAACGATAATAATTTATTTACCTTTTGCTTTTTAAAACAAAGTCTAATTTTTGTGACTAAAATTTTCTGTTAAAATCTCAAAAAAACACGGAAAATTCACTCTCAAATCAGCGGCGAGCGGCCAAAATTCCGCAACAAAAAAGAGGCTACGCCCCCACTTATTATGTAGGTTTGTAACCTCTTTTTATTTTTCTCAATCTAAAACAACCTTTTATACTCTCTTTACAGCAAGCTCTGTATCAAATCCATTGATGTTCCACTCTTTGCTGTAAGCACCCTCAGGGAACTGTTCAACGGCTAATTCCATGTTGTCTGCAAGAACTTCTTCGCAGATAATTGCTTTATTCTTATCCATGTAAGCCTTAAGATCTTCACTGCCTTTTTGGTATACGGAAATGTGGTCCATTACCTCAAAATCAGCTTCTTTACGCATTGTCTGGATACGGCTGATAATTTCACGAACAAAGCCCTCTTCGATAAGCTCGTCAGTAAGAGTTGTGTCAATTACAACAGTAATACCTCTGTCAGAAACAGCCTCAAAGCCTTCTTTTTGAGCCATATCAATGAGCAAATCTTCTTTTGTAAGAGTTGCCACTTTGTCGCCGAGGTCGAGAGAGAGCGTACCCTTTTCGTCAAGCTCTGCCATAGCCGCATTTCCGTCAAGCTCTGTAAGCATTGTACGAATCTTGCCGAGATCTTTACCGTACTTAGGTCCTAAAGTCTTAAGTTGCGGTTTAAATGTATATGAAGTGAACGCGCCAACTTCTTGCGTAAACTCAAGGTTTTTAACATTAAGCTCCTCCGAAACAATCGCAGAATAGAACTCATTAAGTGCGTCCTCTGCCTTAACGAACATCTTGCCCAAAGGCTGTCTGTTCTTGATGTTAGCATTGTTTCTTGCAGCACGGCCGAGAACAACGATTTGAAGAACAAGCTCCATATCTTCTTCTAATTTACTGTCGATGAGATTTTCGTCAGCTACAGGGAAGTCACAAAGGTGAACACTCTCCGGAGCTGTCTTATCTACGCTGCAAACCAAGTTTCTGTAAATATCATCTGCCATGAAAGGAATCATAGGAGCAGAAATCTTAACCAATGTAACAAGTACATTATAAAGAGTCATGTAAGCATTTATCTTATCTTGTGTCATGTCTTTAACCCAGAAACGCTCTCTGCTTCTTCTTACATACCAGTTACTGAGCTCATCTACAAAATCTTGAAGCACTTTTGAAGTCTCTGTTATCTTATAATTCTCTAAGTTGTTATCTACAGTCTTAACAACAGTGTTGAGACGAGAGATAATCCACTTATCCATTACAGGAAGTTTGTCATAATCAAACTCGTATTTAGTAGGATCAAATTTATCAATATTTGCGTAGAGCACGTAGAAAGCATATGTGTTCCACAAAGTACCGAGGAACTTGCGCTGACCTTCCGTAACGGCCTTAGCGTAGAACTTATTCGGAAGCCACGGCGCACTGTTCGAGTAGAAGTACCAACGAATGGCATCTGCACCGTAAGTTTCAAGAGCATCAAACGGGTCAACTGCATTACCCTTTGATTTAGACATCTTTTGACCGTTTTCATCTTGAACAAGACCGAGAACTATAACATTCTTATAAGGTGTCTCATCAAAAATCAAAGTAGAAATAGCCATCAAAGAATAGAACCAACCTCTTGTCTGGTCTACAGCCTCACTGATAAAGTCAGCCGGGAAATGCTCTTCGAAAATCTCTTTATTCTCAAAAGGATAGTGCCATTGAGCAAAAGGCATTGCACCTGAGTCAAACCAACAGTCTATAACTTCTTTAACACGAGTCATCTCTCCGCCACACTCAGGGCAACGGATTTTAACTGCATCAATGTATGGTCTGTGAAGCTCAATATCATCAGGACAGTTATCAGACATAGATTTTAATTCTTCGATAGAGCCAATCGCATGACGATGACCGCAAGAACACTCCCAAATATTAAGAGGTGTACCCCAATAACGGTCACGGCTGATACCCCAATCCTGTACATTTTTAAGCCAATCTCCAAAACGGCCTTTACCGATTGACTCAGGGATCCAGTTTACTTTATTGTTATTCTTAATAAGCTCATCACGAACAGATGTCATTTCGATGAACCAAGAATCTCTTGCATAATAAATTAATGGAGTATCACATCTCCAGCAGAAAGGATATGAGTGCTCAAAAGGAATAACCTTGAAAAGCAATCCTCTAATATTGAGGTCTTTCAAAATCTCCTTGTCTGCATCTTTACAGAACATACCTGCCCATGTTGTCTCAGCAGTCATTTGACCTCTGTTATCAACGAGTTGCAAGAAAGGCAATTTGTATTTCTTACCTACAAGGGCATCGTCTGCACCGAAAGCAGGCGCAATGTGAACAATACCTGTACCGTCAGAAGTTGTAACGTAGCCGTCACATGTAACGTAGTACGCCTTTCCGTCAAGTTTCTTAAACGAATACAAAGGCTCGTACTCCATCATTTCCAAATCAGAACCAACATAGCTTTCAATTATCTCATACTCGCCTTCGATATTTGAAGCGATAAGCTCCTCTGCCAAGATATAATTTTCGGTTTCTGTTTTAATCTTAACGTATTTAACATCAGGATTTACGCACAATGCAACGTTAGAAGGCAATGTCCACGGAGTTGTTGTCCATACCAAGAAGAATGTGTTGTCCTGACCGATAACTTTCATTTTTACGGTTGCTGAACGGTCTTTAACATCCTTATAACCTTGTGCAACTTCATGGCTCGAAAGAGGTGTGCCGCAACGAGGACAATAAGGTACAATCTTAAAGCCCTTATAAAGCAAGCCCTTTTCCCAAATTTTCTTAAGAGCCCACCACTCTGATTCAATAAAATTATTATCGTATGTTACATATGGGTCATCCATGTCAGCCCAGAAACCTACTGTGCCTGAGAAATCCTCCCACATGCCCTTATATTTCCATACGCTCTCTTTACATTTCTTAATGAAAGGCTCAAGTCCGTATTCTTCGATTTGCTCTTTACCGTCAAGACCGAGAAGTTTCTCAACTTCAAGCTCAACAGGCAAACCGTGAGTGTCCCAGCCGGCCTTTCTCAAAACATGATAACCCTTCATTGTTCTGTAACGGGGAATCATATCCTTTATTACACGAGTAAGAACGTGACCTATATGCGGCTTACCGTTAGCCGTCGGAGGTCCGTCATAGAATGTGTATGTCTCTCCGCCTTCGCGAAGTTCTATACTTTTACGGAAAATATCGTTCTCTTTCCAGAACTGCTCCGTTTTCTTTTCTCTCTCAACAAAATTCAAGCTCGATGATACTTTTTCGTACATAAATTTTCACCATTTCCTAAATTACTGTAGCGTTTCCAAAAGAAACACTGCCGCAACTTTCATAATAATATTTTAATACTCTTTAGTCAAGCAAAAAATACATTACAAACATTGATGGCGCTCTGTAAAAAGTGTATAATGCTAACAGAATTAGGCTTTCGTACAATGCCGTTCAAAAAGGAGAAAATAAAATGCAAGTTGTCATCAAACATTTCAGCGAATTAACCACAGAAGAACTTTTCGAAATATATAAACTGCGCTCTGCGGTATTTGTTGTTGAACAAAACTGCGTATATCAAGACATTGACGAAGCAGACAAAACCGCGTATCACTTATACCTGAAAGATACAGACGGTATTCAAGCATACCTTCGCGTTTTGCCGAAAGGAGTGCGTTATAAAGAAGCCTCTATCGGCAGAGTTATTTCTGTAAAACGCAGATGTGGTCTTGCTACATGGCTTTTAAAAGAAGCAATTATGGTTGCCAAAGAAAAATTCAATGCCGATGTATTGGTAATCAGCTCACAAAAATATGCAGTACCTGTATATCAAAAAGTAGGTTTTGTGCAATGCTCCGAGGAATATTTAGAAGACGGCATTCCACATGTACGTATGTTTTTAAAAATCGACGAAACTCTCAAAGCTGAAGAACAAGAGAAACCAAACATCACGATGAATGATATTATGGCAGAATTTGCTGACTGCATGAAAAAAGATGCCTCCCCGGACTCAGAAGAGGCACAAACTCTTGTAAAAAAACTTCAAAATCATATTTCCGAACATTATTACACTTGCACCAACGAAATTCTTGCCGGTCTTGGACAAATGTATGTTCTCGATGAGCGTTTTAAAAGAAATATTGATAAAAACGCAGAAGGCACAGCGCAATTTATTTGTAATGCAATAGAATTCTACTATAAAAGCAATTAAATTAATTCCAATAATCTGTTTCGTGCGGCAAATCGATATCTTTTTTATTAAAAGTTATCTCTCCGCCCTTTTTAAGTTTTTGCTCATAATGAAGGAGGCTTTTTATGATTACTCTGCGACCGGCTTTAATTAACGAAAAAGAAATCGTTTTATCTCTCTATAAATCAGTTATCGGCCTTGAAGGCTCTGTCTGGGACGACGAATACCCAACAATGGACGAGATAAATACTGACTTTGATCACAATTGCCTATATGTTCTTGAAAAAGACGGCACAGTCATAGGTGCCATCTCGCCTCTTTATGAAAACATCTGTGACGAATTTGATTGTTGGCAAATTTCCGACGGCACTCAAAGAGAATTCGCCAGAGTCGTAATCGGCAGAGATTACCAAGGTCACGGCTACGGTGCTTTAATGACACAAATGCTTCTTGATATTTTCAAAAAAGGCGGTTGCAATTCTGTTCATATTCTTGTAGCTGAATGTAATATTTCAGCGCAAAAAACTTACTTAAAAAACGGCTTTGAGCATCGCGGCAACTGTGAAATGTTCGGCCACAGCTACCTCTTATACGAGAAGATTTTATAAACTTACCACATCAATGGTCTCAATCCCATACTTCCTCATAAGCTCTGCATCTTGAACTGTAATTATCTCGCCGCTTATCACCACAGGCACTGCAGGCGGACACGAAACAGTCGGTGCACCGCATATTTTCCCTATTGCTTCCTCTACCGGCAAAGTTTCGTGCGGTGCAAAAACAGCTTCTCTGATTGATAATTTTCTCTCATGATGTTGCAAATTCGTTTCTTGTAAATCATCTTTTATCGGCTTTTTTAACGGAATGCTTGCAAACGCTTCTTCTAAACGATTAAAGTCTCGATTTGTGTTCTCTGTGCTTGCCATAAACACCGCAAAATCATCGTCGCACATTTCCGGCACAATTTTATATTTCTTTAATTCTCTTGTAAATTTATCTGCACGATAACCCGCAGCTTTTATATTCACTACAATTTTCAAAGGCTCCGTTTCTTCTACAACAAATCCAAAAGAGGCAATTTTTTCCTTAACTGACAAAACTCTTTTTACTGTTTTGGCTAAATTTACCTTAAAATCCTTTGCCAAATAGCCGTTACACCAGTCAAGTGATTGCAACACAAGATACGAAGGGCTTGTTGTAGCAAAAACTCGAAGCATTTTTTGTGCCGCTTCTATATACTTCTTAGGGCATTTGTCCGAAAAATGCAAATATGCACCGCCTGTCAAAACAGGTAAAGTTTTGTGCGCCGAATCACAACACATATGCGCCCCAAGCTGAATAGGGTGCCCCTTTTCCGTAGAATAATCAGCCGACAAAAAGTGCAAGTACGCACCGTGCGCGTTGTCGGCAAGTAAAAGTATATCGTTCTGCTCGCACACGGCACTTATGGCTGCCACGTCTGCAATGTTGCCGAGGTAATCGGGTGTTGTGATGTATACGGCATCGGGTTTGCGCTCGCCACAGTCGGAAATTGCGCGCTCAACATCTGCTTTAGTAATAATACAACTACACAGATGAGTAAAATTTTGGGGATATATCCATTCTACATCAATATCAAGGACAGCACAGGCATATATAAAAGCCTTGTGCACGTTGCGCGCGGCTAAAATAAGTGGGCGCGCGCCTTGTTTCAGTGTAGCAACTGCGCCGAGCATTGCTCTTATGGCATGGCTGGAACCTTCTGTTGAGTAAAATGTCTTTGCAGTGCAAAAAAGCGAAGATGCATTGTCTTCGCTCTCTTTTATGATGCCGTTTGCCATATAAAGCACATCGGCACCGTCGATTTCCGTAATATCATATTGTTCGCAACCGGTGTATTCAATGCCTTTGTGTCCCGGCATATGAAAGCGGGAAAAATCACTGTCACCGTATTTTTGAACAAAATTAAATATTGGCGTTTTCATATTTTTATTCTTCCTCTGACTCAGCGACTTTTATCATAACTGCGCACTCTATGCGTTTTTTGAAAAGCTCACATCCGTACTCATATACACCGTTTATGCTGCCGGTTGCATGGTACGAGTTAGCGGCGCAGCCACCTGAGCAATAAAGTTTTGCCCAGCAATCTTTACATTCTTTTCTCGCATATGCGTTGCATGTGCGGAATTCATCTTGTACATCTTTTCTCGTAACGCCTGTCCAGACATTTCCGAGGCTGTATTTAGGATCGCCGACAAATTGGTGACACGGATAAAGCTCGCCCCAAGGAGTAACAGCCATGTATTCCGTACCGGAACCACAGCCGGTGATTCTTTTATAAATACAGGGGCCGTTTGTCAAATCTATCATATAATGGTAGAAAGTGAAACCGTTGCCTGCTTTTTTGCGTCGAATCATTTCTTTTGCGAGTATTTCGTACTGCTCTTTGAGCTTCGGCAAATCTTCGTCTGTGAGAGCATATGGATCTCCCGGAGGGCAAACAACAGGCTCCATACTGAGCTCTTTGAATCCCAAATCTGCCATGTGGAATATATCATTAGTAAAATCCACATTATTGTGTGTAAATGTACCGCGCATATAATAATCTTTGCCACCGCGTTTTTCGACAAGGCGTTTAAATTTAGGTACAATCAAATCATAACTGCCTCGACCTGTGTGGTCTACGCGAAATGTATCGTTAACTTCTTTTCTGCCGTCGAGACTAAGTACAACGTTGCTCATTTCTTTATTGGCGAAATCAATAACATCATCATCAATCAAAACTCCGTTTGTTGTGAGCGTAAATCTGAAGTTTTTGTTATGCTGTTTTTCAACACTTCTGGCATATTCAACGAGTTTTTTAACTACATCCCAATTCATAAGAGGCTCGCCGCCGAAAAAGTCTACTTCGAGATTTTTTCTTGTGCCTGAGTTGGCAATCAAAAAGTCAAATGCTTGCTTACCTGTTTCAAAGCTCATTAAAGCTCTGTCTCCGTGATATTTACCTTGGCTTGCAAAACAATATGAACAACTCAAATTACATGTATGTGCTACATGTAGGCAAAGCGCTTTAACTACATTGCTGTTGTTTTTGTAATCTATTGCAAGATTTTCAAATTTATCCTCCGTAAAAAGCTTGCCGCTTTCTTCGAGAGTTTTTATGTCTTCAAGGCATTCTGCAATTTCTTCTTTTGTCACATCCGGTTGGTCTTTATACTTTTCAAGTATCTTGGATGTAATTTCCTCTGCAGAATGTGTTTTATACATTTCTATTATATCGTATGCCACCTCGTCTACTGCATGAACCGAGCCGCTGCAAGTATCGAGCACTATGTTATATCCGTTTAATTTATATTGATGTACCATTAAATATCCCTCTTAAAACACAAAACGTTGCCTTAAATAATATAATAAGGCAACGTCCGTTTGACTATAGAATAAAATTATTTATTATTCTTATTCTCGCATTTTTGGTTTGCAACACCGCATGATGTTTTGCAAGCTGACTGACATGATGTCTGGCACTCACCGCATCCGCCTTTTTTAACTGTGTTAGCAACATTCTTTGTTTCGATAGTTTTTATTCTGCTCATTGGTCTAACCTCCAAATCCTAATCATTTTTGATTACCTAAACTCTATCACACCATTTACCTGTTGTCAAGGTTTGGCGGGTACTTTTTCGTACCAAATCAATATCTTACACCTCTTATCTCTTCTTTTTTACCACCACGATGATAATCACAACTATTGCAGCTAATGCCACAGCACTTGCGGCGATAATTATAATCATTAATGTATAATCTACATTATCTTTTTTCTCATTTTCATTCGTCGAAGGTGATTGAGATTCATTTGATGTAGGTTCTGCAGTTTTTATTTCTGCATCAGTAACAGACGGTGCAGTAGTGGCTGCCGACGGGCTTTCCGTAACGGAAGGTGCATCTGTAGCTGATTCTGTAGCAACTGCCGACTGAGTAGCAGGTGCTTTAGTCGCTGTAGCTGTAGGTTTTGCTGTCGGCTGAGGTCCGGGAGTCACTTGCGCGCCTGTATCAGCAAAAATGTATCTGTAGTTAAATCTGTTATTAGGAGCAACATCGCCCTTATCAATAAAGAGCATTATATCATCTTTTTCGGGGATATTGTCTGCAAACTTAAAGTCAACAGTAAAATTCTTGCCTGTAATTTTAACAGTGTCTCTGGGAACACTTATTATCATCTCTTTGCCGCTGTATGTAATTGTTGCCTCTCCCGCAGAGGTAAATTTATATTCACCGTTACTGCCGTACTTCTCAATAGAAGTCTTGTTTCCGTTGGGGTTACGGTTTACAACAAAATCATAACCATGCCAACCTGTATTATAGTCAGCATCTGTGTTAAGGAGAAGATTCATCCAGTTAGTGCCTTTAGGCGAAGTGATATTTTCAACAGTCTTAACATAGAAATAAACATTCTTTGAATCCGTTGCTACTCTTACTTCTTCAAAATCATTTCTGCCCGAGTTGTCAGTATAATAGTATCTCTTAGAAGTAACCGAGCCCGGATGATCTCTGTGCAAAGTATCATATAAATCATCATAAAAAGCACTCTCAGATTTGCTGATAGTAGAGAATTTAGTCATATCAACAGCTTGTTGTTTGTGATATACGGGAATATCTCTTGCCCCCTTAAATTGTCTAATGTAATCTGCAAGTAAATAGTAATGGTTGTCTCCGTAGCCACCCTTCATAGGTGCAAGGTCTCTTGAAAACTCCGCTGTGTAGGCATCTACGAAATAAGTCTCACCTGCAGGTAATCTCTTGCCGCAAAAATAGTCAGAGCCATTAGATAAAAACCTTTGCGCCATCCACTCATTCCATTGAGTTACAAGAACAAATTGCGGGTCAAGTTGAAGTGCACGCTCCCACTGTTCCGTAAAATATATACCTTTTTCAGGTTGCTGGTTTGCAGCTGACGGCTGTCTGCCATTTTTGTAGCTCTTTCCCATGTTGCTCGTAGGATGCTGTGCCGCTGCTACGGAAACCATTTCGCGCTGTTTTGAGCTGTTTCCCAAAGCCCAACCACCTGTTTGCGGAGAATCTTCAAGCCAAGGCCATTTTCCGGCACCGCTTGACCAAGCCCAACAATCACGAACCTCAAAAAAGTTTTTGAGCTCAGTTGTATTAGGAGCCTTCGCAGGGCAAAGCATAAGAGGCTTGCCGTTTATTTTATATAAAACATCATCATATTTACCCGATGTATAATATGTTCTGTGCAATTCTTTCAACACATTCGACACATTATTCAAAGGACCGCCGGCCTTAATCATCCAAGTAGCCTTAAGATACGCCTGTCCTTCTTCTTTTCTTTTCATGTTCTCTTCAAAGAAAACTTTGTACGCATCGTGATAAAGATAGCCGTTACCTGCATCAAAGAAAACACCGTCAATGCCCGCGTCGCAAAGCATTTGTATATCTTTTCTTATTACCCACGGGTCGTCACTTCTGTAATATCCGAAGTACGGTTCTCCCCAATAATGGAAAGCCGGTGAACCGCCCCAGTTGTAAACACCCGTTCTTTCTCCGTTTGCAAGAATCTTAGAGATGTCAAAAATACCCTGAACATGCATAGGCAAATGCCATGTGTAATAAAACATCAAAACATGTTTTTCTTCTTGCACGTCCCTTACGGTATCTCCCGTTGAAACTTCTCTACCCAAGTCATCTATTGCGACCCAAGTATCACTCATTGTGTCTCTTATATCTCCGTAATCTTCTGTCTTGAGTATGTAATCCTTTGCTGCAAAGACAGTTGTAGAGAAAAATGCCTGAAAAATAATAATAAATGCGGCAATTAATGCTATGTATTTTTTCATAACAGCCTCCTGATGCGTATTTATACCATGATTAGATTCATAATAACCTATGCTTTTTCAAAAATCAATCTGTTAACAAATATGTTAATATAAAATTCATTGAAAAAACACAAACAAGATTGTAAAATAAGCCATGTTATGAAAGAAATTTTACTTTGTGCTTTAAATTCAAAATTTATACATTCTTCATTGGCCGCACATTCAATAAAAGCCGCCTATGATTATTACACCAAAACTCTGCCCAACAGCGAACAGGACAGTTTACCAAAATTGTCCGTTTGTGAGTTTACAATAAACGATTCCCACCAATCCGTTTTATATCACATCACAAGCAAGCAACCGTATGCAGTATGTTTCAGCGTGTACCTTTGGAATGTCCGCTTTATTTCCGCTTTGTGCAGAGATATCAAAGCTTGTTTTCCCGATTGCATAATTGTCCTCGGCGGTCCGGAAGTTTCTTTCGGTGTAGACAATGCATTTTTCAGCGAGGATATGTACGATTATGTTATTGAAGGCGAAGGCGAGAAAGCATTTTTCGCATTGTTCTCAAAACTCAATAACACAAGCCTTGCGGCGAGCGCAGAAGATTTCCGTATCAACCAAAACGGCAAAGTGATAAAGGCGCAGACAGCCGCAGTGCTCGACAGCCTGCCTTTTGTGTACAACAAAGAAAATATTAATCTGTTTAAAAACCGCATTGTCTACTATGAGTCGTCGCGCGGTTGCCCTTTCAGTTGTGCATATTGTCTGTCGTCAGCCGAACACGGCGTGAGATTTTTGTCTCTCGAAAGAGTTTTTGAGGATTTGAAGTTTTTTATTGAAAACGACATTCCGCTTGTGAAATTTGTGGATAGGACTTTTAATTGTAATAAGAAGAGAAGTTACGAGATTTTAAAATTTATAATAGAAAACAGCAAAAATACGTGTTTTCACTTTGAAGTGGCGGCTGATTTGTTTGATGCGGAAACGCTTACGCTTTTAAAGTCTGCTCCCCGCGGCAGAGTTCAGTTTGAAATAGGCATACAAAGCACAAACGAAAAGGCTTTGAAAGCGAGCTGTCGTGCAATCGACAACACAAAAGTGTTTGAGAACATCAAAGCTTTGACTTCAATGCACAATATCAATATTCACGCCGATTTGATTGCAGGTTTGCCGTATGAGGGATATGCGGATTTTGCCGAAACATTTAACGAAACTTATGAATATTGCATAGACACCGACTCATATATACATCAACTGCAAGTAGGCTTTTTGAAGCTTCTTCACGGGGCTCCTATGAACAATATGATTGAGGAACACGGATATGCTTTTTCTAAAAATCCGCCGTATCAGGTGCTTTGCAATTCATATTTATCTTGTGAAGAGCTTAATTTGTTGCTCGGTTTTGAAGATGTTTTTGAAAGATATTACAACTCGGGGCGTTTTCACAATACACTTTGCTATATTGCTGAAAATTGTGCGTTTACTTCACATTTCGCCTTTTATACTGCCTTGGCGGAATTTTATCGCTCCCGCGGTTTGCTCTTTGCGGGTGTATCGTCAAGAAGAATGTATGATGTTTTCGTCGAATTTTTGGAGACAATTTATTCTCAAGACGATATGATTAAAATAAAAGAACTTTTGCTTTATGATTATTTTGCTTCGGACAGCTCAGATTTGCCTCCTGAGAGCTTGCGCTGTTTGTGGAAGTCGGAGAGGCATTATAAAAAAGAAGCATACGCTGTACTGGAAGCCGCCGGCAAGATTTCCGACAAGGAAAACACCGTGCGTTTCATAGGCGAAAAGGCTTTTATATTTAATTACTCGGCAAAAAATCCCGTGACAGACAGATTTGACGAAAGCATATAAGCTCATTTGGGCAAGTTGCATAATAATATGTTTTAAAAATTGTAATAATTTAGTATTACATTATTTTCGAGTTAGTGGTATTATATAGGCAATGTCTATAAATCTAAGTTGATACAATAGATTATTTAATAAATATGGGAGGAAACATATAAATGGCAAGTGTTGTACTTAAGAACATCTACAAAAAGTATCCCGGTGGCGTTACTGCCGTAAACGACTTTAATCTTAACATTGCAGATAAAGAGTTTATCGTTTTGGTAGGACCTTCAGGATGCGGTAAATCAACAACATTGAGAATGATCGCCGGTCTTGAAGAAATCACATCAGGCGAACTTCTTATCGACGGCAAATTGGTAAACGATATAGCTCCTAAGGATAGAGACATCGCGATGGTTTTCCAGAACTACGCTCTTTATCCTCATATGACAGTATTTGAGAACATGGCATTCGGTCTCAAACTCAGAAAGACTCCTAAGGGAGAAATCAAAAAGAGAGTTGCAGAGGCTGCAAGAATCCTTGAAATCGAGCATTTGCTTGACCGTTCAATCAAAGCTTTGTCAGGTGGTCAGCGTCAGAGAGTTGCGCTCGGTCGTGCTATCGTTCGTGAACCTAAAGTATTCCTCATGGACGAACCTCTTTCAAACTTGGACGCTAAGCTCCGTGCACAGATGCGTACAGAGATTATCAAACTCCACCAAAGATTGCAGACAACCGTTATTTACGTAACGCATGACCAGACAGAGGCTATGACAATGGGTTCAAGAATCGTTGTTATGAAAGATGGTTACATACAACAAGTTGACAGTCCTCAAGTTCTTTACGAGAAGCCCGTTAATATGTTCGTTGCCGGCTTTATCGGAAGCCCTCAAATGAACTTCGTTGACGTTAAAGTTGAGAAACAAGGCGCTGATATCTTCCTCAGAATGGGTAGATTCACAATTAAGCTTCCTGAGCAAAAAGCAGAGAAAATTCTCGCAGGCGGTTATGTAGACAAGACTGTTGTTATGGGTGTACGTCCCGAGGCTGTTCATGATGAGCAAATGTACCTCGAAGCATATCCTGATTCTCAGTTCGAGTCAAAAGTTGAAGTTGTTGAGCTTCTCGGTTCTGAGTCACTCATCTACGTTATGCTCGAGAACACAAACTTCATTGCACGTGTTAAACCGCGTAACAACATCTATGTTGGCGATACAATGCGTTTCGCAATCAACCCCAACAAAGTTCACGTTTTCGACAAAGAGACAGAGAACATTGTTACAAACTGATAAGTTTAATATGTTATTTAAAAGGGGCTGCAAAATTGCAGCCCCTTTTGTTATGTGAATTTTAGTTACGACTTCTTTTATCTACAGTCGCTAAGTTACCTTTATTTCCCTAATAAACTTAAAATTTGATTTTCTTTGTCTACTCCCATAATACTGTTTTTTGATGAAATTAAATATCATTTTGAAAAAGCTTCCAATCGTTTTATTGCAGTGTCGCGATTTAACAAATCCGATATAAATGTCGATGAATCCAACGGATAATTGTCAAAGTACTCATCTCCCATTATAATGTAGTTAACTCCATTCGAATCCCACTCTATAGACAATAATTTACCCGATACATATGAATATTTAATTTCATCAATAAAATACTTTCCTTTTTCTGTCCCTTTAATGCTTCTCATATCTGAAAAATCAATTTTCTCGTCATCTATAATAGAATATTTGTTTTTATCATTTTTTTCTTTGTTATGAGTAACATATAGTACGATTTCATCTCCAAATGTTTTATCATAAAGTGTATACATGTACATGCTATAATCTCCATATCTTGCATCTGATAAAAAAACAAGCATTCTAAACTCCCCAATAAAATCTAAAGACTCATACGTAACGACTTTGTCCGAGAGAGAATTTTCCTCTATATACTTCTTATAATCACTATATGTTGCTAATGTAATCAAGGGACGTTCTCCTTCAACTTGTTCAGTATTATAATGCAAATTATTATCAAAGTGCGTATCTTTTGATTTTTCGTCGATTGTTTCTAACATTCTTGTATGATTACTATTACACGAAGTCATAATAACAATACAAATAATTACTAAGAAAAATAGAATAGAAGTTATCTTTTTCATACAAAAAACCCCTTTCAAAATATAGTTTTATAGTATTTTTATTATTAATGATTATATTTATTTACATTTTCCTCAATATACAATTTGCATCCATCACAAATTGTAAGATTGTTAACAACATCCGGAGAATCTTTGTTTTCTCCATATATACAATTCCTGTTGTATTATATCCACCTTTCCCAAGGATTTGTATAACCTCTTTCATAGTCATATTTTCTTTAATTTCTCCAACTAAAGTGTTATCTGCAATAAATTTTTCTGATGGAGAAAACTTTGAATCTGAACATCCTGCTGTAAATGTAAGGAGCAAAAACAAAGCGACAACAACTATTCTTCTAATTTCTTGCATATTTTTTTCACCTCACTGTTGTAAAAACTACTTGAAGTATCAACAGTAACTATTATTTTTTTACGTTTATTAATAAACATCATCCCCCTTCTCAGATGAGTGTATGTTTCTAAAAATCATTCAATAACGACAAGATTAATACGCTCTGAAATAGTTGTTTCAAACTCTCCAAGAGTATTAACACAGTTAACGACTACAGAGCATACCAGTCCTGTTGAGCCATCCTTTAACACAGTAAGCAAAAGTTCAAATTCTTTAAAATCTACGCGTGAATATGTATTTTTCGTATCTTTGTAAATCTGATCAAGCTTTTTGTTTATTGAATCTACCACTCCATTTATGTCTAGGTCATCAACAACAGCAGCATCAACATTTACCTTTCCAAGCATATGTGATGAATAGCTGTACAGTTCTCCGTTATACTGCACAAAAACTGTAGCGCTATCCGTTGTCTTTAGCCCATTTGTATACTTTGTAAAAGTCACCTTATAACCTTCTCTGTCTTTATCTTCTTCAACACTAACATCGTACCGTTTAGTATCAATGATACTACCGACAAACGTTTTTGCAATCCTTACACAATCATCCTGTGTTAGCTTTTCCTCTTTTGACGATGACTTTCCCCAAAAATATGAAGCTAAAACTCCGGTATCATCAATTTCAAATGAGTTTCCATTAGAGTCCAAATATCTGTATAAAGGATAATAGTTATATCCTCTGTACTGAGTCAACTGGTATGTTCCGGAAAAACTTTCGCCTTTGACTGAAATTACTACTTCTGGCTTAATTATCTGTTCATCATATTTTTTATGATCTGCAAACTCATATTCTATCTCATGTCGTGCTGATGGGATTGAAGCAGAATAATCATAAATAAGCACTTGATATGTCTTCTCTTGCTTCTTGTCATAATTGCTCTTTATTTCATTTTTGTTAATACCGTTTCTGTTCAAAGTGCATCCAACAAAAACAATAACAAACAATAAAACATACAACGAAAAAACGAATCGTTTCATCATAAAACACCTGTACCTTTCTTTTATGTAAAAACAATTGTTGAATCACCACATATAACAGCACTTTTCAGACCTGATGATTCATCTGCCAAATCTTGAGCATAATCAACAGCTTCTTGTAAAGTCGCGCCTTGTAGCATCTTTGTGTAAAAATTAGTTGTCCATGTATTTGCTGCATTACATAAAATACTTTCTGAAAATCCAATCGAAGCGCACGCTCCATATTCAATTATTCGTGATGGCAAATTACGTGCATTTTCTCCATTAAATTTAACTATATATTACTACGCAACCATAAACCCGTCAATATTTTTCGTAAATATTTTGTATTTTATTATATTGTTCAACTTAATCCACTTCAAAATGCTTTCCTTGTATATAGAAATGCTCGGTTGTTTTTGCTTTATACGAATGATATTTCTTCTTTTTCTTATTTACTTAAGAAGTATCATATCATATACAGCTTTTTTGTTTTTAGATTTCTATTATCTCTTTTGCAAAATCCAAAAAAAATATTGCGCAAACGCATTTTTTATGGTAATATTTAATCATAAAAGAGATACAATTTTATACAGAGCACATTAAGAACTCGTGAATTTTCCGCGAACTGCGTGGTATATAACAATATATTCACACTATAACACAAAAGGAGGTTTTACTATGTTGGTTCATTTTAACACAAAGAATTCTACTATTGACGGTAACACGTTAAACACAATGGAGAGCAAAGCTTTGAAGCGTTTTGCAAGATACTTTGCAAACGAAGCTGAAGGAGATACAACTCTTTCAATCAAGATCGCCGATAAGAAATTTAGATATAAGGTAGAGCTTACTCTTCCCTATTACGGATTTGTGTTACGAACAGAAACCTACGACGATGTAAGTCCTATTGCAGCATTAGATAAAAGCATGGATGCAATGGAACGCAGAATGGCTAAATCTAAAACAAAAATCCAAAATAAAAAGCATCAGGTTATCGAGATTGCTCCTCCGATAATCGCTGAAGAGGAAGAGCCCGATGTTTATCCTATCGTGAGAATTAAATCTTACGAGATGAAACCCATGTCGGTACAAGATGCTATATTGAACATGAATAACCTTGGTCATAGCTTCTATACTTTCCACAACGAAGAAACAGGAAAGATTTCTACGGTATACAAACGTACAGAGGATGACTACGGTATGATTGAACCCTTGTAATTAGTTTTTCATTTGTCGTGTTTTTGACTCCTTTCTAAAAAGTAGCCCCGTCGGTTCGGCCGGCGGGGTTGCTTTTTCTGTCAAATCACGATATTAATTATATTTATTATGCAAGTTTTGAAGCTACTTCGGTTAAGAATCCATCCAAATCCATCACTTGTACATTAGATTTTGTTGTTATCAAAGCAAGGTCTCCTGTCATTTTGCCGTCAGCAACAGTGTCAAGAACTGCCTTTTCCGTACGCTTAGCAAAATCAACAAGATCATTAAGTCCGTCTATTTCTCCTCTTTTTGCAAGAGCTCCTGTCCATGCAAAAATTGTTGCAATAGGATTTGTAGAAGTCTTTTCACCTTTGAGGTATTTGTGATAATGGCGTGGTATAGTGCCGTGCGCCGCTTCATATTCATAATAGCCATGAGGCGAAACGAGCACAGATGTCATCATTGCAAGGCTTCCGAAAGCAGTAGCCAGCATATCAGAGAAAACGTCACCGTCATAATTTTTACAAGCCCATATAAATCCGCCCTTTGATTTCATAACGCGCGCAATAGCGTCATCAACAAGTGTATAGAAATATGTTATGCCTGCAGCTTCAAACTTCTCTTTATATTCATTTTCATACATTTCAGCAAAAATATCTTTAAATCTGTGGTCATATTTTTTTGAAATTGTATCTTTAGAAGAAAACCACAAATCAAGCTTTTCAGAAAGAGCATACTCAAAACAAGTACGAGCGAAGCTCTCGATAGAAGAGTCGAGATTGTGCATTCCCATTGCAATACCACTTGATGCATTAAAATCTTTAATGAGCAATGTGTTTTGTGTGCCGTCAGGCAATGTTATAACAAGCTCTGCTTTACTGCCTTTTGGAATTACTGTATCAACCGCAGAATAAATATCTCCGTATGCGTGACGTGCAATTACAATAGGCGCCTCCCAAGTAGGAACGAGCGGCGAAATTCCGTCAACCAAAATAGGCGCACGAAAAACCGTACCGTCCAAAATAGAACGAATAGTACCGTTAGGGCTCTTCCACATCTTTTTAAGGCCAAATTCTTCAACGCGGGCTGCATTAGGTGTGATTGTTGCACATTTTACAGCAACGCCGTATTTCTTGGTAGCATTTGCAGAGTCAACAGTTACTTTATCCTCGGTTGCATCTCTGTTTTCGATGCCCAAATCATAATATTCCGTTTTCAAATCTACAAAAGGTGTAATAAGTATGTCCTTAATTTTTTGCCATACTATTCTTGTCATCTCGTCGCCATCCATTTCAACTAACGGCGTTGTCATCTTAATTTTATCTTTCATTATATATTCTCCTCCTTGTGCATAGCTATGTACATTTTTCTCGCAATTTCCGGGCTATCTGCTCCGGTTGCATTTTTTACGGGAGCAAATTCCTCTTGTCTTAACACTCTGAGCAATCCTAAACTTTCAAGATTCAAGAAAGCATCAAAAAGAAACAATTCAAATTTGCACGCATCGGGAATCTCTACAATTTCTCCTGTTGAAAAATCAATACATTTCATCTTTTTGACTGCTATATGATACGGCATTCCTGTTTCTGCCAAAGATTCTGCCGTATTTATATCAAAAATATAATTTAAAATATTGGCATCTCCGTAAACCCACACACCATTTTCATCTTGCAACGCAGCTAACTCACGCGGCATTTCGGTGTACTCTATAACACTCGGCTTGCCGTTGCGCATACAGAAAACTCCTACTTTTTCCTCTGCGGAAGTTTTTATGTTTGACTTTGCCACAGCTTTGTGCCCTGTACTTTCCATAAATCCCAAAAACAGGGGATCTGCCATTTTTACAAGGCAATTATCAATACCGCAAATAAAAATCCGTTCAATGCCGTTGCTTCTCATTTCGTCAAACATACCCATTTGCTTGAGTGACGCAAATAATCCTCCGTTGCCATTCGGACTTAATAATACGGTGTGTTTGTTTTCTAAAAGAATATTGCCGTTTTTATCCATTGCAGGCACCATCGCTTGTGGGAAAAACATAATATTTTCTTTCCCATATCCAAAATAATTATGCTTTTCAAAAAACTCAACTGTTTCTTTATGGTTAATATGACTCGTCATAATATACCACGGCACTTTACATCCTGCTTCTTCGGAAACTTTTTGCAAACTGCAACATTGTATTTCAAAAAGAGACTTATGAGACGGCAGGCCAATGTCATATGTGCCCTTCGGGCCGTTGTGTCCTAAGCGCGAACCCTGTCCGCCGGCCATTGTGAGCGCGGCCATTTTTCCTTTCGCGAGAGCGTCTAATCCGATTTGATATAATCTTTTTTTCTCGTCTTCGCTCATAGATGTGCTGTCTGCACACGGAATGCTTTCTATAGCAGCCGCTGCTGTGTTTGCTTCTTTGCAAGCTACATTTTCATACAGGTCTTTCATAAGAGCAAAATCTATTTTTTCTATATCTGACAAAAGAGACTGTTGTTCTTCATCTGTAAGCTCTTCATAAAAATTAAAGAGCTGTTCCTGACCAAATTCTTTTGCTTTATTAAGATAAAATATTTTATTGTTATTTTTCAAAAAAAACATTCCTTTCGGTATAAAAAAATGCTATACTGTTTGTATCAGTATGCCGTGCATACATTATTAGTATAATCAAAAGTGCCGTCAAAGTAAATACACACTGAGACAAAAAGGAACGACTATGGATAATAATAAATTTTATACAAATATATTAAAAGAAATTAAAACCGCACCTGTGGAGAAAGAGGAAATTTCCGTAAGTGCAGAGGGAGTTTCTCCCGAGGTAACCACTGATGTTGCTCCGGAGACTGCCAACGATATTGTTGAGCAAATAGAGGTTGTTGCTCCCGCAACAGAACCCGAATCTGATGCAAGCTACAACTATGATGTTTCTGCAATGACACAGGATTCCTCTTTTATTCAAAAGCTTGGCACGACTCTGTCAGAAGGTCATGTATTCGGCGGCCTTATTATTTATGTTCTCTTTATTGTGAATCTCATAGGCACAACGATTTTTGCGAGAAAAGCGAGCCTTGGTGTTACTCAATCTATATTATATAAATTTCACATAGATACAATTGCTTTTGTTGACTATACATTTTTAGAAGTAAACATTCTTATTTCATATATTTTTGCTTTTATTTGCGGTGGATTTTTAATTTTTGCTTTTTTGAAAATCGGCTCTTTAATTGCTAAAACTGCGGGGCTTCTTTATTCTCACAGAGTTACTCGTTTACTAATGGCCGGTTTTATGGCTCTATATATGATAATCGCTCTTGGTTTTATTATTGCAGGCAACAGTATTCTTTCTGTTCCTGTTTATAACTGGGCAATGCCGTTGCTTGCTTTCGCAGGCGGTTTTTGTATGTATTGTGTTTCGTTAAGAAATGTTAATATTTATTAATTTAGGAGGTTACATATGAAAAAATTATCTGTTTTATTTGCTATCGTTTTAGCTTTTTGCCTTGTTTTTGCTGCTTGTGCAGATAAAAGCAATCCTGATGCGGATAAGCCATCTGCTTCAAGCAAACCGGTGGCAACCGACAATGTTTCCGAAGCAACAGAGGCGCCTACGCCTACTCCTGCACCGGCGGATGTAAAAAATGTAAATGTTTATGTTTTGGTGGAAAATTTAGCGTATTCACATGTTGTCGAAGTTGAGTACAATGACAATATTACTACTTGGGACAGATCTTTAGGCTATATTGAGATGGATGGTTATGATCTTCTTGACACTTCTCTTGATTTTGTTGTTCCCAACGATGGCACAGAGATTGAATTTACTGCTGTAATTCGTGAAAATGCGCCTTACAAAGTTACTGGTTGGAGCGGTGATTTTACTGCCGATGGAGATACAATTAAATTTACACCCGCAGGCAAAACAATCTTTTTAACTGTTAAGGTTGAACCTTTATATGAGAATGTTGCCTTGAATTCTACTGTTACGGCTTCTGTTAATACTGTAGAATATGCCGATGGCAGATGGGGCTTATCATATCTTACTGATGGTGATGTTAATATGCGTTTTTCTACTGCAACTTTACCGGAGGTTGATCCTGAAACTTTGATTATTCCTGAGCCTGTTACAATCGATCTCGATTTAGGTGCTGCCAAAGGATTTGATACTCTTTGCTTAGTTCCCAGAGTTGACACTTTTGATGCAGAAGGCGGTGTGCCTAACTTCCCATTTGCATTTGAAGTTCTTATAAGCAATGATGGTACAGAGTATACTTCTGTATTATCCGTTGATTCAGAGGAAAACGTTGATTCAATGATGCAAGTATTTGCTTTAGAACAGCAAAACGCTCAATATTTAAGACTTAAAGTTACTAAAGTCGGCAACCAAGCTGCTGATGAGGGTGTACAAAATCCTTACCGTGTACAGTTTGCTGAACTTTTACTTTTCGATGCTGAATAAAATCTATTTATAACGATGTGTCCCCGGAGTTGTTCTCCGGGGATTTTTTATTTGATGCTGATTTTCAGCTTTTTTTCTTAATTCTAACTGAAAAATTTTTGATTAACCCCCAAAATTTTCAGTGTTTTTTTTGAAATCCAACTGAAAATTTGAGCATTACAAGTCCTTTGAAGTACCAAATTATTGTTTACAGAGGTTAGTTTTCAGTTAATTATTCAAATTTCAACTGAAAATTGTATTCAATTCATCAATCATTATCTCCGGATGATGTAAAGAGTTTTCACAATGTGCTTTTCCCTTAAAGCATTTTACTACTGTGTTTGGATAATATTTCTTCAAATATTTAGCAGACTTTTTTGCGAGCATTTCATTCATAGCCGTTCCGTAGAAAAAATACGGTGTAGTGTTGGGCGTATCAATATCGTGTTTTAGTTTGAACGAAGCGATTGAGCTTAAAGAATTACGAATAGTAACATCAGACATATTATCCATAAGTTTCAAAAAGCTCTCTTGATAGGCGCTTGGACAAATTGCGATGGCTTGTTCTAATGTTTTCTTATCTCTTTGTTGTGTTTTATGAGTAACTTTAATGTAAAAATTCAACATATATTTACTTACTAATCGATTTATTGATACTAACGGCGAGCCGTCAAAAATGACTTTTTCAAAAATTAACCGCTTATTTTGCCACAGAGTTGCTGCCAAAACGCCTCCCATTGACATGCCAAAAACAGCATAAACGCTTTCTCCGTAGCGTGATAAAACATAATCCTCTATTTGCTTGGCATCAAGAGCAAAAGATATAAAATCTTCTTTCTTTTCTACATAATGCCCTGTAATTACGGGAACTATAATATGAAAATCATTCTTATAATGTTCAATATACTTTTCCCAAATCTGCCAAGGGCTTTGAAATCCATGAATCAAGATAATTTTTCTTTTGCTTCTATCTCCAAATTCAAGAATATTCATTTCGATACCTCCACAACTTTAGCTTTATAAGCAAAATCAGTATACCAAACCACAACAAGAAGAACAAGTAAAAACATTTGAAGCAAAGCGGTATATTATGGTATAATAATCCCACGATAAGTACATATTGATTATAGGAGGAAATTGTATGTCTCAACCTTTACCAAAAATATTGCCCGTTAATGAGCTAAAAAATACAGCAAGTATTATGAAAACTTGTCAAGAAAGTACGGTGCCAATTGTTATAACAAAAAACGGATATGCCGAAGCCGTTATGATGAGTATAAAACTTTATGAAGAGATGTTTGCTAAAATGCAAGCAGCTACTCTCATAAACGCAAGCTTAGACAATATTGAAACTGGCGCGATGGCTACAGACGGATCTGACTTTTTCAATGCTATGAGAGCAAAATATGATAAATAAATGTAAACTAAAGATATTTCCTTTAGCTCAACTTGATATGGAGCAAATATTTGACTATATTGCAGTTAAACTTTGTAATCCTACAGCAGCAATCAGATTAATTAATGCTTTTGAAAAGTCATTTGAAACCATTTGTCTCTTTCCGGAAAGTTGTCCATATATTAACAATGAGTACATAAAGGACAGGACCCTGCGCAAATTAATTATTGATAATTACATAGCTTTTTATAGAATAAAAAATGATGAAATTCAGATAATTCGTGTCTTATATGGCATGTGCAATTATGAGACAATTTTATAATCACGCACATATATTTCAACTACCACTTCATATCAACTCACACTTTTCATTTTTCTGCACAAAATATGCGTTTTTGTGGGAGAAAGAATCCTTTATTCTCCCCAAAACAGGCGCTTTTTGTAAGAAAACGCTGCTCCAAGACGCTTCAAAGCTGTTTCAAACGACTTCAAATGAGTTTTTCTCTACAAAAATCGGCCTTTTGTGGGAGAAACTTTTTTATCGCCCACTCGCAGGGTAAAGATTTTGTAATTAATCCACTTCATGTAATTAATCCACTTCACGGACACAACCAATTCACAACGCACAATAAAAAAAGCACCCATCAAGGGTGCCTTTCATCATATGCTATAATCTTTAAATTAAATCTTCTCGCCGCAATTTCTTCTCTGCATGAGGTTAAGAATTCTCTGCGCAGGATTTACGATGCCGCCCAATGACTCGTCATAGTTAAGAGCATCAATGAGCTTTGCGATATATTTTGACATATCAACCTCAACAAACCAAGGAGCATCTTTAAGCTCAGGGCGTCTGTATGTAAGGTTTGTAGCAAAAATCTTATCAATTATGCCTTGCTCATAACATTTTTGGAATTCTTGAATGCCATCAGTGAACAAAGCGTATGTTGTAGCAGCAAAAATTCTGCGAGCTTTACGACGTTTTAATTCCATTGCAATATCAAGCATAGAATCGCCTGATGAAATCATATCATCAAGAACAAGGATGTCTTTGCCTTCAACATCATCACCGATAAACTCGTGCGCAACGATAGGGTTTCTGCCGTTAACGATTGTTGTATAGTCACGTCTCTTAATGAAAATACCCAAGTTGATACCAAACAATGTTGAATAATAAAGGTTTCTGTGAATACCACCCTCGTCAGGGCTTACCATCATCATGTTGTCTTTATCTATCTTAAGATCAGGAATCTCATGAATCAAAGCCTTAATAAATTGGTAATAAGCATGTACATCTTCAAAACCAACTTCAGGGATAGCATTTGATACTCTCGCATCATGTGCATCGAAGGTAATAATGTTGTTAACACCCAAAGAAGCAAGCTCTTGAAGCGCAGAAGCACAGTCAAGTGACTCTCTTACTGAACGCTTATGTTGTCTGCCACCATAAAGGAAAGGCATAATAACATTAATTCTCTTTGCCTTACCACCGATTGCAGAAATAACTCTCTTTAAGTCTGCATAATGCTCGTCAGGAGACATATGATTTTCCATTCCCATAAAGTTGTACTTACAACTGTAATTGCCTACATCTACCAAAATGTAAATATCTTTACCTCTTACAGATTCATCGATTATCGCTTTTGCCTCACCATTGCTGAATCTTGGACATCTTGATTTTACCAAATATGTCTCTGCGTCTGCTCCCGGCATTGCCTTTTGACGCTCTGAAACAAGCCATTTATCAACATGCGCGCCCAAATCCTTGCAACTATCCATAGCAATAATGCCAAGTGGACCTACAGGGAAAGAAAGTGATGAGAAAGGTGCTCTCTCCGGACTCATATATATGTTACCTCCAACGAAAATAAAAATCTTATTCGCCAATAGTTTATCATATTAGACAAGTTTCGTAAACCCTAAAAAGAGCCTTTTCAACAAAAAAATGAGCCGCCCAAAAAGGCAGCTCATCAAATTCAAGTTTATAGATTAAAGAGATGAAGAATCAAGCTCTGCAAAATCTTTCAAGAAAACCTTCAAAGAAGCAGCGATTGTATCAACACCGCCGATTGAGTTAGACTCAATGTTAAGCGGCATCAAAGGATCATGCAAAGACAAACGGAGCAAGAACCAGCCGTTTCCTGTGCTTTCGTCACACATAACGCGGATACCCTCATAATTCTTAGGCTCAACTGTCCAACCCTTTTGAGTTTTAGCATATTCGCCCAATTTCTCTATAACATCAGTACCATATGTCTTAAAGTCCTCACAAGAAATATTCATACGGAACTCTTTTGCTTCAGCGGGCTCTTCCAATTTAGCAATCAATTCGTCGATTGTCTTGCCCTCTTTTTTGAGCTGAGCCATCTTAATAAGAAGTTTAGCTATAAGATATGCACCATCGTCAAGGAAGTAATTCTCTTTAAGAGCACCGTGGCCGGATGTCTCAATAGCAACAGGAGTATAAATACCCTCGTTGTTAAGGCGAATAGCCTCATTGATAACATTCTTATAACCTCTCTTAAATCTGTGATGAACGCCACCGAGGTCCTCTTCAATAAATTTCTTCAAACCGCTTGATGTAATAGAGTCAGTAACGATTGTGGCACCTGCATGCTCTTCAATAGCGATAGCCGCAATCAAAGCAATGATTCTGTTACGGTTAATTTCTTTACCTGTTCTGTCAACAGCACCCGCACGGTCAACGTCAGTATCAAAAATAATACCAAAATCAGCTTTGTTATCAACAACAGCCTTTTGGATAGCGGCCATAGCGTCCTTGTCTTCAGGGTTCGGAATATGATTCGGGAAGCTACCGTCAGGCTCAAGGAATTGGCTACCGTCTGTACACGCACCCAAAGGCTTGAGAACCTTTTCCGCATAGAAGCCGCCCGCACCGTTACCGGCGTCAACAACGATACGGAAGCCCTCCAATGGCTTCTCCTCTCCTGTTTTCTCGCGGATTTTGCGAACGATGTCAGCCGCATATACGCTTATGAAATCAAGGTTCTTGATTTCTCCTGCTTTTGCTGCTTCGGAATACTCATTGTCTTGTGCAAGTTGGAGTATTGCTGTAATATCTGCTTTCTCAAGACCGCCGTCTTTTGTAAAGAACTTCAAACCGTTACGGTTGAAAGGAAGGTGGCTTGCTGTGAGCATAATAGAACCGTCATATTCATAACCCTCAATTACTGTTGTCATGAACATCGCCGGTGTAGATGCAAGATTACAATTAATTACTGTAATTCCCATCATAGAAAGACCTTTTGCAACAGCCGCGTTAAGGTCTGCACCTGAAAGTCTCGAGTCATTTCCGATTGCTACGGTAAGCTCATCATAAGCTTTACCTGTTTTGTTTTTAAGCCACTCACCGAAAGCACAAGAAATTTGTCCTGCAATCTCAGGAGTAAGGTTAACATGCTGACCCTCAATACCCTCAAGAGCTACGCCTCTTATGTCACTGCCGTTTTGTAATTTTTTCCATTTTTCAATTAACATGATAAAACAATCTCCTTTTAACTATATGTCACATGTATAAAAGCATTTATTAAGCAATGCTCCTTTGATTATATCACCGTAAATACTTATCTGTCAAAGTGTGATACTTTTATAACTCAGAATTCAAAAGCGACACACTATGCTTATCAAGAGCCCTGTAATCTGGTATTTCATACCTGTTGTCATTGGAATCTTTTATTATCACACGTCCGTCATAAAGTAATTTAATGTCGCTGTGTCTGTGAAGTATTTCAAAAACGACATCTCCTCTGTCTGTCTCAACACTCCATTTTAACACGCCGAATTTCTCTGTCACATTATTCAACTTGAGAATCTTCGGCACAAGATAATATTCTCTTAAACATTCATTTATGGCTTTTTTTGAATCGGGTTTAAGCCGTTCAATAGCTCTTATAATTGCTTGCTCCTTACCGTTTTCATCCATTAAAGTAATATAATTACTGATATTACTTACCGGAAATAATCTTTTCGGCTCAACATTTGCGATTTTCTCTCCATTGTCAAATTCTACATCGACACTGCAAAAATCAGTCTTTGTTATGTTAACTTCATCTCCGTTAATATATCTTCTTGCCATGTTACAGCCTCACCGCCTCAATCTAAATTAATTTCTTCTTCAGAACGTCTGATTTTTTCAGACATTGACTGTATTTCTACCAATTTATAATACTTACCTTTAAGCGCCATCAATTCCTCATGTGTACCATTTTCAATAATTCTGCCATGATCAACAACTATGATTTTATTAGCTCTTCTCAAAGTAGACAATCTATGCGCAATCATCAAAGTAGTTCTTCCTTTTATCAAACCGTCAATCGCATCTTGTATGAGATTCTCCGTTTCAGAATCCACAGAAGCAGTTGCTTCATCAAATATCATCAAAGCAGGATTTTTAAGCACCGCTCTTGCAATTGATATTCTTTGTCTTTCTCCTCCTGACAAACCGATTCCTCTTTCTCCCAACATAGCGTCATATCCATCCGGTTGTCTTGCTATAAATTCATGAGCATTCGCTATATCCGCTGCATGAATTACATCCTCGACACTCGCATCAGGTTGTCCGTAAGCAATATTATTAAATATTGTATCACTGAACATCATCGGTTCTTGTTGTACATATCCAATTTTAGACCTATAGTATTCAAGACCTATTTTTTTAACATTGTGACCGTCTACAAGAATTTCTCCTTCGTAATTGTCATAAAAACGCATAAGTAAATTAACAAGCGTCGACTTTCCGGAGCCTGTTGTACCCACAATACCGACAATATCACCCTGCTCTATCGTCAAGTTAATATCCGATAAAACTTTTTTGGTCTTATCAAAAGAAAAGTTTACATGACGGAACTCTATTTTACCGTACAGCTCCGGCATATTGTCCTTGTTAAAGTCTTTCTCCGGTTCTGCATCAAGAATATCAAAAATTCTTTCTGCTGCCGATAATGCTTGGTTATACGCGTCGCTCAATCCTGCGAAAAAGTTTACCGGATTATAGAAAGTGGCGGCGTATGACAAGAAGGATACAAGCAAACCTGCGGAAATTGCACTATCAGTTCCGTTTATTACCCAAGTTCCTCCGATTGCCCACAAAAGCAACGTGCCGCAATGTATAAAAAACGAAACCGTAAGCGGGTAAATTGTTACAATTTTGGCAGATTCTTTCTCTACTTTAAGCCAGTCAGCGTTCTTATTCTCAAATTTCTTTACTGTACGCTTTTCCCCTGCAAAGGATTTAACAACTTTAATACATGGTATGGTGTCAGTAAGAACTGATGTAACTGACGCCCATTTTCTCCATATTCTGCGATAAAAAGGTAATATTTTTTTACGGAAAATTCTCGAACCTGCTACTATAAGCGGCACAGGTACCAATGCAAGCAAAGTAAGTTTCCAATTCATGGAAAACATCAATGCAATAATTCCTATAAGAAGCACAAATTGCGCGACTGCCTCTTGCGTTATTCTGAGCATAAAAGCTTGCAATGTTGCTGTATCTCCGGAAATTCTGTTGATTACTGAACCTGTTGATGTTTTATCGTAAAACTTCATCGGTAAATATTGCGCTTTTTGATAAACATCGTTTCGTATATGGGCTACGATTTTATCTCCGCTGATACGCAAAATATAATTTCGTATAACTCCCACAACAGCAAAAATAATGTAGCTGACAAGCAACGCAACAACTATAATCATAAGTTTTTCTTTATTTTTGTTGGGCAACACATCATCAACCAACATTTTCGTGAGATATGGTGGCAATAATGCTGCCGCGGTTGTAAAAAATGACAAAAACAGACAAAGAACAAGCTTGCCCAATTGCGGTTTAAGATATTTTATTAATTTTGCTGCCATTTTTTTCTTGCCCAAACAATGCGCGCACTCCGCACCTATATGTAAAAGAGTTCTACCGCATTTAGGGCACACGTTCATTCGCTTAGCATATGTGGCTTCAACAATTTCAATTTGTTCTGAAATGTCTTTACCTTCGTGTACTGCGTTAATAAATCCTGCAGCTGTATCACAGAGTGCTGCCACAGAATATGTAAATCTAAAAACAGGTGTTATTTTGCCTTTTATCGTAAATCTCAAAACGGCATTGCCGTACATTCTTTTCACAGAAGCATTTTCTATGTTTTCTATTTGATATATTGCAGCACCTGTTTCAAGAGCTTCATCAATTACAACAACTCTTTTTGACGAAACTGCCAACATCGTTTCACTATACTTGTTTTTTAACGATAAATCCCCGACAATCACAAACAAGAACGGATCTTCTGCTTCTTCAAAATTTTTTAATTCATTTACAAAGCGCTCAGATAAAACTTTATTTTTGAGTAATTCCATGTCTTTCACCCATCAATCGACATCATAATATTTATTTGCAAGCTATTATAAAATAAACAAAATTAAAGTCAATATTTTTTCTGTAAAAAAACATTTGACAAACTGTTTTTTTTGATTTATAATCTAAAAGCTTTCATTGAAAGCGCTCGATTTTGGAAAGATGGTCGAGTTGGTTTAAGGCACCGGTCTTGAAAACCGGCGTAGGTGTGAGCCTACCGTGGGTTCGAATCCCACTCTTTCCGCCACAAAAAACCGCAACTTTTACCAAAGTTGCGGTTTTTTTTATTGTGATTAGAAAAAGTCATCTTACAGATAGTATAGTTATGTCTTTATGCCCTTAGATTTTTTTATAAAAAAATTGCATTCCTTACCAAATCAGTAAAGAATGCAGTTTTTATTTACCATTATCTCAATAAAGCTATCTTAAAACGGGGAAAGCATAAATTCTGACAAGAAAATTATACAAATAACATAAAGGGCTAAGCCAATAACACCTAAAACGATACCTGCTGTGGCCATACCACCTTTATATCCTTTGCCCTTCGCTATACCACCAAAAACTACCGCCAAAATACCAAGAATAAGACCAAAACAGAAAAAAGAAACAATTCCACAAACTAAAGAAGCAATGCCTAATCCTTTTCCATGGGTATCCTGTGTTTGATTTTGTTGTTGATTTACAATCGGTTGTTCATTGACAACTGTTTGTTGAGTATTGATTGGTTGTTGTGATTCAAGTTTACCTCCGCAAGATTCACAAAACTGAGCATTATCCGCATTTTGCGCGCCACATTTTGTACAAAAAGCCATAATTTCTTCCTCCTCTAAGAAAATATTCCGGTTAATTATAGAAAAACTGTAAAAATATGTCAACAGATTAATTGCAACTGCCTATTTATAATTAACTATATTTCTCAAAAAACCGTACGCTACTATAGCCAGCATCGTAATTACAAAAAGAATATAATAAGTTTTTGCTTTTTTAAATAACTCAAAACGTTCCCAAATACAAAAAGCACCAATTATGTTCCATACTATAAACAAAACAAACATCAAGGGATTACAATAAAAAGCCTCAACAAAATTCAGTTTCACCATATTTACAAACATTCTTGAAATACCGCAGCCCGGACATTGCAAGCCAATTGTTTCTCTATAAAAACATGGTATACCAATTCCCGTTAACATAAGCCATATCAAATAGGGAACTGTAATTCCCAATATCCATGCATATATTTTTAAGGCTTTTTTCCTCATTTATAAAACCTCTTTGATGGTACAAATTTATATTTGTTTTTATTATTCTTTAACCTCAACATCAACCTCAAAACTCAAGCCATCGCAAATAGCTTTTACTTTAGCAGTTCCTACAATGCCAACCGGATAAATTAAACCGTTTTCATCAACACGAATCACTGCAGGATTGCTGTTTTCATATGTTACACGATCCACTGCTTCACAAACTTCTTTTTTAGTGCAGTCAGAATATGTTGCCATACCGCGAATTTGTTTAACTTCCTTTCCGGAAATAGTCGCAATATATTTCTTTTGCATAGGAACAAAAGTAACTGCAACCTTGTTAGGATCATCAAAAATCACATCAGCCTTATGAACATATACAAGGAATTCATAACAAAAACCATCTTGACTTGCGTTAACATATGTATACCCTTCGGCAAGTGCAGTTACAACACCGTTATCAATAGAGATAATCGTATCGTCATAATTAGAAAAAGTAACATCCAACGCAGGCTCTTTTTCATAACATACATTGTAAAAAACAAAGTCAGGTTTCGCACTTTCACCTATATGCAATCGCAGATAGTGAGGTTTTACCATTGTGAGATATGATCTGTCCATGTTATCTTCGCGTTTCCAAAGCTTAGAATCGACTTTAACATTTTCAAGCTCAGCTTCAGAATAAAATTCTTCATCCATCAACTCAAAATCATATCTATGCATGCGAGTGCCCCATTTGCCCCACTTATTACCGTACGCATAGCCCAAAAGCATCAAATCCCCGGATTTAATATGGTGATGATAATCTCCCGACATTCCGCAATTATGGCACATGAAGCTGGTGTTAACTTTAATCTCGTTAACCCTTTTAAAACGAAGTCCGTCATCAGACTCATATACTGCCAACATGCTGTTTTCAGTAAAGCGTTTATCCGTTGACAAAGCAACAAATTTATTTAAATCATCACAAAATACAACATCGTATGAATCGTTTCCGCCTGATGGTCTTTGAACCGCAACTCCTCTATCTACAATAGTTGCCGGCCAATCCTCTTTAGTTATATCAGCAGTAGCAACTCTTGTAGAGCTTGAGAACTTTCCATCTGAAGTGTGTGTTGTCCATGTATAGTAAATAAACAAAACATCATCTTTTACTACAAACGAAAATTCTCCTGCGCCCCATTCTCTCCAACCTTCATCAAAATAAATAATCGGTGCAGGATTTCCTATCCAATGTAACTCTTTGCCGTTTACTTTGCGATGTTCGCCCCAACCTTCAGCCGTCCATTTTTCGAAAGGTCCTGTAGGAGATTTTGATCTGCCGACATATCCGTTATTACCAACTCCTCCGCCATCAGCAAAAACAGTTGAAGTATATCCCATATAATAATATTCTCCGTACTTGAAAATTGCAGGGTCGCATACGGAATACCAGTCCATTGAATCCGGTGTAGGCGCCATAACTACTTTCTCATATGACCATGTTTTACCACCGTCTTCAGAACGTCTGTAAGTAAACCAATCCGCTTCAAAGCAATCTCCGGGAGATGCAAACCAAGCCTCTGCAATACCATCATTGCACATTATTGTAGGTCCGTATCTGTAACCGAAAGATTGTGTTTCTCTCGGCATGTAAATTTCTTGTCCCTCATCCGGGAGTATAAGTTTAAAATGACTCATATTATTGCGCTTCCTTTAATTGATTGTATTTTCTTGTTGCCTCATCTTTTGCTTGATCTGCATATCCATCATCAACCAAAACAGGACACTCCTCTAAAGCTTTATAAGCACTAATGTATTGTTTCATCCATTGATAATATTGGTCTCCATGACCACCCTTCATAGGCTCAAGGTCACGGCTGTATTCTTGATTGTAGTTATCTGTAAATTGAGTTTTGCCCTTATCATCTACAATACGCTGAGCAGCCCATTCATTCCACCATGTAAGAGAAACAACCTTTGGTCTGAATTGGAAAGCGTTATACCACTGTGAATACATGAACATACCGTGTTCTCTGCCTTGCGCTGATTTTTTAGACATGTAATCATTTTGAGCAGCTGTACAAACACACATTTGTTCAACATATCCGTCTTTATCTTTGTTAGGTTCATTATTATGTTGGAGGAAGCTCCACTCTTCAGCACCCAAGTTATAATCAAGTCCGAACATTTTACGAACTGTAACTTCTCTGTTAGGCTCTGAATCAGGCATGCTTGTAACTAATGTAAACGGCTTGCCATCCCAATATACGAAACAATCTTTCCATTTATCTTGAGCATGGAAGTCATCGTATGTTTTGTCAACAACAGCCCAACCTGTCTCTGACCAAGAACCGCTCCAAAATACTACATAAGGAGTTTTAAGTCCTTCACTTCTCATTTGCACTATAGTATCAAGCAATACCGTACAAGGATCAGTAACATAATTGCTCCATTCTTTTTTGCTTACTGTACGAGCCTTATTCATATTTGTATTATCAATAATGATAAAATCAACGCCCGCATCAGCAAGCTGTGTCATATGTGTTCTGATAACACCAGCATCATCACTTCTGTAATATCCTACTGCAGGCTCAGCCCAGTAATGGAAAGCTCCCGGCGCGCCCCAATTGTATACGCCTCTGTCCTCTCCCTTTTTCAAAATCTCTGTGATGTTAGGCGGATTTTTCTTGGTGCCTAAAACAACATTAAACCAAGTTGAATAACAGATAGCAACAAGATCTGTTTTCTTTGTTATATCAAGACCATATCCTACTTCGGTATAGTCCGCATATTTTTCATTCAAATGGTCTATGTACTTTTCTCTGGCGGTTTTCTCTTTTTGCTCTGTTTCAGTGCTCTTACAAGATACCGCTACGGAAAGTGCCATACACAAAGTCAATATAAGTGCTGTGATTCTTATTTTTTTCACAAATATTCACTGCCTCTCTAAAATTTTATAGTTCTTTTATTATTCACGATTTTGCCTGCAAAGTCAATATGTGCTATACTGTTTAAGAGAAAATTAATAATTTTGAAACTAATAAATAACTAATTTCTTTAGGTAGGATTTATGAACAGCGTAATACAAGAAGATTTAAAAAAATTACCGGACAAACCGGGCGTTTATATTATGAGAAACAACGAAAATACAGTTCTGTATGTAGGCAAAGCTCGTATTCTCAAAAATCGCGTTCGCTCATATTTCCGCAACATTCCCCACAGCAACAGAATTTCCGTAATGATATCACAAATCGATCACTTCGAATACATCGTTTGCGATAGTGAATACGAAGCTCTTTTGCTCGAAAATAATCTTATAAAAAAATACAAACCAAAATATAACGTACTTCTCAAAGACGACAAAGGCTTTCCATATATAAAAGTAACCATAGAAGAAGAATTTCCGAGAGTAATGTTGGCACGAAACATACAAAAAGACGGCAGTAAATATTTCGGCCCGTACCACAGCACTTGGGCAGTAAACACCACTTTAGAGGCAATCAAAACCATATTGCCGTTAAGACCTTGCAAAAAATTGATTCACGCAAACTCAAATGACAGACCTTGCCTTAATTACCATATAGGTTTGTGCAAAGCTCCGTGCTGCGGCAAAATTTCACAGTCGGAATACGCTGCGATGACTGAGGATGTTCTTGATTTCTTAGGTGGTAACATCTCGGAGCTCGAGAAAAAACTAAAAGCAAAAATGCTTGAGGAAGCCAATGCCCTTAACTTTGAACAAGCGGCAGTTTACAGAGAAAAGCTCAAAGCAATACAGCAAATCGCCGAAAAACAAAAAATAGTGACTGTTTCTGACGACGACTTTGATGTTACTGCAATAGAAAAAAATGATGTTGACGCTTGTTTGCAAGTGTTTTTTGTTCGTGGCGGCAATGTTGTGGGCCGAGAATTCTTTATTTTTGAGGGAGCCGGCACTGATAGCGACGAAGCTATAACAACTTCTTTTATAAAGCAATTTTATCAGGAAAATTATATAATTCCTCCGAGAATCTATGTTGAAGGGCTTCCCGAAACACCGGATGAACTTGAAGACAGGGACTTTTTAGAGCAATGGCTTACATCTTTGCGCGGTGCCAAATGCGAAATAATAACTCCCCAAAAAGGCAACAAGAAAAAATTGACAGAAATGGTAAAAATGAACGCCGGTATCGCCCTTGCAAACAAAACTTCATCTTTTGCCGAAAACGGACAAAGTCGTAAAGCTTTAGAAATATTACAGCAAGTGCTTAATTTGCCTAAAGTGCCCGAAAGGATAGAGGCCTATGACATTTCAAACACGGGAGACAGTGAAATTAACGCGTCACTTGTGGTGTTCATAGGAGGAGTTCCGTATAAAAAAGGATATAAAAAATATATTATGAAAGAAGTAAAGCAGAGAAACGATGTAGGTTCTATGCAAGAAGTTCTTAAAAGGCGTTTTACTGCTTATAAAGAAAATCGAGAGGGATTCTCCGCATTACCTGATTTAATTTTGGTTGACGGTGGTGCAGGACAAGTGGCGGTGGCAGAAGAAATTTTAAAAACACTTGACATCAATGTCCCTGTGTATGGTATGGTAAAAGATGACAAGCACAGAACGCGCTCATTGGTTGGTTCTTTTGACTGCGGCACTTCTTCGGTCATAGAAAACAGAATTAACTATAAAGAGTTTGTTCTTAAAGAACACATAGAATTATGGCGTTTTATAAGCTCGATACAAGACGAGGCTCACAGATTCGCCATCACACACAATCGCAGCTTGACCAAAAAGAGATACCGTCTGTCTGAGCTTGACAATATACCTTCAATAGGAGAAAAGAAAAAATTCATATTGCTCAAACATTTCGGTTCACTTGCAGCGATTCGCAAAGCATCTATAGAAGAGCTTTCAACTGCAAAAGGCATAAGCAAAGCTAATGCAGAGAAAATTTACGAACACTTTCACAAATCCGGGGAGGATAAATAATGGCAATTTTTACAATTTCTGACTTACACCTGTCTTTTTCAACAGATAAACCCATGAACATTTTCGGCGGTGCATGGTCAAATCACGAACAACATATAAAAAACAATTGGTTGGCAACCGTTAAAGAAGACGATGTTGTTATACTTCCCGGTGATCATTCTTGGGCTCTTCATACAAAAGAAGCCGCACAAGATTTGCTTTTTATACACAATCTGCCGGGGCGCAAGATTCTTCTTAAGGGAAACCACGACTTGTGGTGGGCAACCTCAAGAAAAATGGACGAATTTAAAGCTGAATACGGTCTGTCTTCTATAGATTTTTTATATAACGACAGTATCTCAGTAAAATCAGATTCAAAAACTCATGTGATTGCAGGCACAAGAGGCTGGCTTTGCCCCGGAGATAATGAATACAAGGCCTCCGAAGATGATAAAATCTACACACGAGAAGCCGGCAGATTAGCGTCTTCATTAAAAAAGGCCACCACGCTTCTCGAAAGCATTCCGCAATCGGAGCGAGGCAACCTTTATGTATTTATGCATTTTCCGCCATATAATCAGCACAAAGAAACTCTTTTTACAAATCACATCGAAGCCTCCGGTGCCACTGCTTGTTATTACGGTCACATTCACGGTTTTACCGCCAAAGACAGAAAAGACGCACGCCGTACAAATATTTCCGTAAAAGAAAACGGCACACTTTATTCACTTGTTTCTTGTGACTATACCGGCAATCAATTAATTAAAGTAACAGATTAATTCACAGCCTCCGGCTCGGCCACGATTTTTTTCGTTTTATCGTTCTCTGTCGGCAAAAGTAAATTTACACCACCCTGTAAAACTTCAACGTGCATGGGGAGTAGACCCGCATACTCTCCGTCACAATCAAGATGAAAAACTGTATCTTCGCTAACAGCAAATATTTTAACATCGCGTACATGCCTGTAATCTACATTTTTGTTATTCATATGTGTACCGTCAAGAATGGATGTAAATACAGGTACCGCACTTAACAAATCAAGAGATTTTACTATGCACAAATCCATATATCCGTCATTAATTTTGGCATCATAGCAAATTCTGGGAAAACCACCAACGCTCTTGGAATTTGCAATAACAAAAAAATAAACATCAATTTCTTCTTTAACGCCATCAATTTCAAAAAGTAATCGCGTTGTTTTAAAACCTTTTTCAGCTATAGTTTTAAGTCCGCTGGTGATATAAGCTGTCTTTCCCAACAAAGTCTTTGACTCAACGCTCACACTATGCGCAACATCAGAAAGAACGCCCCCGGCCGCCACATTAAGAAAATAATCCTCATCGTTGAAACGTCCGATATCTGTTGGAACTATGTTAAACTCTTTAACCAAAGAATACAAACCTAAAACAGTAGGCGATATGCCCACAGATGTTGCAAAATCATTTGATGTACCGCATGGCATAATAGCCATCGGTATTTTACTGCCACTGATATAAAGACCGGCAACAACCTCATTTACGGTGCCGTCTCCACCTGCCGCAACTATAAAATCATAATTTTCTTTACAAGCTTGAATGGTTCTGTTTTTAGCGTCATCTTTAGCCTTTGTATAAAAAACAGTAATTTCTTCAACAATACCGTCACGTAAAAGCTCCGTTGCCGCTTGTATTGCCTTTGCTTGATTGATTTGTTTTCCCGAAGATGGGTTTATAATAAAAATTCCCCTCATATATGCCGTCCCTCTCCTCTGTTGGATTAAAAAATTCTACTTGTTTTATTTATATTTATATCATATTCAAAAAATGCCCTGTCCCCTCCGGCTTTACCATCAGAGCAAAAATAATAAACTTTATCTCCGAAAACATGTATGTCACTTATTACAAGATTTTGTCTTGCTTTTATTTCATTCGCAGGTATCTCTGCCAATTTATTTTTATTGCCGGTTTCATCTATAAAATAAATAACCGATACTTTGTTTTCTTCTCCGGCAAAATATATTTTACCGTTTTCTACATCAAACGCACCTGTAGAAAGCGAAACTTTTTCATCTGACGAATCATAAATCACCTCAGGCAAAACCCTCTTGTCAGCTTCAGCCGTGAGATATTTTGTTATATCAAATTTATAAAGAAAAATCTTTCCCGAAGCTTCTTTGCAATCAAAATACAACTTATCGCCATCAATTTTCAATACATAAACCTCATCGTTAAAAATACCCTCCAAAGAAGGCTCTCCATTGAATTCAGTAATATGATGTACCCCTTTACCTATTCCTCCGGCAAAAAACGTGTTGCCTTTATTATCCACATCCATATCAACACAATAAAGATTGTTATCTGTTGAAAGATCAAGCATAAGCTGCGCATCAGCGATTTTACCACCGCTTGACGGTATGCTGTAAATACCCTCACCAGTTGAAAAATAAAGTCTGTCCTCATACAAAGCCATCGACGCTCCCGGTTTATCGCACAAAGCCACTTTGTTTTCACCGTTACCGTCAACTCTGTACATATAGCCATCTTTATGGTTTCTATAGTAAATGTACTTGCCGTCGCTTAATATTTCTTTTGGATTGTCGTCGGAAATTTTCTCGCTCTTTCCATCTTTTGTGCTATATTTCCACAAACTGTCATTTTTGCCAAAATATATTGAGCCATTCAGCTCTGCCACAGCAATACTGTTGTTAAATTGAAGAACAATGTCTTCACTAACTTCATTTTTATCAACATCACTGCCAAATTTCTTAGTCAACAAAATAACCGCAGTCATAATTGCAGAACATACGAAAGTAACAAGCAACACTATTGCAAGAACTCTCTTTGTACTCATTGTACGTTTCTTCTTGATATCTTGAGCCTCTGTTCGTATACGCTCTTTTTCAGAGAACTCCTCATATCCGGTTTCTTTTTCTCCGGATATAATATCCCAATAATCAGTACAATATTGAGGCGCAATATTTTTAATTATTTCCCAACGCTCATCATTTTTTAAAATGCTTTTTACCTCAGATTTTTTTCTCTCCGCAACAGAAGCAATTTCTCTTACATCAAGATTTGAATATAACTTAATATACACCTCAGGTTCTTGTACCAAATCTCGCGGAACATTAGGTATACCTGCTGTATTTTTTTCAAGTTTACCGCCTACAGCATTTGCACACAAAGTAAAAAGAACATCATAAAACCAATACTCAGCATTTAAAGTCTCATCAAATTTATAAGCCAAACCGCTTAACCTTCTGAATGCCTCCGCAGCCGCATTTTCTGCTTTCTTTTCATTTTTAAGTATCGAAAGAGCAGTATAATAAAAAGGAACGCGATACTCATCATATAATTCTTTAAGTGCCGCTTTTTCTCCCTCTGCGTTTACCTGTTCTCTTGCTATTGAATGTATCAGTTCATTTATATCCGCTCTCATATTTTCTCCTTTTTATTTTTTGCTCACAACAAAGGAGCAAAAAGTCTTAAAAATCCTTGTGCAACTTTTTTATACCAAGGTCTTTTTCTCCACACATTATAATCAATTTCTTCGCAATAATCCAATGTATTTATAAAATCATTGTAAATATCATCAACCGCCTCATTGCCGCACATCCACACACCATTTTCAAAATGAAGATAGAAAGATCTGAAATCCATGTTTATCGTGCCGACAACAGCCGCTTCGTCGTCAATCACAATACTTTTAGCATGAATAAAACCCGGTAAATATTCATAAATCTTCACGCCTGCCGACATTAAAATACCATAATACGACTGTGTAACAAGATGAACATACCCCTTATCAGGTATTCCCGGCGTAATTAATCTCACATCAACACCGCTTTTAGCTGCCAACCTGAGAGCCATTATCATTTCATTATCAATAACAAGATACGGTGTTGTAATATAAATATATTTCTTCGCCGTATTTATCATTTGCAAGTAAACTGACTCAGCTTCATTCTCTCCCGGCGTTCTCAAGGGGCCATCGGCAAAAGGTTGTACAAAACCACTTGTCGCTGTTTGCTCTTTACAGAAAATTTCATCCGGCATATATTGATTATACTCAGCCTTTTGAGAAAAGTTCTTCTTATTATAATCAGAATACTCCCACATTTGCAAGAAATTTACAGTAAGACTCCAAACACCTTGTCCCTCAAGCCGTACCCCCGTATCTTTCCAATGACCAAAAGCCTCTACCGTGTTCACATATTCATCAGCAATATTGGCACCTCCCGTGTACCCGATATTACCATCTACAACGCAAATCTTCTGGTGGTTCCTATAATTCATATAAAAATTATTTACAACAGGCTTAATTACATTAAAAGAGGCAGTTTTAATCCCCAAAGCACGAAGCTCTTTGTCAAAATGCTTAGGCAAACATGTAATACATCCGAAATCATCATACAACACACGAACCTCAACACCCTCTTGAACTTTCTGCTTCAAAACTGCATAAATTTCCTGCCATAAACCACCCTCAGAGAGAATATAAAACTCTAAAAATATGAACTTTTTTGCCTTTTTCACATCTTCAATAAGATCCGGAAAAAACGTATCTCCGACCTCATAATACGACACCCTCGTATTTTTATAAACCGGAAAGCCCGCGTTACGCAGATAATTCATTGTTCTTTCTTGATTTGGATGGTTATCAACAAGCAATCGCTCCGTCTCCTTACTATGCTTGTATAACGGCACCGACATTTGCGCTATTTCCGGCAAAACTTTTTTTATTTTTTTAGGATAACTACCCCTGCCCCACATCACGAAGAAAACAAGTCCCAAAACAGGCACAAGCAATATAAGCGCAATCCACGCTATTTTATACGACGGATTTTGGTTGTTTAAAACGATTCTTACAACAATAGCACTGCCGATTAATTGAAAAATCACATACGAGGTAAGTACAAAAGCATTCATTTTATACAATGCCCAAATAAGAACAGCAAGCTGAAGCGCAAATAGTATTGCCGCTATAATCAATCTTTTCATATCAGCTTTTCTTCTTTTAGGTCTTTTTTTCAGCTTTTGTTTAATGTTTTGTATATCTTCTGTTTTATTTACTCTTTCAACTTCATATTTTCTCATGATACTGTCCTCCTCTTATATAGTATTTGGTACAGTATACCCTTATAATTTAACATATCAAATTTAAAACAGGCTCAAATCGCATAAAAATGTAAACCATCCGCGTTTTTCAAAAAACTTTCTCGCCGCAAGAGACTTATTCTCACTCTCGAATATGCCGAAAACCGTTGCACCGCTCCCCGACATCATGGAAACCTCTGCGCCAAGCTCTGCAAGCTCATCTTTAATCTTTTTTATTCCCGGCACAAGCTCAAAAGCCGGATATTCCAAAACATTTTTGGTTTTCCCCACAATTGCATGCAGACCCTCGCTCATGGCTTTTGCCATATCCTCTGCGCTTTGGTGCGCTTCATACGGAACTTTGCCGCTCGCCTCCAATTTATCGTACAATTTATATGCCGCTGCTGTCGAAACCTCCGAACCGGAGTTAACCAAAAGCAAATATCCCTCTCTTAAAGGTTCTATATATTTTAAATCCGTTCCCGTTCCTGTCGCTATAGCCGCTCCATATTTTAACAAAAACGGTACATCGGCACCGATTTGTGCACCATATTGTTGCAAAACTTCTAAAGAAAGTCCCAATTCATACAATTCATTCATACCAAGAAGAACGCCTGCCGCATCTGCACTGCTTCCTCCCAAGCCGCCGCATCCCGGCACACGCTTATCAATGAAAATTTCCGTACCGCAATCAATTTCAGCAAAATCTCTCGCCAAAAGCTCCGCAGCCTTATATGCTGTATTTTTGCTGTCTGTGGGAACCCATGCTGCACTCGATTTAAGTATTATATTTTTTGTTTTTGAAGGGACTTTTTTTATTTCAACTATATCAAACAACGGCACAGACTGCATACACATGTCAACCTCATGCTTTCCGTCTGAGCGCAAACCTTTTATATCAAGAGACAAATTTATTTTACAATATGCTTTTACCGTAACAGAGTCTTTCATTTATGATATTGCTCCCCACTGTTTATTTTCATTGCTCTGTAGAGTTGCTCAGCAATGATAAGTCGTGTCATTTGATGCGTAAAAGTCATAGGAGACAAACAAAGTCTCATGTCCGCACGGGAAGTTACAGCCTTTGCAATACCATCCGAGCCACCAATAACAAATGAAAATTCCGACACACCCGAAACAGCCTTGTCGCTTATAAAAGAAGCTAACTTTTCTGACGAAATCTCTTTACCGTGCAAATCAAGTGCAACAACACAACTGCTCGCCGAAATACGTTTCATTAACATTTCGCCCTCTTTTTCTATTCTTTTATCCATCTGCGGACTGTTATCCTCAGGGACTTCAATAATGTCAATTTTTACATACTTTGACAATCTTGTAACATAATCTGCTATTGCCGACTGTAAATACGCTTCTTTTATTTTACCCACACAAACTATATTAAAATGCATCATATCTGCGTTACCTCGCTAAAATGTTCTCTCGATGCCACACAAACATGAATGTCTTTATCCACAACAAATCCACATTTTGTCAAAGCATTCCTTGTTGCTTCAAAAGCAATCTCCGGCGCATTGTTTTCGTGGCTCAAATGTCCCAAATATATGTGTTTTGTACCTTTTCTCGCTAAATGCGTTGCCAAAACAGCCGCGTTATCATTAGAAAGATGACCGTGATTACTCAAAATCCTTTGTTTTAAATGATATGGGTATTTACCGTTGTTAAGCATCGCCATATCGTGATTTGACTCTATTAACGCAATATCGCTGCCAATTACATTCTTGTATATTTCCTCTGTAACGCATCCAATATCAGTAGCTACGGAAATCTTTTTGTCGCACGCCGAAAATGTATACGCCACCGGGTCTGCCGCATCGTGCGGTATAGAATAACTGCAAACAGTAAAATCACCTAAGGTAAAAATATTATCGTTAATTATTTTTATATTATTCTCCGATAATTTGCCCAATTCTCGTCGCATAGCCTGCCAAGTTTTTGCCTTAGCATATATAGGCACATTATACTTACGAGAAAAAATCCCGGCCCCTTTTATGTGGTCGGAATGTTCATGTGTGACCAAAATCGCACATATATTTTCGGGTGCTACATCTATTTCACGAAGAACATTTGCTATGCGCACTCCGCTAACGCCCGCATCCACCAATATATGTGTTTTTTCAGTACCTAAATATATACAATTACCGCTGCTGCCGCTATAAAGACTGCAGAATTTAATCATTTTTAATCTTCATCCTCCACGCGCACGATTTTCGCTCCTACGCTTTGAAGTTTACCGACAATATCGTCATAGCCTCTGTCTATGAATTGTACGTCTTGTATTATTGTATCTCCCTCTGCCGCTAAAGCCGCTATTATAAGTGCAGCTCCACCTCTGAGGTCAGGTGCATGTACCGACATTCCCTTAAATTTCTTAGGACCCGAAACCATAGCCATCTTACCGTTAACGGTAATATCTGCACCCATCAATTTAAGCTCCTCTGTATATTGAAAACGGAAATCCGTTACACTTTCTACTATTTTACTCGTACCCTCTGCTAAAGACAAAAGTACTGTTATTTGAGGTTGCATATCTGTGGGGAAACCGGGATATGGTAATGTTTTAACATTTGCTGCCTGTATTGTGCCCGCATTGTATATACGAATCCAATCTCCGCCTTCTTCAACACCTACATTCATTTCCTGGAGCTTCGCTGTCAAAGATTCTTGGTGTCTCGGTATAATATTTTTTACAGTAACGTCTCCGCCTGTAGCCGCAGCCGCTATCATATATGTACCTGCTTCAATTTGATCGGGTATTACAGAATACATCTCCACACCATGCAAATTCGGCACACCTGTTATCTTAATAATATCTGTGCCTGCACCTCTTATTTTAGCTCCCATAGAGTTCAAGAAATTTGCTACATCAACAACATGCGGTTCTCTTGCACAGTTTTCTATAATTGTCTGCCCTGCAGCCTTACAAGCCGCCAACATAAGATTTATTGTAGCACCTACAGAAACAACATCGAGATAAATATTATTACCGTACATTAAACCTTCTTTATCTAATGTCTCTGCTGTAATTTTACCGTATGCTTCCTCTATATCTACACCCAAAGCTTGGAAACCTTTTAAATGTTGGTCAATCGGTCTTGTTCCCAACTTACATCCTCCGGGAAGCGAAACAACCGCTTTACCGAACCTGCCCAAAAAAGCTCCCATCAAATAATACGAACCTCTCAATTTGCTTACCAAATCAAAAGTTGCCTCATGTGTATTTATATTTGTTGTATCTATTTTAATTGTATTAGTATCTATTTTTTCTACCTCTGCGCCTAATCTTTTTAATATGTTAAGCATAGATTGCACGTCAGCGATATTCGGAATATTCTCTATAGTACACGGGCCGCCTGCCAATACTGTGGCACATATAATCGGCAACACTGCATTTTTGCTACCGCTTACCGTTAATTCCCCATTTAACGTTTGACCGCCTGATATCATAAATTTACACAAAATCCAACACCTGCTCTATTATGTTTTACACTGCCCTTTGGCATAATCAACCAATAAATTAATCAAAAAGCAGTATATCATAAAGCCTGCAGTGTCGCAAGGATAAAATGCAAATTGATATTTCATCTTTGCAAGGTGGAATTTCTCCCACAAAAGCCTGCTTTTTATACAGAAAAATGCTCTCGAAGTCATTTATAGTAGCATGAAATAAGTTCAAACCAGTATTTTCTTCTAAACAACGCTTGTTTTGGGGAGAAAAAATATGTTTTTCTCCCACAAAAATGCATATCTGGTGCAGAAAAAGGAATCGACAGATATCAACAAAAAAGCTCCAAGACTCGCATCTAACATGAATCTTGGAGCTTTAGTTAACTGTTTTTTACATCCCCATTGGGATTAAGTATTAACTACTTATAATTGACTTGTATTAAGCAAAAATTTTCTTCTTGCAGATAACTGTCAATACGAGAGCTGCAGCAACAACTGCAAATACTACGTTAACATCACCTGTAGGAGCATTTTGCTCAGGCTCTTCACCGGCATCTGTATCAGTATCTGTATCTGTGCCTGCACCTGCTTCAACAAACTCAATACCTACAACGAGAGCTTCGTTACCTGTAGAATTGTAATGTGAAAGCCAAACATTGCCACTGTAAGAAATATCTGTAAGATCAATTGTAACAGTTCTTTCGCCTTTACCCCAATTTACGCCTGCTTCGTTTGCAATATAAGCATCTTCTGCATCAGCTTTAGCAAGAATGTTAGCCTCGTTTTGAATACCTGAGTCAGCATAACCAACATTTACTTCTGCATCACAGATAGCAAAGAAGGCACTGCAAGGCATAGAGTCTTGCTCTGCAATAAATCCTAAGTCTGTTGCATATGTAATAACAACAGCTTCATAATCAGCAAGGTTATATTCTCCGAGAGCAACTTTGTTGCCATAACCTAACATAACACCGTATGCATCAGGATATCCGTGAGGATTGTACTCCTGCTTGCCACCAATAGCAGCAAGATCTACTTCTGCAGCAAATGCTGTCAAAGAAAGAGCCAAACACATAGCTACAACAACTACGATAGAAACTAATTTTTTCATTTCTTATACATCCATTAATTTTTGAAATTTTTAAGTTGTCAACACCGACAACCACTACTGTTAAATTATATGTTTCAAAAAACCGCTTGTCAACAAAAAATTAACATTTGGTCACAAATTCATAATATTTAAATTTAATTCTTTAAGTCTTGCAATTTTAAATTCTTATTCTTGTCGCAAGCCCAATCAATAGCCCATTCATTTTCAAACAAAAGTACATATGCACCGTCAGTATCCTCTGCAATCAAAGTAGAGCTTGTCAAAGTAAGATTTCTCGGATCTCCCTCACTCACTATCCATCTGGCGTAATGATACGGCAATGTCTGCATAACGACAGCAACACCATACTCATTTTTTAATCTGTGCTCAAGTACCTCAAACTGCAATACACCAACCGCGCCTACAATCAAAGTCTCAACACCAATATCTATTTGCTTAAACACCTGAATCGCACCCTCTTCAGCAAGCTGAGCAATACCCTTTTGGAATTGTTTACGCTTCATCGAGTCTGCAAACTGTATGCGCGCGAAGTGTTCCGACGGGAAAGTAGGTATTTTATCAAACTTCAAATCAGGTCTGTTAAGAGTCAAAGTGTCACCAATGTTAAAAATTCCCTGATCAAACAAGCCGATAATATCTCCTGCATAAGCATTGTCAACAATCGTTCTTTCTTGTGCCATAAATTGTGTCGGCTGTGAAAGACGGATTTTTCTTCCCAATCTTGTATGCCATACTTCCATGCCCTTTTCAAACTCACCTGAACAAATTCTTAAAAAAGCAAGTCTGTCTCTGTGTGCAGGATTCATGTTAGCTTGAATTTTAAATACAAAACCCGTAAACGCCGACTTTTCAGGTTCTATAATTTCCTCCCCGGCCATTTGAGCCTGCGGACAAGGTGCCATATTAATAAAAGCATTAAGAAAAGTCTCAACACCGAAGTTTGTCATGGCAGAACCAAAGAAAACAGGTGTCAATTGACCCTTTTTAACTTTTTCCTCGTCAAGATCTTCTCCTGCCATATCAAGCAAGTTAATTTCTTCTACAAGCCTGTCATGATAATATGAACCCAAAAGCTCTGCCAACGCAGGGTCTTCTACTTCTCCTTCTACAGTATTTACCTGACTTTGACCGTGATTGCCTCCTTCAAAAAGCTCAACACGTCTTTTACGACGATTGTATATACCTTTAAAATCACCGTCAGTACCGATAGGCCAGTTCATAGGATATGAAGTAATTCCCAAAACATCCTCAAGTTCCTGTATAAGCTCAAAAGGATTACGCGCCGCTCTGTCCATTTTGTTAATAAAAGTGAAAATCGGTATTCCTCTCATTTTACAAACATGGAAAAGTTTAATCGTCTGCGCCTCCACACCTTTCGCTCCGTCAATGAGCATTACTGCGCTGTCAGCTGCCATAAGAGTACGGTAAGTATCCTCCGAGAAGTCTTGGTGTCCCGGTGTATCAAGAATATTTATACAATAATTATCATATTCAAATTGCAAAACAGATGAAGTTACGGAAATCCCTCTTTGTTTCTCTATCTCCATCCAATCCGATACTGCATGCTTAGATGTTTTTCTCGCCTTTACCGAACCGGCCAAACGGATAGCTCCACCGTAAAGAAGCAATTTCTCCGTCATCGTCGTTTTACCTGCGTCAGGGTGCGAAATAATCGCAAACGTTCTTCTTCTGTTTACTTCAGCATTTATATTACCCATGAGTTCCTGCCTTTCAAAAAATACCCATAATTCTTTTAATGTACAAAACGCTTTATATTTTACAAGCTATCGAGCCATTTTTCAACAACTTTTATGCCATCCGTAGCCGCCGAAAGTATTCCTCCTGCATATCCGGCACCCTCTCCCGCCGGAAACAACCCTTTCACACTCACAGAGCTACCTTTTTCGTCTCTCAAAATCCTCACCGGCGACGAACTTCTCGTCTCGCAACCGGTCAAAACAGCATCATAATCGTCAAAACCATTTATCTTTTTACCAAAGGCGGTTATACCCTCTTTTAATGCCTGCGCCACATATTGAGGCAAAATTTCATTTAAATCCGCAAACTTATATCCGTTTGAAAAAGACGGCTCTACTTTACCAGCACTTTTCGATTCTCTTCCTAATATATAATCTCCCACAAGTTGACACGGAGCGCGCCACGTTTTTCCGCCAAGTGAATACGCCGCCCCCTCTAACTTTCTTTGAAACTCCACTCCCGAGAGCACATCCTCACCCGGAAAGTCCTCCGGTGAAACTCCCACAAGCACTGCCGCATTTGCATTTCTGCCCGCTCTGTCAAAATTGCTCATGCCATTAGTAACAAGCCGCCCCTCTTCAGAAGCCGCCCCCACTACAAAGCCACCCGGACACATACAAAAAGTATATACTCCCCTGCCGTTCGACGCCCTGTGTGATAACTTATAATCAGCCGCACCGTTTAACCGTCTCATAAGCGCAGCGCACTCTCCGTACTGACTGCGGTCAATAGCCTTTTGCAAATGTTCTATTCTCACACCGACAGAGAACGGCTTCTTCTCCATTGCAATGTTTTGCTCCTTCAACTGCGCAAAAGTGTCGCGCGCACTATGACCTATCGCCAAAATTACGCATTTTGTTGCAATCTCTTTTTCTACGGAAAGGTGGTCGCTCGCCACAACTGTTTTTACACCTGAAATTTTACCTTCAGAAATTAGAATTTGCGTCATTTTTGTATCAAAATGCACTTCGCCGCCTTTTGATACAATATATTCTCTGATATTTTTAACTACTTTTCTTAAAATATCCGTACCTATATGCGGCTTGTTTTTATATAAAATCTCCTCAGGTGCGCCAAACTTAACAAAAGTTTCCAAAACAAAACGCCCTACGGTATCTTTATCTTTAATCAAGCTGTTTAGTTTGCCATCTGAGAACGTACCTGCGCCGCCCTCTCCGAATTGTATGTTTGACTCAACATTTAACAGACCTTTTTCATGAAAATCTTTAACTGATTTAACTCTGCTTTCTACTTTTTGTCCTCGCTCCAATACAATTGGCTTGTAACCCGCCTCTACCAAAGCAAGCGTCGCAAACATACCTGCAGGACCAAAGCCGACAACAACAGGTCGTACATCTATTTGCTTTGCTTTTGTTGATAATTGTGAAACATAATAATTATACAGGTTCTCGTTTTTATTAATTACCGTTATCTCCGGTTTATTTATTTTTACTTTACATTCAACTTCAGCATCAATTGTGTATACAAAATACGGCTCTGATTGTTTTCTCAAATCGGGAGATTTACGATAAATTATAATTTTTTTTAGGCTTTCACATCCCTGCTCTGCAGAAAATCCCAATAGCTTACAAACCTTGTCTTTTAACAAGGCCAATTCTTTATTTTTTTCTGTTTTGTCAGCTTCTGCCAATTTAGCGGCAGGCAGTTTAATTTCCGTAAGTCTTAACCACATAATATTCCTTGTAATGCCTTAGTTAGTATTTCAGCATTTTTCGCATTCGCTTGCAAAGATGGATGACCTCCGCCACCATCTCCGTTATATTCTAAATTAACATAATAATATCCGTTGGCTTCTCCGCCCAATTCGTTTAAAACACTTATTATAGAATCCTTTGCCCCATAACCAAGTGCCCCATATGCCCAAATAATTTTTGCGGATGGATTTTTTGCTCTCACTTGCAAAGCAAAGTTTTTAAAACCTTCTCTCATTTGTGTTTTTGTTATAAAACCTTTGCCCACCATAGCACTATCGTTAGTGCCTAGAGTGATAACGACTGCATCTGTTCTTCTCGGGAAATTCCACTCAGTATTATCGTTTGTTTGCGCACAAGTTTTTGTATATATATCGGTCATTTTGCGTTTGGTGTAGCTACTATATGACATACCTATGCCCGTCTCCGAGACAATGCTGTAATCAGCATTCATTTTTTTAGCTGTTAGATAAGCAAACGCTTTTGTTGCATCTTGATAAACAGTTGATGCTTGATTACTGCTGTATTCTCCTTCGCTATGATTCGGATACAACACACCATATCCGCAGATAATTGAATCTCCTATAAATTCTATAAATAAATCATTGTTAAGTGGAGCAGGTGCGATTTCTCCGTTTAGTGACACGGCTTTTACTTGTATCAATCCAAAAGTCGCCTCGCTTTGCTTCTCTATTGTAAATGTGTGTAATCCTTTTTTTAAATTTGTTGCCAATGTAATTGTATGTTGTTTGTTTCCTTTTAGTTTATACACATTTCTCGGAGACACTTTTACCCCGTCTACAATGACATTTATATACATACCGTCTCCGCTCCAATTTCGCTGGGTACTCAACTCCATTGTTACGGTACCTTCGCAATACGCATTAAAACTAAACGCTGATGCGGAATAATTCAAATAAACCACACCGTTTTTCATTGGGGTTCTTCCCTGTGTCTTATATTGTCCGCCCATTGCTGAAACATTGATTGTTTTTTTTGAAAAATCTACATTTTCTAATTCTTTCAGCGGTTGCTCTGTCGGCTTTATCGTGTGTTCAGGTATGGGTGCAATGGTGGGATAGGGCGTCCACTTTTCTGTAGAGGTAGGGCTGTAAGTGGAAGTTTGCGTGTGCGTTTGTGTAGGAACGCTTGTCGGAACGGGCGGTTTCGTCAGTGATACAATAGGAATCTCGGTTGGCTCAAGTTCGAGTGATGGGTTTAAAATAAACATCGGAGCGCTGACAGTCGGTTTTGGCTGTAACGTGCTTTTAGTTGGCGTAACAGGTGCTTTCGCCTCAGCTGCCTTATCTTTGTTAAACAAGACAACAGCGGTGGTACATATCGCAATTATTACTGTCAGGGTCACTGAAAGCAGTATTGTTATTACAACCTGTTTTTTCTTCATACCGTTCCTTTCAAAAACTCTTATTAAAAATAAAAGTCCAACGACTGTTCGATACAATCAAAGGACCTTTCTTGGAGCCAATGGTGGGAATCGAACCCACGGCCTATTCATTACGAGTGAATTGCTCTACCCCTGAGCCACATTGGCATTGCTGCATATTTTAATAATCTGTGCTTCTGCGCAAATCCGTAAAACTCGCGAAGTCCGAGAAGTAGCTGGATTATATCATACACAATTGTTGTTGTCCATAAATATTTATATGCTGCTCCTCTATGAGTGCTTATATAAAACTAAACAAAGCACAAACAACGTCAAATACAGTCGAAAAAAGACGAACGATTTTTCTTGCTTTGTACCTATTATTTGACTAAAATATGACGTATGGGCAGACCATAACGGTAGGCGGTTACGCTCCTTATTCCCTAAGACAAGTCTGAAACAAAGACTTAATCCAAAGGATAAGGGGGTGATTTTGTGTCGGATTACGAAATCCTTGCTATTATACTTATGTTTTTAAATATAATCGTTCTGATTTTACTGAATAAAGATCAAAAAAAATAACCGCCCAAAGCTCTTCAAAAAAATGGACGATTATTTTTTAATCAATCATTTTGGAGCGTAACCGTCTATCGGTTTGCCCTTTGTATTATTATATTACAGCTATAGCCCTGCTTTGTCAATGAATTCTACTTCATTAGATTTGCTGCACTAAAAATCGCAGCCATTCCTGCATTGGTTGCCGCTATAGAAGTATTTCGCTGAATTTCTGATAATTTATTTGATAAATCTCTATATTTAGAATCGTCCACAGTAAGATTTAATGCTTCTTTTATCGTATCCGCTCTGCCGGAATATATTTTTTCAAGCAAAAAACATAGGAAATCGGGGTTGCTGTATGCTACACCTATAGAGCAGTTTTCGTATTTTAGGTAATGGTTGTATAATTCATTTGATAAAACATAATATTTTTTAAAATATATTTCTTTTTTGTTATTGTGTTTTACTGAGTGTATAATGAAAAAAATCAACATCATTATTCCCGGAAAAAAAGTAAATAATAGAATAATCATAATCGCTTCTTTAGGAATATTATCAAAAAGAGAAATAAGGGTATATAGAGAACCAAAAGCTGTTAATATAATCCCCCATACAAGCAAAGCTACTTTTTTCCCTTTGCTTAACTCTTCTACTATAGAGCAAACATAATCATATTCCCTGTATACTTCTCTTTTTAAAGAAAAATGAGAGATCATTTTTTTTAATTCAGTAATTTCATTTTTTCTTATATCATTACGTTGTAGGTTTGATGCTTGAGCAAAGCCTTGGATTTGGTTTCCACAGGAATAGCAAAACGAAGCTGTTTCTGATACTTGTTTTCCGCAATTTTGACAAAACATAGTAATCCCTCTTTTTAAATCGAATTATACAACAACATTATAAATCATATTTCTAAAAAAATGAAGAAAAACTTTTTAATTATGTCTCATTCATTACTTTTGGGGCTGTGTTCCCCAGCATATACAGTATTATACGCTGCCTTTGCTACAGGGGTTATATCTGTTTAACCATATTAATTTAACTCCACTCTTTTTCTAATCATTTAACTGTGTTTGTTTTTCCTTGCTAAAAAATCCCCTTTTTATATTAAAATCTCCTATATTTTATATAAATCTCAAACTACAATATTTTCTTGTGCAAGCAAATAAAGACTAATAATGTCGAAAAAAGACGAACGATTTTTCTTGCTTTGCACCTGCTATTTGAGTAAAATATGACGCATGGGCAGACCATAACGGTAGGCGGTTACGCTCCTTATTCCCTAAGACAAGTCTGAAACAAAGACTTAATCCAAAGGATAAGGGGGTGATTTATATGAGTGACTATGAAATATTTGCAATTTTACTTAGAGTAATTGAGCTTGTTTTAATAGCTAATTTATATAAAAACACAAAAAAATAACCGCGCATCGTCCAAAACTCGCGGTTATTTTTTAATCGATTGTTAGGAGCGTAACCGTCTATTGGTTTGCCCTTTGTATTATTATATTACATCATATACTTTTTCTTGTCAATTTTTTATACCACCGCCACGCTACATTATTTCCTTGATTTTTGTCAAAAAATGTGATTATATAGTAATCAGAAAAGGGGGAATTTTAGTGATTGCACGCAAAAAATTAATTATTTTAATCTTATCTGTAGCAATAATAATTATTATTGCTCTTGTGGCTGTCTTATTCTGTATTAAATCAGATAACTCAACAACACCGGATGACCTTATTAATTACAATAATTTCAACAACTTATCAAAAAAACACGATACTTTCTATGTAGAGGTAACCGATTTATACGAAAACAAAGATACTCTTTATATAGAAAACAACAATGACTCAACCAATATTCATTCAACAGCAAAGAACGCAGAATCCTCTTGGAACATATTTCAATACAATGGTTATAAATATATTTCCTTCTCAGACAAAGAAGTATATTCTGTTTGTAGTTTAAAACCTATGACGGCAACTGACTACGACCTATTCTCGTTTACTATGCTCAAGATAAAACACAGCAACGCCAAACAGACTAAATTTGACAAAACAGATGATGGTTATGTATTAGAATATGACGATGGTGCATTCACTTTTACCTTTGATAAAAATAATCGTTGCACATTAATAAAAGAAACAAAAAACAATAATATCACCACAACAAAATTTGAATATAATATAAAAAAAGATTATTTCGATTGTCTCAAAAACATAGATACACAAAACACAGTTAATATAAATATAACCGATGTTAATTCTTCAAATTATGAAACAAAAACATATACAATACCTGCTAAAACAAAATTTATATTAGAAAACACTCCCGAAGCCACACTTTATTTAGATTCAAATTGCCAGCAAGTATTTAGTACCGAAACACACACCCCTTCTCTTTTATTATCTAAAGAAACCGTTTCTGAAAATTTAGATTTATACATGGTCGTTTCACAAAAAACTCCCATCTTTCCCATCATAGATTGAAAGGAATCCTAATCATGCAAAATAAGACCAAACTCAAATACATATCTCAGACAGTTCTGAAAAGACTTTTAATATATCTTGCAGTCTCCTTTTTAGGCTACGGCGTATTAGCTTCGGAAATCACCAGCATCCGCAACGATGTCTACGGCATAGGCAACTATATAAATACAAGAGCTGTTACAGGTATGCTTATAGCCTTAAACATTATCTTCCTTTTTATATATATACTGTTTTTATTCTTTACCAAAAAACACCTATATACCGTTGAAAACATAAAAAGCGGCAAACTCAAAGAATATGTACACTTCGAAGTTATACTTGAACTTGCAATCACATTGGGATATATCATAATTTCAGCCATTGCATCAATTTTTGTAACAAATGCAAGCATTTTAGCAGGCCTGCTTGTCCCCGTTTACTGTTTATATTACTTCATGCGGAATGTTTTTGTCGCCACAGCCACTACTGCAGCGACATGTATTATTCTTTTGTTTATAATACTGGTACTCCCTTACACAAAAAGATCTTAAAAAGTACGAAATCACAACTACAGCCGATAGAAACCAACAGCTTTCCGTCAAATATTTTGTATTTCATTAAAAATATGCTATAATACAAGTATCTATACACTTTGTGTACTAAGGAGGTTTGCTATGGGATCTGAAAATAAAAGCGTTCCACGCAGAAAAGTCAATAAAAATACCTTTAAACAGAAACCCACAGGCATAACAGTTGCAAAAGGATTTTGGGTTTCATTCAAAGTTACAATAAAAACTATTCTCGCAGTTCTACTGGTAGTAGGTTGTATCGTGGGCGGTTTGCTCGTAGGAGTTGTTGCCGGTTGCATAATCACGACAGAGCCTCTTACCGAAAAAGACTTTGACATCAAAAATTCGACAGCTCTTACATCCTTTATTTATGACAGCAAGGGCAACGAACTCGTAAGTATACAAGGTACAGCCAACGAAAACAGACAATTGGTAGATATCGAAGAAGTGCCGGATTATTTCGCAAAAGCTTTTGTTGCGATAGAAGATGAGCGCTTTTATACTCACTCAGGCGTAGATGTTAAAAGAACGGTTGCCGCCTTTTTGGGATATGTTGTCCCCAGTATGGGAAGCCATGGTGGTAGTACCATTACACAACAAGTTGTTAAAAACCTCACCGGTGACGATGCCAGAAGTGTTCCGAGAAAAATCCGCGAGCAATGGAGAGCTTTAAGTCTTGAAAAAGACTTAGATAAAGATGAGATTATGGAGCTCTATATGAATATTATTTATATGGGGCAAAACGTATACGGAGTTAAAGCTGCCGCATTAGCTTATTTTGACAAAAACATTTCAGATTTAAGTCTCGCCGAGTGTGCTTTTCTTGCAGGTATTACAAACAATCCGGGAAAATACAATCCCCTTACCGTTAAAGGAAGAGCAAACTGTTTTAAAAGACAAATAGATATTCTCGACAAAATGTTAGAATGCGGTTTCATTACGGATGAAGAGTATATCGAAGCAATTCAAGAAAAATTAGTAATCAACGATGACTATAAACAAGAAGTAAAAGAAGCCTCTATTTACAGTTACTTTGTAGATGCTGTATTGGTAGATGCAAGAGAAGCCTTGGTAGCAGCCGGATATACAAATCAAGAAGCAAAAAACCTTATATATCAGGGCGGTGTTAAAATTTACACAACACAAGACCCTGCTCTTCAAAAAATAGTAGACGAAGAATATTGCAATCTCGAAAACTTCCCTGTTAACCATCTGTACAGTGACCCTGAAGACATGGCTCAATCCTCAATTGTCATCATGGATCAGGCTACAGGACAAGTAAAAGCTATGTACGGTGGTTTTGGAGAGAAAAAGCAGAGCTTGTCATTTAACTTCGCCACAAGTGCTTTGAGACAGCCGGGTTCATCAATTAAACCGTTGCTTGTTTATGGGCCTCTTGTCGATAGACATATTATTAATTTGACATCTACTGTAGATGATGTCCCTGTTTTCCTTGATTATCAAAACCCTGACAAGCCTTGGCCAAATAACTATAATCACTACAATCCCGGACGAATAACTGTCCGCTATGCAATTGAGCAATCTTCAAACGTTGCCGCAATAGTACTTTACAATGGTAATGTTACAGAAAATCTTCAATATTTAAAGAAGTTAGGCATTGACAGAACATCTGAAACACACCTTTCTTTGGCATTAGGTGGTTTCACAACAGGTGTTACCGCAGAGCAGATGTGTGCGGCGTATGTTCCGTTTGCCAACGGCGGCACTTATTACAAGCCAATAACTTTCACGCGTATAGAGGACAATAACGGCAATATAATATTGACAAATACCGGTTCTCCGACTGTAGTTTATGAGGATTACCGTACTTCTGCAATTATGACTGACTTTTTGGAATCAGTTGTAAAATACGGTACAGGTTACAGAGCGCAAGTCTACAACGCGAAAGGCGAAGCAATCCCGACAGCAGGTAAAACAGGTACAACAACCAGCACATACGACTATTGGTTCTGCGGTTATACTCCTTACTATACATGTTCTGTTTGGTACGGCTACGAAATGCAAAAAAGTATAACAGATGCTGAGAAAGGCGCAGCTCAATATATATGGGCAAAAGTTATGAGCAGAATTCATTCAGAGTTGCCGTCTGTTCCGTTTGAAAAAGTAACAAATGTAACAAAAGTTCAAGTCTGCAAATATTCAAACTTGCTCCCTACAGAGGCTTGTTCAAAAGACCCGAGGGGCGGATGTGTTATTACAGGCACTTTTGCATTAGGCCAAGAACCTACTGAGCATTGTAATTTCCACAGAACAGTTACGCTTTGCAATGCTGCCAAAGATGAATTAGGCAAACATTATATTGCAGGACCGTACTGTACTGCTGCTACTAAATACGAATATACGGGAACATACAGAGATATTTCAAACGAAACATACGAGGAGTTAAAGAAGGGCGGATATGTTGAAGATTGGAAATACGAAATATCCCATGCTGATAAGACCTGCCCTAAATGTAAACCTTAGTATAAATTTCATGTTGACACAGTTTTGTTTATTGTGTTAGACTGTGTCAGTAAACCGATGAGGAAGAGTAAGTAAGTTTCACCTCTTTTTCCCCAGAGAGTTGCAGATGGTGAGATTGCAGCGAAAAACATGAAACAGAATGGGCTTCCGAGGGCAAGTTGAAAAGGATTAATTTTTAATCCTGAGTATGTGAGACGGAGTATGACACTTCGTGAACAAAAGTCTGCATATGCTTGTATGCGTAAGTGGGTGTTAATCACACCAAGCCGGGTGGCACCGCAGGATATGAATTAAGTTAATTTTCATCCTGTCCCAGCATAAACTTACTGGGACAGGATTTTTATTTTGCCCCGAGCATTATTTTGATAAATTTTTGAAAGGAGACAGATTATATGTCACAAAAAGAAATTCCGTACAAGATTTATTTAGAAGAATCAGAGATGCCTAAGGCATGGTATAATTTACGTGCCGATATGATTAATAAACCGGCACCGTTGCTCAATCCCGAAACATTAAAACCGATGACAGCCGAAGAGCTTTCAGGTGTTTTTTGCGATGAACTTATCGCTCAAGAGCTTGACGAGACAAACGCTTATATAGAGATACCCGAAGATATCAGAAACTTCTACAAAATGTATCGCCCCTCTCCGTTGGTGCGTGCTTACTGCCTTGAAGAAAAACTTCAAACGCCTGCTAAAATTTACTACAAATTTGAAGGTAACAACACAAGCGGCAGCCACAAATTAAATTCAGCTATCGCTCAAGCATATTATGCTAAAAAACAAGGTCTTAAAGGCGTAACTACAGAAACAGGCGCCGGCCAATGGGGTACTGCTCTTTCAATGGCTTGTTCATATTTTGACTTAGACTGTAAAGTATTCATGGTAAAATGCTCATATGAACAAAAACCCTTCAGACGTGAAGTAATGAGAACATACGGAGCTTCCGTAACTCCTTCTCCTTCTACCGATACGGAAATCGGCAAAAAAATCTTAGCCGACCACCCCGGTACAACAGGAAGCTTGGGCTGTGCAATTTCCGAAGCAGTAGAAGTAGCCTCAAAAACAGAGGGTTACCGCTATGTTTTGGGAAGCGTATTAAACCAAGTTCTTCTCCACCAAACAGTTATCGGACTTGAGACAAAGACGGCTCTTGATAAATACGGCATTAAAGCAGACATCGTTATCGGTTGCGCCGGTGGCGGTTCTAACTTGGGCGGTTTGATTTCTCCTTTCGTTGGCGAGAAAATTCGTGGCGAGGCAGATTATCGCATCATAGCTGTAGAGCCCGCATCTTGTCCCAGCCTTACAAGAGGTAAATATGCATACGACTACTGTGACACAGGTATGGTTTGTCCTTTACAAAAAATGTACACTCTCGGCAGCAACTTCATTCCTGCTGCAACACACGCAGGCGGTTTGAGATACCACGGAATGAGTTCGCTCCTTTCACAGCTCTACGCAGACGGACTTATGGAAGCCGTTTCAGTAAAACAGACAGAAGTATTTGAGGCAGCAGAGAAATTTGCTCGCGTAGAAGGCATTCTCCCCGCTCCTGAAAGTGCTCATGCAATAAAAATAGCAATTGACGAGGCTATGAAGTGCAAAGAAACCGGCGAAGAAAAAACAATCGTATTCGGTCTTACCGGTACAGGCTACTTCGATATGATGTCATACGAGAAATTCCACAACGGAGTAATGAGTGATTACGCTCCCACAGATGAAGAAATCGAAAAAGCATTGGAAAGATTACCTAAATTTGATGTATAAAACAAATTGCCCGGGTTATGTTTTAACTACACAACCCGGGCATTACTTTACCTATTTATAATATCTGATATTATTGTTTAATCTCTGTACTCAGCTACGAATTTTATCAATCCCTCTAACGGCACACCGTCAAAACCTTGCCAAGCAACTGCTCTTTGTTCACTTGTAACAACCATAAGCATCTGACCGGCCATTCCGCCCTTTCCGTAACAGCCTTCAAAGCCGACATAATTAAGCTCATAGCCGCGTGTGCGTACAGTGTGAACCCATTCCTCCGACAACAAGCGCTGACCTTTCCATACACCGCCGTACATATAAAGTGCACCGAGCTTAACCATATCGTCAACCCTTATGTAAAGTCCCGTTGCACCCATGGCGTGTCCTTTCGGGCAGTGGCTCCAGGCTACCTCACGGAAACCAAGCGGCAAGAATAACTTCTCCCACAAGAAATCGTCCATTGACTTGCCCGCATATTTTTCAACAATGCAAGAAACAAGATAAAATGCTGCATCAGTATAACAAAACACTTCGCCCGGCTCTCTCTCAAGCGGATATCTCAACATATATGCAAGATAATCCTCTCCGAAAGTTCGCGAATCAATACCATCAATATCAAGGAATCCTTGAGGCAATCCAATGTGATGACGCATTACCATGTCAAGTGTGGTTTTCTCCCATAAAGGCTGATATCCTTCAGGACAATCCTCTCCCAAAAGATTTGTAATAGTGTCATATACAGATAATTTACCCTCATCAACAAGAAAACCAACTGCAGTTACAGCAAATGCCTTAGCAACGGAGTATACATCTTGACAAGCACTGATATCTGTAAGCTCAAGAACCTCAGGATCAGCATCACCCTTAATCTCTGCAATTCTCAAAACATTTCTGCCTGTTTCCTTTATATGATCGCGAAAAGCTTCCAAAAATTTACTCATAGTATTTCCTCCCAAATTCAATTTGTAATTTATTATATAGTATCAAAATTCAGCTGTTTTTTCAACTTTAATTATGTTAAAATATTTCCACTAAATCATCTCATTTTATAAAGGAGTTGTGCGTAAATTGATATTAGAACTTAAAAACATCGAAAAATCTTTCGGCGAGACAAAAGTCCTTACCGGAATTTCATTCAAAGCAGAAGGCGGCAAAGCCTTCGGATTGCTCGGCAGAAACGGCGCCGGCAAGACAACATCAATCAGAATCTTAATGAATGTATTCCCTGCAAACAGCGGCGAAGTCCTCATAGACGGCAAGCCTATAAATTACAATAATGTTGGCTTTGGTTATCTACCCGAAGAAAGAGGTCTCTATCCCAAAAAAATAATCATAGACCAGCTCACTTATTTCGCAGAATTAAAAGGCATGAAAAATAAAGACGCCGTCAAAGCCATAGACTACTGGCTTGACAGACTCGGCATGACCGAATATCGCAATAAACGCTTAGACACACTTTCTAAAGGCAACCAACAAAAAATACAACTTATAACGGCCCTTTCTCATAACCCGGACATCGTTATACTCGACGAGCCCTTCTCAGGACTCGACCCCGTTAATGCCATGCTCTTAAAAGACGTCGTTAAAGAACAAATCGCCAAAGGCAAAATCGTACTCTTCTCAAGCCATCAAATGAGTTATATCGAAGAATTTTGTGACAGCATTGCCATTTTAAACAACGGCAAAATCGCATTATGCGGTGATCTTCACGACATCAAACGCGATTACCCACGCGACCGCCTCATTGTCCGTACGGAAAATCCCTCTGCTATTTCCGCTGATTTCGGCAAAAATTGCACAGTAACAGAAAAGGGCACCTTAATGATACAACTCGCATCACCGGATGACAAAAAAACAGTCATGACTCAAATCATACAAAACTACGATGTTGACGAAGTTAAAGTCTTTGAACCCTCACTCAATGATATTTTCGTAGAGTTTGCAGGCGACAGCGCAAAGGAGGAATAAGTTTATGAAACAATTCGGTAAAATACTTAAATTTGAACTCAAATACTTTTTTAAAAACAAAATATTTGTAGGTATCACAATTTTCCTCGTATTGCTTATTGCAATTGTGATGTTCTTTCCACGCATTATGGAACTAACAGGGGGAGAAAAATCTTCTGAATCCTCTGCTGATTTGCCTATAATGATCGTAAAGGCAGATGACCCTTCTCAAGCAGATATGGTCAAAGAAATTTTCGCAGCATCATTTACAGATTATAGCGTGCAAATTGCAAACGAAGACGTAGATACAATTAAAGAAAAAATAACATCCGAGGCAGCAGAATGTGCCTTTGTAATGACAGGGCCGACATCATATACTTATTATGTAAACAATCTTTCTTTGTATGATGCAAATACAGAAATTGCCAATACTGTATTACAGCAAATATATCAAATGAATGCCATGATTAACAGCGGTATGACTCCCGAACAAGCAAGCGATGTGATGAAAATACAAATCACAAGCGAAGTTGAAAGTCTCGGTAAAGACCAAACAGAAAATTTCTTCTATACATACATTATGATTTTTGCACTGTATATGGTAATTCTTCTCTACGGTCAAATGGTAGCAACAAATGTAGCTACCGAGAAAAGTTCAAGAGCAATGGAGCTCCTCGTTACAAGCGCAAATCCAACATCTATGATGTTTGGTAAAGTTTTAGCATCTTGTATTGCCGGTCTTGTGCAAATTGTCGCAATTTTCGGTTCTGCTGTTGCATTCTATCAAATCAATAAGTCATACTGGGGCGACAACTTTATAATAAAATCAATTTTCAATATTCCTCCTGAACTTCTCATTTACATGTTGATATTCTTTGTATTAGGTTTTCTTATTTATGCATTTATGTTCGGTGCAGTAGGCTCTACTGCTTCAAGGCTTGAAGACATAAACACATCTGTTATGCCTATTACAATTATATTTATAGTAGCCTTTGTTGTAGTAATGACTTCAATGTCATCAGGTGATGTTGATAACACTCTTATGACCGTGTGCTCTTACATCCCCTTTACTTCTCCCATGGCTATGTTTACGAGAATTGCAATGAGTACAGTTCCCTTATACGAAATAGTAATTTCAATTGCAATACTTATCGCTTCAACAGCAGGTATCGGCGTACTTTCCGCAAAAATATACCGCGTCGGCGTACTGCTCTACGGTACATCTCCCAAAATTACCGCTATCCTCAAAACAGTGTGGAAAGCGTAAACAAATAATTGACTTTAGGCCGTTTTGGCTATATTATTAGTAAGTTAAAGTATATACAAATGTGAGGTATAAATTTATGGCTGTAACAAGAACAAGATTTGCACCAAGTCCTACAGGATATATGCATATCGGTAACTTAAGAACTGCATTATATGAATACTTGATTGCACGCTCACAAGGCGGACAGTTTATATTAAGAATAGAAGATACAGACCAAGAGCGTTTCGTAGAAGGCTCTATGGATGTTATTTACAAGACGCTTGAAATGACAGGCATTTCGTATGACGAAGGTCCCGGTGTAGGCGGGGATTACGGCCCCTATATACAAAGCGAGCGTCGCGGCATCTACCTTGAGTATGCTAAACAGCTTGTCGAAAAGAAAGCGGCTTACTACTGCTTCTGTACCAAAGAGAGACTCGAGTCTTTAAAGACAAACGACGGTGAGCTCGGTGCATCATTTAACTATGACAGACACTGCCTTACTCTTTCACAAGAAGAGATAGAGAAAAATCTTGCAGAGGGTAAACCTTATGTTATCCGTCAGTTAGTACCAAGAGAAGGCAAAACAACTTTTCACGATGTTGTTTACGGTGACATTACTGTTGATAACGAGACTTTGGATGACCAAATTCTTATAAAATCAGACGGCTTGCCGACATACAACTTCGCAAATGTTGTTGACGACCACCTTATGAAAATTACACACGTTGTACGCGGTAATGAATATTTGTCTTCTACACCTAAATACAACATTCTTTATCAGGCATTCGGTTGGGACATCCCCACATATGTACACGTGCCCAGCGTTATGAAAGATGCTCAACACAAGCTTTCAAAAAGAAACGGAGACGCTTCTTTCCAAGATCTTATCGAAAAGGGCTATTTGGCAGAAGCAATTCTCAACTACATTGCACTCTTGGGTTGGAGTCCCGGAGGCACACGTGAGTTCTTCACACTTAAAGAGCTTGAAGAGAACTTTACAATAGAAGGTTTAAGCAAATCTCCTTCTATATTTGATATAGAAAAGCTCAAATGGATGAACGCAGAGTACATCCGCAAAGCTTCTCCCGAAGATTTCATGGCAATGGCAAAACCGTATATAGTAGCGGCTACAGGCGAAGATTCCGTATTGGATTTGAACAAAATTGCCGCTCTCATACAGCAAAGAACAGAAATCTTGACAGATATTCCCGAGAAGATTGACTTCTTCAAAGAATTGCCTGATTATGATACTGCAATTTACTGCCACAAGAAAATGAAGACAGACAAGGAGAATTCTAAAGTAAATCTCGAAAAGATTATTGCTTTCTTCAAAGAAAACGAAGCTGACCTTCGCGGCAAATGGCAATCTTCTGAATTATATGCTGCTCTTTGTGAACTTGCTGCTAAGTGCGAAGTTAAAAACAGCCAGATACTTTGGCCTGTAAGAACTGCTTTGAGCGGTAAAGAAGTAAGTCCCGGCGGTGCTACAGAGCTTGCGGAAATTTTAGGCTACGATGAGACTGTTCGCAGACTTGAAATTGGTTTAGAAAAGCTTACAAATGAATTAAATTAATAACAAACTCTAATTAGGAGGATAAAATATTATGGAATCAAACAACAATTTTATACATGATCTTGTAGGAGAGCATATTGCAGAGGGCGGTAAGTATTACGGTAAAACAGTTTACACTCGTTTTCCGCCTGAGCCTAACGGTTATTTGCATATAGGACATGCCAAGGCAATTTGCGTTGACTTTGGTACAGCTGAGAAGTACGGCGGCTACTGCAACTTGCGTTTCGACGATACAAACCCTACAAAAGAGGACACTGAGTATGTAGAGGCTATAATGCACGATGTACATTGGTTAGGTTATGATTGGAAAGAAGTTTTATACGCTTCAGATTATTTCCCTCGTATGTATGAGTGTGCAGAGAAGCTTATTAAAGATGGTCTTGCTTATGTTTGCGACCTTTCTGCAGATGAAACTCGTGAATACCGCGGTACTTTAACTGAACCCGGTAAAAACAGCCCTTACAGAGACCGTAGTGTAGAGGAGAACTTAGATTTGTTCCGCCGCATGAGAGATGGAGAATTTGCTGACGGAGAAAGAGTTCTTCGTGCAAAAATCGACATGGCTTCTCCCAATATGAATATGCGCGACCCTGTTATTTACAGAATAGTTCATATGAACCACCATCATACAGGTGATAAATGGTGCATTTATCCTATGTACGACTTTGCTCACCCCCTTGAGGATGCTTTTGAGGGAATTACACACTCTTTGTGCGACCTTGGATTTAAAGATCACAGACCTTTATATGATTGGGTTGTTGAAAAGTGCGGACCTTTCGATCCGGCTCCTTGCCAAAACGAATTTGCTCGTCTTAACATCACTTATACAATGATGAGTAAGCGTTATTTACGTAAAATGGTTGAATCCGGCATCGTTAACGGTTGGGATGACCCTCGTATGCCTACACTTTGCGGTTTAAGAAGAAGAGGTTACACACCTGCATCTATCCGTAATTTCATAGACACGGTAGGTGTTTCAACAAGTTACAGCGTTGTTGATTACGGTTTGCTTGAATATTGTATTCGTGAAGACCTTAACAAAATCGCTCCTCGCGGTATGGCTGTTCTTGATCCTATCAAACTTGTTATTGATAACTATGATGACAATATGATTGAAGAGTTCGATGCAGAAGTTAACCCCGAAAATCCTGAAATGGGCACTCGTAAGGTTGCTTTCTCCAAAGAGCTTTATATTGAGCGTTCAGACTTCATGATTGAGCCTGTTAAGGGTTATTTCAGATTGTTCCCCGGCAACGAGGTTCGTCTTAAATATGCTTACTATGTTAAAGTTGTTTCTTATGAGACAGATGCAGAGGGTAATGTAACTGTTGTTCACTGCACATACGATCCTGCATCTCGTGGAGGTTGGCTCCCTGAGCGTAAAGTTAAAGGTACAATTCATTGGGTTTCTGCTCACGACGCTGTACCTGCTGAAATTCGTCTTTACGAGCAACTCTTTGACGATCCCGATCCGATGGATGATTCTGACGGCAGAGATTTCACAGAGAAACTTAATCCTAATTCTCTTACAATTTGTGAAAATGCTGTAGTTGAGCCTTACTTGGCTGATTGCGAAAAGAACGCACACTTCCAATTCTTAAGAAACGGCTTCTTCAGCAGTGATGATGACCATACAAAAGAAAAACCTGTATTTAACAGGACTGTTTCATTAAAAGACAGCTGGAAAAAACAGGTTGCTAAGGCTTGACATATTGTTTGCAACAAAGTCAGCTTTTGTTGATTTAATTTGTTCGATGTATTGAATGTCGGTATTCCCCTCCGTAAAGAGGCACGCGTGAATACCGGCATTTTTGCCGCTTAATACATCTATTTCGCGGTCTCCTATCATTATGGTCTCATTAGGGTTCATATTATATCTTTTTATCATATACAAAAGCGCATCCGGTGCCGGCTTATGCGGAAAGTTGTGCTCGTTCGTAACAAATCCCTCAAAATATTTAAGCCAATCATGTTTTTTTAAATATTTAAAAGTCACCGCATCTCTGTGAGTGTAAATATAATTAACTCCCCCATTTGCAATAACCTTTTTTAAAACTTCCTCTGCACCGTCGTAGGGCAAAGCAACAGGCTCACAATCTATTACACCCTCTCGCCTGTAAAACTCTTCCCATTCCTCGTCAGTAGCATTACAGTAATCTCTCGCGTCTTTCAAGCTACGTCGGCTCTTAGCAAAAAGAATATCATAATCACAAGGCTTCCCAACTTCATCCATTAATTGATGCAGTATTTTTACAGTATGCGGATACGTATCAAACAACGTTCCATCAAAATCCCATATGAAATTTTTCATAATTTATACTCCATTGTACTTTTTTGAACTTTATAACCCATATGCTCATAAAAAGAAATAGCAGACTCATTAAAGCCCCATACATTCAGTTCAATACTGTCAGCGCTGATACTTTTGGCATAATCACTTACCGCCTCCATCAGCTTACTTCCCAAACCTAAACCTCTGCAGGACTCATCAACACAAAGATCATCAAGATAAAGAATTTTTCTTTCTTTAAGAACACGGTTGTTTTTGATTTCTTTTTCTATACAAAAAGCATAGCCTAATATACTATCCGGTGCTCCGCTTTCTGCATCACAATCAACAGCCACAAAAATAGGTGTATTTTTATCTTTCACAATCGTTTCCAATTCTGATTGTCCGTATTTACTTCCGGCATTATTAAAAATATCAGGTCTCCCATTGCTGTGCAAAGAAAGTATATATTGTAATAAACGCAGAAGGCCCGGAATGTCCTTCTGCGTCGCAATTCTTATATCGAATTTAATAGAATTATTTTTCATATACCGCAAACTCATATATACTTGTAAATGAGCCTCTGTTAACTATATCAATTTTAAAATATCTTGCCGAGATAGCTTCTTCAAGGCTCTTACTGTATTCAATGTTTTTGTCAGAAACTTTCTCAATCTTCTTCCAGTTTTTATCTTCGCCGGCATAAGAAATAGTATAATCACTGCCGATTGATTCCCAATTGATGGCAATCTCTCCAATATTATACTCTTTTTCCAAATCAACACTAAATGTTATCACGCCCGATGCAGGTCCCCCAACAAAGCCGCTCCATCTCGTTGTCGGCTCACCATCAATAGCATCAGAAGCAGGATGGCCATTTTCTGTTTTTGTTGCACTGGCTTTCTTGCCGATTGCCACATTAACAGCATTAATATACGAAGGTAATCCACCTTTCTGTGTTAATATCTTAATTTTTTTAACCAAACCGCATCTGTTTTCAACATCCTGAATAACTTTTTTATCAGAAACATTAAATGTAATTTCTGCACGAACATCCTCAGCAGAAGCTGCAGCAAATAATTTATATTCTCCGCTTTCCATAATCCATGCAGAATCTTTCTCCACATATGTTCTTAAACCAAAATAATTGATCGGCATTGTCAATGTTTGTGACTCGCCAGCTTTTAATAACTTTGTTTTAGCAAAAGCAACCAACTCTTTTGCTGCTTGTTCTTGACTTGTTCCCGGCTTCTTCACATAAATCTGTACAGCTTCTTTACCACTTACTTTTCCTGTATTTTTAACTGTTACAGAAACACTAAGCGTACCATCCGCAGCATTACCTGTCATTTTGAAATCAGAATATTCAAAAGTTGTATATGATAAACCAAAACCAAACGGATACGCTGTCTCGACATCAAATGTCTCAAAGAAACGATAGCCAACATATATATCTTCATAATAATCAACTTCTTGAGCATTGCCCGGGAAATTCTTCGAAGAAGGTATACTCTTGTAATCCACCGAGAATGTTGTTGCCAATTTACCGCTCGGATTTACTTTACCGGAAATAACATCAGCAACAGCATTACCAAGCTCTTGACCCGCAAGTCCTACATAAAGTATGCCATCTACATAATCTCTCCAGCTTGCAACTTCTATAGGATTTCCGGCATTAATAACAACAACAACTTTTTTACCTGCATCTCTGAAAGCCTTTGATACATTCTTAACCATATCAAGCTCAACCGCATTCAAACAGAAATCGCCAACACCTGCACGATGGTCAAAGCCCTCTCTAGTATATCTGGCAATACAGATAACAGCACAATCAGACTCTGCAGCAGCTTGTTTCGCCCTGTCTAAAGATACTTCTAATTCCTCTTTATCCTCCTTGGGATTGAATACATCATCACTTACAGTATTATTTGCATAAGCATAATACTCTTTCAAAGACGCATTCAAAGACAATTCTTTAATGTCCATTAAGCCTTCTTGAATCGAAATTCTGTATTTTGATCTTATATCCTCTGCACCCACAGCAGCAGCCACAGGGAATCTTTGCGCATTTCCGAACAAAGCAATTTCGCCTTTTTTGAACGGAAGCGCTCCCTCATTTTTCAGTAATACTATACCCTCTGCAGCAGCTGTTTGTGCAAGCTTTGCTTCAGCTTTCGTATCAACCTTGCCATCAATCTCAGGAGCTTCTTCGCCAAGATATCTCTTCATTGAAATTGACTTCACAACCGCATTAAGAATATTTTCACAACATGTGTTTATTTCCTCTGTGCTTATCAAACCACTTTCTATTGCTTTTTCAACTTTTGCACAATCAGCATCGTGACCCGGCATAGACATATCATTCATTGATTTAATAATCTGAGCCTTATCACCCGAAGCATCCCAGTCAGTCATTACAAAGCCTTTAAAATTCCACTCATCACGCAAAATATTTTTAATAAGTTCAGTTTTAACAGAAGCATAATCACCGTTAATTTTATTGTACGCCGACATTACAGCCCACGGTTTCGCCTCTGAAACAGCAATTTCAAACGCAGTGAGATAAATTTCTCTTAAAGCTCTCTCAGTAACATTAGAACTTGCAGAACCTCTTACAGACTCCTGATTATTAGCCGCAAGATGCTTTATTGTAGCGCCTACACCTTCAGACTGAACACCCTTTACAAAAGCAGCACTCATATATCCTGTAAGAATAGGATCTTCAGAAAAATATGTACCGTTTCTGCCCGACAACGGATTTCTTTGAATATTCATTCCCGGCGCAAGCAACATATCAACACCAAAAGCCTTAGCATCACGACCCATAGCAGCCGCAACTTTCTGTACCATATCGGCATCCCATGTACTAGCCATCGCAGCCGATGAAGGATATCCCGTATTATTAGCCGCAATTCTCAAACCCGCAGCACCATCTGCCATATATATACTAGGTATTCCAAGTCTCTCAATAGCCGCAGTAGAACCGCAAGCACCCTCTCTCAACGTGCCGGCAGTAACCTCTTTATGCTCCTCTAAAATGCCATATCCCGTAACAAGGCGAGCTTTTTCCTCATTTGTCATTTGAGCAACAACGCACTTAACGCTGTCACTGTTTAATTGAACCGCAAAATCCTTTGTTTCCATGCTGATTACCTCTTTCGATTTTCCTTTATTGTCTATTAATTGAAGTGATATTATCAAATTACCATTCTTATTTCCCGGAAGTTCGCCCGTTTCAAGCGCTAACATGGTTTCGCTTTCTGAATGCTCTGCCGTATTATACGCTTGTTTTGCTGTTGCGATTGCTTTACTTCCTTTTTTTACGCAAACGGAAAGTTCAAGCTCGCCGCCAATGTCTCCTTTATGTAAATCACGCAAAACATCATTAAGTACTGAAAATTCTAACCTAACTGTACTATCTGTCTTTAAATTATACGCCAAAAGTCCCTTTTCACGAACAATTTCTTCTTTTTTTTGACTTTTACACGCAGTTAAACACAATGTGCAAGCAATAATAAAAGCCAACAAAGACATTATAATTATTTTATTAATTTTCTTCACCGAAACCTTCTTCCTTTCAAAAAGACATAGTCACAGTTTATATTATTTTCGCAATTAAATCAAGCTAAATAATACAAAAACCGGACACCTTTTAAAGATGCCCGGCTAACAAACAAATATTAACCTGTAATATCATACAAGAAGATTTTTCTCAGTCTCAGGATTAAAGAAATGCATTACTTTACCTTCAAATGTAACATAAATTGTTTCTCCAAAAACAAGAGATTTACGAGTCTCATCATCAAGTGTCATTGTAGGTACACGAACTATCAACTTATCTCCGTTCTCCTCAACAACGTGAAGGTGAAGCTCACTTCCCATCATCTCATTAACTGTAATCTTACAAGGAATTGCAGAGGCATCACCCTTTTGAGAAAGCTTAAAGTGCTCAGGGCGAACACCCAATATAACTTCTTGACTCTGAATATTTTTATCTGCAAGCATTTCTGCCTTTTTACCTGTAACTTCAATCTTAGCACCGTAAGGAGTTACATAGTACTTACCATTCTCACAAATAAGATTTGTTTTAAATGTGTTCATCTTGGGAGCACCGATAAACTCTGCAACAAAAAGATTGTCAGGCATATCAAATACTTCTGTAGGTGTACCAACTTGCATAATAAAGCCATCTTTCATGATAACAATACGATCACCCAAAGTCATAGCCTCTGTTTGGTCATGTGTTACATAAATAAATGTAGTATCGATTTTCTTACGAAGAAGAATAATCTCTGCTCTCATTTGGTTTCTTAACTTTGCATCAAGATTCGAAAGAGGCTCATCCATCAAGAAAACCTTACTGTCACGAACCATAGCACGACCGATAGCAACACGCTGTCTCTGTCCACCTGAGAGAGCACGCGGTTTTCTGGTCAAATACTGCGTAATACCGAGAACCTCAGCAGCTTGAGTAACTTTTTCATAAACTTCCTCATGAGGCACTTTCTTAAGTCTCAAGCTGAATGCCATATTTTCAAATACCGTAAGATGCGGATAAAGCGCATAGTTTTGGAAAACCATGGCAATATCTCTGTCTCTGGGTTGAAGGTCATTAACCACAACACCGTCAATTTCAACAGTACCCTCCGAAATATCTTCAAGGCCGGCAATCATACGAAGTGTAGTAGATTTACCGCAACCCGAAGGTCCTACGAAAACTATAAATTCTTTATCGGCAATATCAAGGTTGAAATCTTGTACAGCAACCGTGTCTTTACCGTATATTTTCTTTACATTTGTTAATTTAACTGAAGCCATATTTTTCCTCCTATTATCCTTTAACTGCTCCGCCTGTTACGCCCTCAACATAATACTTTTGCAATGCCAAGAACACAGCCGTTACGGGAACCGCAATGATTACACCTGCGGCACAGAACATCGTATAATGTGTATTTACGTTCGTTTTAGAAAGCCACTCAAACATACCTACTGCCACACTCATACCTTGGCTGTTTTCATGAATCAAGTAACTCGCAAGCATGAAATCTCCCCAAGGTGCCATGAATCCCATAAGAATTGTATAAATAACAATAGGCTTCGAAAGCGGTAAAATAAGCTTGTAGAATATCTGGAATCTCGTAGCGCCGTCAACTCGTGCCGCTTCATCCAAGCTTCTCGGTATGGTGTCAAAGAATCCTTTTGACACATAATATCCCATACCGCTGCTTGCGCAGTACACAATAATAAGTCCTATAGGCGCCATACTCTCTGTCAAACCGAAATCACTAAATACTTTATAAATAAGAAGCATTGTAAGGAAACCGGGGAACATTCCCAAAATAAGCAAGAAGTTCATTAAACCCTTTCTTCCTTTAAATCTAAGTCTTGACAATACATAACTCATAGACAATACGAAAATTGTCTGCAACAGAGCTGTTGCCACACCCATAATACCTGTGTTAATAAACCATCTAAAGAAATCTGTTTCTTTAAATAATCTGATATAGTTATCAAAACCAAATTCTTTAGGCCACAAATAACTTACCTGCGCTGTTGTTTCTACTCTAAAAGACTCCAACACGATACCAAAGAACGGGAATAACCAAATAAGAGTTATAAGTGCAAGCACTATGTAAACAACTGTATTTCCGAGCCTTCTGCTTGCCTTTGCACCAAGGAGACTTCTGCCGTTATACGCGTTAAGTTTTAAATCAACCTCTTTAATGCAAAGCATAAAAATACCGGCCAAAACAGAGCAGAACACAATTGAAAGTATTGAATAAGGAAGTAACTCCTTTTTACTTTTTGCTTTATCAATTTTTAATACAGAAATTATTCCCACAACTATCGGAATCACTGTTAGTATTCTCATCAATAGCATCAACCATCCTCCAAAAGAGAAAAGTTTTGCCAAATTAGATATTGAAATGTTATATCCAACGAAACTTACTACGATTCCTATCCATAAAAAGACTTTAGATAATTTTTTCATCAGCTATAATCCTCCTCGTTTTTAGTAGACGGGATTACGTTGTAAACGATCAACGAAAGTACAGCTACTACTATAAATACTAAAATACCAATGATAGATGCCAGATAATACTTGGTTTCCGCACTATTAAGTGTCATTTTATATAGCCACGTTATCAGCAAATCCGTATACGTTACGGAAACGCCACCTGCCGTACCGATTTCCGTATTAATCAACTGGTTATTTTGCGTCAGCAAATAGATAACGTTAAAGTTATTAAGGTTACCAACAAAGCTTGTTAAGAGGTAAGGACCCATAACGAACATCATATAAGGAAGTGTAATCTTTGTATACTGTTGCCAAGGCTTTGCGCCGTCGATACGCGAAGACTCATAAAGGTCTTGAGGAATATTCATAAGAATACCCGTTGCCATAAGCATGATATACGGTATACCTACCCAAATATTAAGCACAATCAACAGTATTTTTGATGAAATTTCATTTTGCCACAATGACAGTTGATTTGAAGCTAACATTGCATCCGGTATTAAATCCCAATTAAGAAGAAGCTTACCTATAATACCTGAAGAATCAAAAAGTTTCGCAACATAGAGGAGTGATACAAATTGCGGAATAGCAATTGTCATAACAAGAGCGGTTCTCCAAAATTTCTTAATCTTAATACCTTTCTTGTTAATCATTATTGCAACAAACATACCAAGGAAGTAGTTTGTAAATGTCGCAAAGAAAGCCCACATAAGAGTCCAACCTAAAATCTCACCGAAGGCAAGACCTAATCCACCATGTCCAAAATTAAACAGTTCGTTAAAATTATCAAAGCCTACCCAAGTAAACAAGTTGGCATATCCATCATGCGCCGCATCATAGCTCGTAAACGCAATAATTGTCATGTAAATAATAGGTAATACGGTAAATGTCAATATACCAAACAAAGGCAATGACAAAAGGGTTTTATGGAACTGATCATCAAGAAGAGATCTCAAATCATCTTTACCGCTCTTAACTTTTTTGCCTTTTGCAGTGATTCCCATGCAAATACGGCATTGCTTTACTTGTAATCTCCAAGTATAAATAAAAGCTATAATGAAAATTATAGTAAGAAGACCGTAAAGCATAACCTTTACTGAGTCATCACCTGAAATCCAAACGTCAACGTCTAATATTTCATTATATACATTTTGACCTTGTACTGTACCAACAGTAGCTCCGGTATTGAACCAATTTCCTTTAGAAAGCCAGTAAATACCTCCGCTTGGTACAAACATATATCCTATAAATACTATCTCAAATACTAAGAACAATATACCTCTTAATATCTGTCCATAGTAGAAATTTCCGAAACCAAAAATAAAGAAAGAAATTTTAACAGCCCAATTACCCTTTGTAAAAGTAGTGATAATGTCTACAATTTCATTCTTGATACCCAAGCCACAGCTTTTGAAAAAATTCAATATTTTCAAGCCGAGATTCTTAAACCATATCGGTATGGCACAAAAGAAAAGTTTCAGCTTGTATAAAAAGGCTTGAAATTTATTGAGTTTTAAATAATCTAAATCACTTAATTTCTTCATAATATAAATTCCTTTTTATAACGAGAAGGCATTGTTAGTAGATATACAACCAGAGCCTTCCTGCTTGTATGTCGGCTAACAATGCCTTATTGCTTTAAGGCAGGGCGAGTCAAACGACCCACCCTCGCCTACTAGTTTTAATCCAAAAACATTATCCTTAAGCAGGAATAAGTGTAATTGTACCTGTTTGTGCACCGTCCCATACAAGCTGAACTCTATAATTGCCGTCTGCTTCAACAACATAGTTAGCACCATTGAATCCACTTGCACCAAAGTTAACATCCCAAGAAGCACCTTGACGTACTTTGAATTCTTGACCTGCTTTTAATTCAAATACTTCAGATGTAAATGTACCATCGGGATCTTCTATCATAGCAAAGTCTGTATCCCAATTTGTTCCCTTAATATTACCGATAACACTCCAAGCGTTCTTTTGCTCGTCTGTCATTTGGAACAAACCATCAACTGCAGCTTTGTACTCTGTAAGAGCTGTCTTAAGATCATCTTCGCTCTTAGCTGCTTTAGCCTCAGCACCGAGAACTTTAGCTATATCCCACCATGAACCATGGATTTGTCCTTGAGGAATACCATATTCGCCTTGTTTAGCAAGAGCTGCAAGAGAAACATTTTGTTGTACTTTTTCAGAAGCTTGAGCCTCTTTGTTTGACGGACCCCATTCAAAGCTTTCAAATCTTTGAGTCTGACAATCTTTATTTGTCAAATATTGAGCAAGCTTAGAAAGAACAGCTGCTCTCTTTGAATCTGTTTGAGGTTTAACACCAATAAGTTTATTACCTGTGAAAGAACCGAGGTGATATGATTTACCATCTACTTCAAATGAAGGAAGATCAGTAGCTGCAAGATTTGCGCCAAAGTGGTCAGCAGCAGCTGTTGCATTCCAAACACCTGTAACAACTACAGCTGCATCTGTAAATACGTTTGCATCACCATTATAGCAAGGAGATTGTGCAAGTTTTTGCATACCCTTCATAGCTATAAGACCTTCAGCAGAATTAAATGTATCTTCAACAGATGTGTAAGCACCTGTCTCATTCATTGTCCAGTTAGATTTACATCCTGTAGCAAAGAAAAATGATGACATAATCCAAGCATCTTCAAGAGCATAACGGAATACTTTATTATTCTTCTCACAAGCAGCAATTAATTTTTCAAGGCTTTCTGCCTCTTCTTCTGTAATGATGCTCTTGTCATAATACATATAGAAACCGTTATCGCTTGTCATAGGATAAGCATAAATTTCACCTGCAACAGTTGCAGCAGCAACAGAACCGGCATCGTTGTTTGTCTTTATTGTTTCAGCAGCGCCTTTACCGGGTTTTGCAAGAGCTTTAGCCTGTACAAGACGAGCAAGCTGATCCTGAGCGAAGCAGTAAATATCAGGAGCCGTAGCTACATCAGCTAATACTTGAGTTGCAGAGTTAGCCTCTGAAACGCCTTCGATGCTTGCTTCAATTTTAATTCCCGGGTTTGCTGCTTCAAAAGCTTTAATTTGAGCTTTGAACTGATCAGCAACGCCCTCTTTCTCTGAAACCCACATTGTAATTTTGTATGTACCTGTAAGGTCAACATCAGCTGCGTTTGTACCGGCAGCAGGGTTGTTAGGAGTTGTAGCATTACCGCCACAAGCTGCAAAGCATGTAACGATCATGGCAACAGCTAACACAAGTGTCATGATTTTTCTCATTTTCATAAAAAGTCCTCCTGTAATTATTTTAATATTTCACCTATTAGGCTTAATAACAATTATATATTTTTTAAGATTTATGTCAATATTTTTATCTTTTTTATGAATAAAATAATGCTACATTTTAAACAGTTCAAAACCCAGTAATTTTTTGCCCCCATAATCAAACAAACATTGATTCGCCCACTCATTAGAAGTACTTTTTCCCTCTTCATGAATATATTTTAGGCCTGCTTCAGACGCCCAACAAATACCTTCACCCGGAAGCCATAAAGGTTCCCAATAAAATACTCCGTCAATGTTATTTTCAATTGCTTTTGATATAAAGTCTTTTATAAAATCAGCCTGTCCTTGCGGCGACACGGGGTATCTTTCCGTAAAACCGGGCACATAAGCCCTCTCCGAATCAATAACGAGCCTGCATTCTTCCCCCTCAAGTAGATACGGCTTCAACGTAAAGCCATAACCCAGCTCCATTACCATAACTTTTTTTCCAAAACGCTTACACTCATTTAAATTATCAAAAAGTTCCTCCGGTGTACCATGCCAATACGGATAATACGAAGCACCTATAATATCATAATCTATGTGCCATTTATCCATATTAGTAAAAAATTCCCTATACACTTCTTTGTCGTTACTTCTTTCAAGGTGAAGAATTATTTGAGCTTTAGGTGCTTCTTCTCTACAAGCCTTGCACCCTGCTTCTATAAATTTACAAAAATTCTCATAATTTCCTCTTTTTCCTTCATTTTCCAATTTGCCAAGGGGCCACAAAATACCATTAGTAATTTCATTTCCCACCTGTATAAGTTCAGGAAGAACATCATGTTCACGCGCTTTTTTTAAGCACTCTTTCGTAAATTCATACACTTTTGCTGTCATTTCCTCTACGGAAAGGTCTCGCCACGCCTTTGGTATCATCTGTTTTCCCGGATCTGCCCAAAAATCACTGTAATGTAAATCCATAAGCAGATGATAACCTTTACTTTTTGCAAGATTACCTAATTTAATATAGTTTTCAACATCACAATTCCCCGCAAGGTACGGCTCATTATCTTCGCTGTAAGGGTTATTCCACACCCTTATACGCATAAAATCAACACCGTTACTCCTAAAAGCATCAAGCGGGTCTATTTGCACATTCCCATCATAATATTTAGCACCATGTTCAAGCTCTTCAAGATAAGTTGAAACATCAATTCCGAGAATCATTGAGTGCCTCCCTTATGCTCAACAAATTTAACAGGCTCATTATCCTCTCCGAAGTCAACTACTCGAAGTTTCATAGCGCGATAACGATAACGTGCCGTTTCATTTAAACGAAGCACATCTTCCTCTTTGCCTGAAAAGCCGCAACGCAAACAATAATATTCTTTCTTTTCTTCATCAAAAAACATATCAATATCAATGTCTCTCATAAAGCACGATGGACAACGAAAATTCAATTCGCCTTTTGTAGCTTGAGCCATGTTTCTACTTCTCCTTTACTAATAGTTTTGCGCAAAGACAAACGATATACAGGCGAAAAAGCAATGCCTTCTTCTACTGTTGCTTCATCGTTGTCTCCGCCCATTTCAACAGCAGTAATAACTTCCGGTATCTCTACTCTCGCAACATTTGCATTAGCCTTTATGACTTTTCTGCCAAGATAAGAATAATTTATTTTTTCATCATCAACATTCAAAGTAATGTTTGTCATATCTGCTTGGTATTCTGTAGTACCGAAGCCGCCTGTAAAATATTCTTCAAAAGTGACATTCTCTTTAATATCATTTAGAATTTTACGTTGAGTAATGATTTTACCTTCTGCATCCAATATAGTAAATATTGACTGAATTACTATATCAATTCCGCCAAGAGTTACTGTGATAGGATCAGCGATAAGCCTTACTCCTTGCTCAACCCTTTCAAATTTTGCCATAGTTCTGCATAAACAAAGATCCGTACTTTCACCTTTACAACTTACTTTACATGAACGAATCGTACCGGCTCCGGCATAATGGGTGAAATATCCCGCACGATAATTAATTTGAATAAGATACGGATACGATGCATCATATACATTTTCTGTTCCTATACCTGTTTTTTGTGGTATACGGGCAATATACGGTCTTAAATCTATCATGGCTCCGCCTTGATTAAAGTCAAAGCAAGTTCTCATTGCAGGATCGGCATACCAAAAATACTCTTTATTGCTTCCATAGAGTATGTCTTTCCAAAGAGCGCATTCTCCTTTTTTATAATCAACGTGTGATTTACGGTAATAATCAGCAAATTCGCTCATTGTCATGTCGTCCAACTTGCCCTCAGCCTTTAACTTTCCGTAATATTTCATGCCATCATCATACGATTTTGCCAAAAGCTCATAAGGAGCTTCCCATCTGCCTCTTCGATTAAGCCAACCGGGACCTACAAACATCATATTATAACTGTATCCATTATTATACTTTGCCAAATGTCTGTATTGATCTATTAAGTTATAAAGATATGGATACTCATATTCTCCGTTTTCTTTATAATAAATCATTCCGCGAAGCACATTTTGAGGGTGTGTGCCAAAGTTCGAACCATTTCCGTCAAAACAAGCCATTAAATCACGTGACAAATGAGGTATCGCAACTATCCCGGAGTCATCTTCTTCACAAGAAGCGGGGCAGTGAGAATTTACTTTTGATGGTATCCAAGGATTCCATGGTCCTCCATCCATAAATGTATACCATGAGTTATTGCATGTATGATATGCTTTAGGACCTTCTTCCCAACAAGTAGCGACAGCACACTTTACTTCAGGATAATTCTTTTTAATATAATTTATAGTATATGCGTCAAGGAAATAACTGCTCGTCGATCCAGGATAAAAACCGAATTTATCATAGAATTTACCGAAAACGTCATCAATAATCTCTTCCTTTGTTTTTTCATCAAACATCCATATACAAAAATCTTCTGTTTGATATTTTTCTTTAAATTCAGGACAAGGCAAGCCGAGCAATGAAAGTCCAATTTCGTCTCCGTACTTGTCATGGTCTTCTTTTGCCATTTCAATAATTATATCAGAAAAAAGTGACGCATATGTTATCTGTATAGTCGTCTTAAGTCCATATTTATGAGCGCATTCTTGCTGGAATTTAAAAATTTCCAATGATTCGTCACGAACGCCCTTGCCTTTACCCAAAGCTTTCTCCGCATATTCGGGGGAAAGCTCCGGTCGATGAATAATATTTACTATAAATTTATTCTCCATATTATTAATTCCTTTATTTACACTTAATAATTACACTTGTTTGTCCACCCAAAGAAACAGAAGTTCCTTGAATTTTTGCACTTCCCACACCAATATAATCTCCAACAGACCATGACTTATAATCTTTAAGAGCTGAATTGGCTGCTAAATCAATTGTAGCCTCCTCTGTATCTGTATTGTGAAGAAGTAAATACGTTTCATTTTCGTATTTAATAATAAAACCGCCAAGAGACGAATCATAACTAAATGAACTATACTCACCGCGAGCTATTGCAGGATATTTATGACGAATTGAAATAAGTTTACAATAATAATTATAAAGACTGTTTTCATCTTTTATTTGATCTGCAACCGTTGTTTGGATTTGTTTATCATCAGAGTAGGTAGAGCCAATCGGATTTGTTATGCCATCGCCATCTCCCCAAAGCATAGCAAGCCTACGGTTAGCATCTGTATTTTCGCCCCCTCTTGAACCTCTCATGCCAATTTCCTCTCCGTAATATATCACGGGAGAACCTGCACACAAAAGATACATGTTTGCTGCCATACGCATATAATTTTCTGTAACGAAAGCACCTGCAATTCTATCTACATCATGATTTGACAAGAAAGGCATCAACATTCCGTTAGGATTCTTTTTGTAAATATTATCCTGCAGTGACTCGATATATCCTGTAAAATGTGAAAGCGATGAACCTTTTACAGCTCTTGCAACTGCACCCTCTGCCTGAGACATTCCAAAATTAAAGCAGTTCATAGCAGTATAGTAGTCAAGAATTTCCGTATCGCCGGACCAACATTCGCCTACACAGTAAATGTCAGGGTTAATCTTATAAAGCTCCTCCATATACCATTTCCAGAATTCAACAGATTTGGCAGTGTCCCCATAGTAAATATACTTAACAGCATCAAATCTAAAACCGTGAACGCCTAAATCAAGGTAATATTTAGCTACATTAAGAACTTCTTCTTTTACCTCCGGATTATCGAAATTAAGCTCCGGCATATCTCCAGAGAAATTACATTCATACCAGTAATCAACACCGGCTATTTTTTGATACGAAACGCCGCCTTTCTTTTCTGCTGTTGTCACACATGTATAGTAGTCATAATACTTATTATTAACGTCACCGTTTGTTCTTGCAGTTTTAAACTCTGTAAACCATTTATGCGAATTCGATGTATGATTGATTGCAAGGTCGAGAATTAACTTAACATTTCTTTCATTACAAAGAGCGATAAGTTCTTTAAGATCATCCTCTGTACCAAATCTCCAATCAATTTGATAATAATCTTTTGCATCATATTTATGATATGATGATGATGTAAATATCGGTGAAAGCCATATACCTTGCACACCAAGACTTTTGCCTGAATTTATATTACCGTCATTAAGATAATCAAAACGATTTATAAGACCGCGAAGATCTCCCACACCATCATCGTTAGAATCAGAAAAAGATCCTACAAAAACTTGGTAAAATGTCCTGTAATTATCATCAATCGGATCAACCATAGGTTGTTTACTATTATCAACTTTTTTGTCGCAACCAACAACAGTTGAAATAACAATTACAAAAACTAAAAGAAACATAACAATTTTTTTCATATTTATCCTCCAATAAAACTTATTTAACAAGGTTCAACAATGCATCATCAATTTTTCCCCACGCATTAGGGCCTGCACACTTAACATATATACCTACAGAAATGCTATCTCCCTGGGTATACTCAATATTGTCTATCTCTGCGGTATGCCATTCATCATACACAGTTATTTCAGTATTTGCCTTATAAACAATTTCGCCATTTATTTTAACATAAGCATATATTTCTGTATTGCCGCCGTCACCGCCCATAATCGATACAGAATACTTATATTTTCCCGATTTAAGTTCAGAAACATTCTGTTCCAATGTAAATTCTACAGAATTGGCAGCTGCTCCCCAAAAATGGTAGTGTTTTGTACCCGTCATAGAGTCACTTACCTTATCTTCGACTTTGAGTTCATTAAACTTTCCTATGGGATTGGCAATCCAGGCACCGTCATTCTCCTCAAAGCTCCAATCCTTAAGATAATTATACTCAACCATAGAAATATAACAATAAGCTTTCATTCCTCCGGCTGTTCCTTCTATCGTATACTTGGCTACTCCACCGTTTTTCATGGTATCTATATCAACATTATGCCATTCTACAGAAATTTCTTGTTTGGAATTGTCCGACATTATTGCATTTACTTTATTAGGCAATGAGATATCTGCATTAAGATCAAAAATAAGATTCAAATCTTCTATGGCATCTGCCTTTATTTCAATTTTGTTTCCATTTTTTAACAGAGCGAAAACTTTAAGCGCTTCTGTCGCCTTTCCTTGAGAATCAAAAAACGCTTGGTTATCTACTGCACAGCCGCCATACCACTTTCCTGCGTCATCAGGGTCATACTCTGACGCATAAGAAGAAGCCCAACCGGAACCGTGCTTTTCCCAAAGCGAGAGATTTTCTTCATAGCTTTCTCCCCCTACGGAAATCCATGTTCCTTCCCAATAAAAAACGCCTATTCCATTTTTTGTTTTATTTACCACCGTGTCTACCACATCACGAACAAGGTTTGCCTGCCCTTGTATCGAGAACGGATAACTTTTTACAATCCCACCACCATCTCCTATGGTATTTCCATAAAAGTCTGAATCTGATGATGTGTATGCATATGAAGTTTCGGCAACCATTACTTTTTTGTTGTATTTTTCTGCAACATCAGAAAGTACCTCCGCCAGATTATCAAGCGTTCCGTGCCAAAAAGGATAATACGAAGACGCAAAAACATCATAATCCACACCATAATAATCTAAATTTGCACTATAGCTTGCATAATTGGTAACTTTTTCTGGATTTGCAAAATGTACTGCAATCAATGCTTTCGGACAAACTTCACGTACAGCTTTTGCACCTGCTGACATCATATCAGTTATTTTGGCCCAACCGCCCAGCTCTGACGAAAATACACCGCACATTGCTCCGTTAGTTTCATTACCAATTTGAACCATACCAATACTTATTCCTGCATTCTGTAACTTCTCAAGGCTATCTTTGGTATATTCATATATTGCATCAGTTTTTTTATCAAAACTTAAGTTTTCCCAAGCCTTTGGCACCATTTGTTTTGCCGGATCTGCCCAAAAATCACTATAATGGAAATTAACAAGCAATTTCATTCCATTTTTTGTCGCTCTCTTGCCAATTTCAATTGCATTTTCTAAATCGCAATTGCCACCTCCGTAGCCTTTACCATCTTTATTGAAAGGATCATTCCAAATACGAACTCTAACATAATTAATACCATTAGCACTTAATATCTCATAAATATCTTTTTCTGCTCCGCTATGGTCGTAATATTTAACTCCGCTCTTTTCAAGTGATGGCACACAAGAAGCATCCATTCCTAAAATAAAATCTTCAGGTAAATTATCAACTTTATTTACATAGAGAGTATCTGACTTCACTTTAACTACCGTCTTATCTTCGCTTTTTTGACAAGCACAAAGCAAAACACAAAATAGTATTATAAATATTGCCAAGGTCAAATATTTATTATGGTTTCTCATAAAACTCCTTAAAATTTTCCTTACACCTTTCATTTTAACATTGACTATTTAAAAAATCAACGAAATAAAACAAGCCGCCCCATGTGATATGTAGGCGGCTTACAACAAGTATTAACAAAAATATTATTCTAAAGTTACTCCAATTTCAACAGTTGCATTATGAAGCACTTCTGCATCTGTAAGAGCTCTATCATAGAATCTAACAGACTGAATGTATGCAGAATACTGCTTTTTATCTGTACCATTTCCGACAAACATTTTCATATCAACATCCATCGCTGCAGTGGGAACGGCTTCTGAAATAAGCACGCCATCCGAATACATTTTACAGAAACCTGCTTCTAAATCAAAAGTAATTGTAATTGTATGATTATTTACAAGATCAAAACCATTTTCTTTCTTCGGTCTTTCATTTGATGAATTTTTAAATTCAATATGACCATTAGCATTTCTGATAAACAACGCAAACTTATCATTTCCTTTGTTTCCACCACAGTGATTATTAATAAGTGTCGCAAAATTTTCTCCGATAATTTCTAATTCAGACAATTTTAATTCCACTGTATAGCTATTTGTATTGATCATTTCAACAATTTCATCCGGGAAGAAAACTTCTTTATGATCAAGGAACAATCCTTTTTCTTCATCAAAGAAAACCCTCTCACCATCATTCGGAACTTCTTCAATATGATTCTTATTACCACTTAAATCATCCCAAAAAATTGTATCATCAAAACCATCTAAAGTATTAAATGTACCCTCATATAAAGCAAAAAGACCATCATTAATATAATTAATTTTAATTTGTTTCTTTTCCGGTTTGTCAGTAGGGAGTGCTGTCGGCTCTTCTGTTGTCTCTACAGTTGGTTCAACAGTTGACTCTTCCGTAGGCTGCGCAGTAGGACTTGAAGTAACCTTTTCTGTAGCAACAGGCGATTCGGAAACACCCGATGTTTTTCCTGCTGTGGCAATAACTGTAGCTTTAGGAGAATCATCAGAAGAACTTTGATCATCTGAACATCCAACACAAAAAGCAACAGCAAATGTTAATAATAAAATAGTTAATACAATTAATCTTTTTTTCATAGAAAACCTCCAAATAAATATGATTTAAACTATAAACTAAAACAATAAGAAAAGCAATATTAATTAATAACCTCTATCGCGCAAGTCCTTTACTAAGTCAGTATAAAAGCTACGTACGTCAAAACCTTTAATATTCTCCCGATTAAGATCTATCATATCACCATGAGATATACCTCGCTCTCCATCCGTACGCAAAAGAGTATACTTTTCTCCCCAAGCAAAAGATGATTCGCCAACCAATCCATCATTCTCACCGTCAAAATTCTTAACATAACGATATGATAAATTTAACGGAAACTGTCCTTTTCTTGGATGAGACATTACCGACCCTACACTTTGAGAATATATTCCTTCAGGAAAAGAAATCTCTTCATTTAATTTTTTGCAATATTCTGCAGTCAAATCATTTACTGCTGCCAAAAAATCAGGTGTTTCATCACCAAGTAGAGTCAATGTGGTATTATACGCTTTCGCAACTTTATTTTTTATACTTTCAGGTATAGCATACAAAAGTTTTTCAGCAAAGAGGCAACCTCTATGCGGAGTATTAATTGTTGTCAAAGACGCAACATAAGGAGCAAGACCAAATTCTGAAATAGCATAACGACAATCAAGACCACCCTTTGAATGTGCAATAATATTAACCTTTTCACAGTTAGAACGTTCGACAATCAGTTTAATTCTGGCAGTAAGTTCTCTCGCACTTTCTTTAACAGTTAAAGCAGATTGATGTTTCCCATAAAAAACTGTTGCCCCATGTATTTTAAGAGTTTGAGGTATTCTTCCCCAATAATTAAATAGTGTAAAATCACGGAAAAATATACCATGAATCAATACTATAGGATATTTCGTCTTACAAATATCAGCTAAAGTCGGATTTGAAGAAATAATTTCTTTCTCTATTTCAAATTCAACTTCACTAGATGTGATTTTAATAATTTTAGTAAGCATAATCAGATTTAAAACCGGTATCATGCCACACAATATACCTTTTATGCGCCACTTTATACCCAATTGTGTTGATGTACAATAAACGCAAATAATACCATTCCAAAAAAATATCGCAGACAATAAAAAACAATACAAAGCGCTAAGTAAGAAATCAATATAAGAATCTGGTAGTAAGCGAAAAGCTAATATGCCATGAAATACTATAGAAGGAACAAGCGAAAAGATAAAAATTGTTAAAACCGCAGTTCCATGATTACACAACTTTAAACGAATTTTTTTAGTACCCTGTGGTCTTAAACCCGGTAAAATATTAAGTAATATAAAAACAGGAATAAACAATATAAGTAAATCAGGAACCTCTTTTACAATCAAAAAACTATTAAACAAAAAACTTAAAATAAGAAAATATGTAAAATTTAAAAATGAAATATATCTTTTCAAAAAAATCCTCCTCCCAAATTCAAATAAAACTCTTATAAGTTTATATCATAAAGAAAAGAAATTTTCAATAAAAAGAAAAGAATAAAAGTAAAAAAGCTTCTTGAATAATCTTCAAGAAGCTTTTTACTGGCTGGGATGGCTGGATTCGAACCAGCGCAATGCCAGAGTCAAAGTCTGGTGCCTTACCGCTTGGCTACACCCCAATGCTATTAACTTAGCTTGTGAATTATACTATTAATTCAAGCATATGTCAAGCATAAAATATAAAAAAATAAAGGGAAAATCCCACGCTACTCGCATGGGATTTTCATAAATACCGGCGGATACATATCTTCACAAGACGTCACCATCTAACTATTGTCTGCATCTAGGAGCTTAACTGCTGTGTTCGGAATGGGAACAGGTGTGCCCTCCTCATTATCTCCACCGGATTTTCTCGGTACTCATCGT
>JBGVNN010000009.1:0-19731 GCA_045125595.1 Candidatus Egerieisoma sp.
TCACACCGCCTTACACAGAAGCTTTCAAATAAAAAAATTTCGTACCTTTAGTATATCTAAAAGTACGAAATTTTTGTTGCAAACTGTTACGGCTGAAATTTTCGTGCAAAATCGGCCATATTTGCGCGAAAAAAATCAGGAGAATATAACCAGATGGACTTCAAAACATAAAAGTCCCAACATACCAAGCAAATCAATAAGATCAGTTTTGTGTTTCAAAGCCATAGCGAGCCGATTTTCGTACTTATAGATAGGCAAAAGGGACGAAAATTTATTTACGAACAAAAAATTCGTGCAAAATCAAACGATTATGCACGAAAATCTTATATGCCGGATTGCACGAATTTTTTGTTTGAGAAGATTTTTGTATTTATATATAGGCAATTTCGTCAACGATTTTTCTTCACAAGAAATGCGTTTTTGTGGGAGAAAAAAGAAAAATTTCTCCCACAAACGGGCTCTTTTTGTGAGAAAACGCTGCTTCAAGGCACTTCAAAGCCGTTTCAAGCGTTTGAAAAAGACTTTTTCTATAACAAATCCGGCTTTTTGTGGGAGAAATTCAAGATAGTAACTAACTGTTGCTATTTTCTCTTCTGCATGGCAAAATATAAAAGTCAGCAGAATAAAATCATTTTTCAAGGAGTTCATATTTTGAAAAAACAACTTTCAACAGAAGAAAAATATACATTATTGGATTTTAAATATAAAGTCAAAACGCACCGTTCCACCATTTGGGCTACGGTAGGTGCTTTGGTTGGATTCTTGAGCGTTGCGGTTTATATCATTTGTCATTTGGCATTATCTGATGAGACAGTTTCAGAAATATATACAGATAAAATTTTTTATTATATAAATCTGCCTTTTCGCAAGATAGCAGAATTTGTGCCTTTTTCTGTCGCTGAACTCCTTTTATATATTGCAATCGCTTGCTTAATCGTATTTTTAATCAAAACAATATACGCTACAGTAGCGGCTACCGTGCTGTATTTCCGTATGAAAAAAAGCGGGCACTATCCCGAAAAGCGCACTACACTAAGGGCTACGGAAAATTTTGCGCTTCGTATGTCGGCAGCGCTGTGTTTTGTGGTGGCGATATTTATTCTTTTCGGAGGTATTAATTATACGGGAGAGACATTTGCGCAGAGAGCCGACTACGAGCTTGGCGGGTATACGGTAGGGCAACTCAAACAATTATGCTTATATCTCGGACAGGGTGCTTCATATTCAAGAAAAGCTGTCAAGAAAAATCCCAGCGGCATAATTGATAACAATTCAACTGAATATAATCCGTACAATTTGGCAGAAGATGCAAAACTGGCATACAGTCGCCTGCCGCGTGAATATAATTCGTATTATACTCATTATCCGGCAGTTAAGTTTGCCTACAGCTCGCAAGTAATGTCAAATCTTCATATTACAGGAATATATCCATATGTATTTCCGGAGGCGGTCGTTAATATCAACACGCCGATAATGAGTCTGCCGCACACGATTTGTCACGAAATGGCACATCAGCGTGGATTTGCAAGAGAAGACGAAGCTAATTTTATAGCGTTCATGGCGTGTCTTGAAAGCGACAATCCCTTATTTGTGTATTCAGCATATTACACAGGTTTTACGTATGCTATGGGAGAACTTTACTGTTATGACCAAGTTGCTTGGGAACAGATAATGAACGTGGTAGATAAAGAAGTCAAAGCAGATATATCGAGAGAAAAAACATATTGGAAACAGTTTGAAACCGTCTCCAATGAATTCACATCAAGTGTTAATGATACATATTTAAATATTATGAATGTGCAAGACGGTGTACAAAGCTACGGCAGAATGGTTGAATTGCTTTTGGCCGAAGCAGTACGCTCAGGTATTATCCAACCTGCACAGTAACAGGTGTTGGCTCAGGAGTTTCAGTCGGAACGCTTGGTGTTGTCTCGATTTTCTCCTCAATTTTAACCGAGCAAGTGTAATCACCTATTATTGTATATTTTGTACTGTCTATTCCCTTAAATTCAAGAGGCAAAATGTACTCGCCAACGCCCTTATCCGTAAGATTCAACTCCGGACTTAATGACGAAACAGACAAATTATTCAAATCAGCCGCCTTTCCTTTAATCTTCACATTGAAGGATAGAACTGAAAATTCATACGTATATTCTCTGGGATTTTTACCCGGTGTACTTACAGATGTTGCAATATCAACAGTAAAATTCTTTGTTTCATATTTTAATATCTCCGCAGATACGGAAACATTTGTCGTTTGATAAGCTGTTATTCCGGCAGGGAGATATGCTGAAATATCAAAATTTTTAATTACATTGCTCGAAACGCCTGAAACATCAACCTTACCAAGCTCAATTTTGTTAATATTACGAAGGTCTGAAGCTGAACCGCAAAGTAAAACAGTATCAGATGTGATGGTTGCTTTACTCAAATAATAGTCTGCATTAGGTATGCCTGTCACGCTGTATAAAACAGGAACACGCTTGGCTACTTCTATCTTAACGGTTATTTTTTCACTTTCATAATTAGCGGTAACTTCCTCACCGCTTTTTAAATAATAATGACCTATAAAAGATCCGATTTTATTTGAATCTATCGAGCCGGCGGCAAGACTTTCATTTAGTTTAACCTTTATGCAGTCAATATCAGCAATATCAGACTCAAATCCGGAAATCTGCACACTGCTCGGCTCAGGTGTAATCGACAATATTTCAAAATTTTCTGCCAGTAAATTGTTATCATACTCAACAACAACATCCACATTTACACTCGACATTTTATCGTACATTACATCAACCGTTTTCGGGTAGTAATCTTCGATTGTCACACCAAGCCTTTTACACTCAGGCTCATTAATCTTCAATGTAACAGCTCCCGCTTTTTTTATATTAGCAAAATCCACTGTCGCATACAAATCAGATGCCGAAAGATTACCTATTATATCAGATCTGCCCGAAGCCTTTACCGTTATGGTATTTGGTACCGCAGAACCTCTGTCGCTCAACCCCAATGACGAAGGATTATTTTCGTTTAATATACGCAAAGGTATATCAAGCGAACGCTTCTCTGTAGGATTGGTGTAATTGAGAACCAAAAGCCAAGTCATTATACCGAGGAGAACAGAGATTATCACATAGAATGTTTTACTTCTGATAAATTTTTGAAATTTAATCACTTATTTTTGCCTCCCCTTTTAAATTTATTGACTTTTTTACCCGATTCCTCTTTTTCATCTTTCTTGGGAGTTAATTCCTCAAGTAAAATATTTCTCAAAGTATCTTCTTTGATATTTCTCTTAAGTGTGCCGTTTTGTGCTACGGAAACATACCCGGTTTCCTCAGATACTATTATCGAAACACAATCAGTCGTTTCACTAATGCCTATTCCCGCTCTGTGGCGTGTGCCCAAATCTTTATTTAATGTCATATTTGTTGACAAAGGCAAATAACACGCAGCAGCAGCTATTCGGTTTTTCTTAATAATTACCGCACCGTCATGAAGCGGTGTATTTTTGATAAAAAGCTGTCTCAAAAACTGAGCCGTAACGGCAGAGTCCACCGTTGTTCCCGTTCTTATCACTTCGCTCAAATTTGTTTTTCTCTCAAAAATAATAAGTGCGCCCGTTTTTTCTTCTGCCATAGCATATGTGGCTTTAACAACCTCACTTACCATAACACTCAAATCGGCAGTCTTTTGTGTACTGCTTCTGAAAAGTTCCATAAAAGAAGAACGTCCCAAGCCTTCAAGTATGCGGCGCAATTCAGGCTGAAATAATACAATCAGCATTACAGGCAATACTTCAATAACCAATTTCAAAATGAAAGATACGGTAGAAAGCTTCAACAACTCAGCTATAAAAGCGACAACCAAAATCAAAATAACGCTCTTAATAAGCTGAAAAGCTCTTGATTCTTTTAAAAGTGTAATAAGCAAATAAAACAGATAAGATATAATAAAGACATCAATAAATATCCTTAAAATATCCCATATGCTTCCGATTCCAAAATATTCACCTAAAAAAGTAGTCACTCTACCAAAGTCTGACACCGACAGGCACATTGTATTTCCCCTCTTTTATAAATACATCAAATATTGGATTAACATAAATAAAGTGGTTGCCACCATTGAAAAAGCCAAAACAAAGCACAAAATACGAACTATAAGCTTTGAAACATTGCCCTTTTTCTTATGTTTACTCATTGTTGGTCTCCTTTATCATACTTATTTTCTACAGATGAAACAGTAGCATTAAAAGAATTAATCTCCTCATCCATTTTATCTGTAATAGCCTTCAACGCAGCCTCCATTTGAGCTTTAACTCCGTTACACATTTGCGTAACTTCGAGTCTCATATCACGAAGCTGTTTGTTTTTATCCACAATATTCACACGTAAACTCTCAGACTTTTCTTCAAGCTCGCGTCTTTCAAATTCAGCCTGTCTGTGAGCACTGCTGATAATATCTTTTGCAGTATTTTCCGCTTGTATCAAAGCATCTGCAACCTTTGATTTTTCTTCTTGAAGCACAATATACGAAGACGAAAGCTGATTATGCTGTGCAAGCAAACCGTTGTACATATCAGCTAATTCACTATATGCTTCACCAAGCTTTATTATTTCATTTGTGTTAGCTTCTATTATCTCTTTATAATGATTATTAAGAGCCTCAAGATAAGCATTAACATGCTTTTTTCTGTATTTTTTAAGCGGTACATCAAAAGTCTTGGGCTCGCATTTACCCTCTGCAAGAATAGTATTTTTATCAAGCGGCGGTATTGGTTCAAGCATTCTGCTCTGTGTTTGATTCTCTTGATTCTCCAAAGTTATTCCTCCTAATGTACTTCTCTATAACTGAACGAATTTCATCTATAGGCTTTAATCCGATTATACGCTTCTCCGTGATGCCCTCGACAATAATTGCCAATGTAGGCACACTTGCAATACGAAAAGCCTTTACAGTCTGCGGACACTCATCAACATTCACAAAACCGATTTTCAAAAGGCCGTCGTATTCATCGGCAAGTTCATCCAAAATAGGCGCCAAAGTTCTGCACGGACCGCAATTCTGAGCCCAAAAATTAACAAGCACAGGCACCTTACTCTTTATAATATATCTATCAAAAACATCGTCACTAAACTGAACAATTTTATCTGACGGCATTGCTTTCTCTCCTATTTTCTCGAAAAAATTTTACCTTTTTCAGTATAAAACAAGCTTAATATTTCGTCAACAACAAAACACTCAAAACAGCCCGCTTATATTACCGTTATCGTCTATGTCAATCTTCTCTGCAGCAGGCACTTTAGGCAATCCAGGCATCGTCATAATTGACCCCGTAAGCGCTACAACAAAACCCGCACCTGCAGAAACTTTTAAATTTCTTACAGTAATATCAAAGTTCTCCGGAGCACCTATTTTTGACATATCGTCAGAGAAACTATATTGCGTTTTAGCAACACAAACAGGGAGTTTGTCAAATCCCATAGCTTCTAATTGCTTCTTTTGTTTGAGAGCTTCTGCTGTATAAATTACATTGTTTCCTCTGTAAATTTTTTGAGTAATTGCGGTAAGCTTCTCGTCGATTGAGCAATCGTCCTCATACGAAAATCTAAAGTTGCTGTTATCCTCTTCCTCGCAAAGTCTTACAACTTCCTCTGCAAGCTCTATTGCACCGTCTCCGCCTCTTGCCCATACGTCGGAAAGTGCCACATTTACGCCAAGTTCTTTGCATTTCTTTGCAATCAATTCAAGCTCCGCATCAGTATCTTGTACAAATCTGTTTATAGCAACAACACACGGCAAACCATAAACATCATGTATATTTGAAACGTGTCTCAAAAGATTTGGCAAGCCCTTCTCAAGAGCGACTAAATTTTCCGCAGCCAACTCTGTCTTCGGTACACCGCCGTGCATTTTAAGAGCTCTTACTGTAGCAACAACAACGACAGCCGAAGGACGAAGACCTGCAATTCTGCACTTAATGTCGAGGAACTTCTCAGCGCCCAAATCAGCGCCGAAACCTGCCTCGGTAACAGCATACTCACCAAGCTCCATTGCAGTTTTCGTAGCAATAACAGAGTTGCAACCGTGCGCGATGTTAGCAAAAGGTCCTCCGTGAACAAGTGCGGGAGTACCCTCCAAAGTCTGCACAAGGTTTGGCTTCAAAGCATCCTTTAAAAGCGCCGCCATAGCTCCCTCAGCTTTAAGCATAGAGGCCGTTACGGGCTGCTCATCGTATGTATAACCTACTATAATTCTGCCAAGTCTTGCCTTCAAATCAGTCAATGAAGAAGAAAGGCAAAGTACCGCCATGATTTCAGATGCCACAGTTATATCGTAGCCATCTTCTCTGGGCACACCGTTAACTCTGCCGCCGAGACCGTTTGTGATATTTCTGAGCTGACGGTCGTTCATATCTACACATCTACGCCATGTAATGCGTCTGGGGTCAATATTTAGCTGATTGCCTTGATAAATGTGATTATCGAGCATTGCCGCAAGCAAGTTATTCGCAGCACCTATAGCATGAAAATCTCCCGTAAAGTGAAGATTTATATCTTCCATAGGTATTACTTGTGCATAACCACCGCCTGCCGCACCGCCTTTAACACCGAAAACAGGGCCGAGTGAAGGCTCACGAAGTGCAACTATAGAGTTTTTGCCGATTTTACGAAGTCCGTCAGCAAGACCTATGGTCGTAGTAGTCTTACCCTCTCCCGCAGGAGTAGGTGTGATAGCAGTTACCAATACCAATTTAGCTTTAGGCTCTTTGTGAGGCATATTCCAAACATCAATCTTTGCCTTGTACTTACCGTAATACTCCACATATTCTCTATCTATACCGGCTTTATCGGCAATATCGCCTATATACTTAATTTCAGCACTTTGTGCAATTTCAATATCACTTTTGTATGAACTCATAATATTTTCCCTTCTTTGTAATAAACAGTAAAATCATATATTTTTAGCGATTTGCCTTTAATTTAGCAAATGTCTTAACGTGTTTTGTCTTAAAATTCGAAATAATCCTACCTTCAAGATGGCAAAGTGTGACATTTTTCCATCTAACGGGCAAAAGCATCAACTTCATGTATTTTGAGTTTGGCTTTGCTGTTTTAAGCGCCTCTGCTACATTGGGATTGTTAATTATGCGCTTAATCTCGGCTTTACGCTCCTTTTTACTGAGAGTGCAATTCGGATTTGTTACATTTTCTATGCATCCCACTACTCTTTCAATATATCTGCGGAAAACCATTTCTCTCGCCGCTGCTTTTTTCGCTTCATCTTTAATATCCCAATAATTATAAAGATCAAGCATCCATTGATGTTCTTCTTCTCTCTTTTCATAAAGAGCACTCTTATATTTAGCAGTTTCACTCTCTGCTCTTGCTCTTAAGAAGTGATAGTACGGCTTGGGAGTAAAGACAACTTTTTCAACATCCCTGATAAACGAAAGCACAAATGGGAAATCGTCCATCCATGTTTGAGGGAATTTCAAATTATGCTCTGACATATATTTTGCAGAATATAATTTATTCCAAGGCGAATACAAGAGATTTTTATCAAAGAGTTTGTAGGCGTTTTCTCTGAAAGCTTGTTGAGTCGGGAAGTCGATAGGCTCCTCTGTTTGAATTTGAGTATATTTCTCATCATCACTGTAATAAGTTTCAATATAGAAACCTGTAACAACGAGCTCAGCTTCATTCTTCTCTGCCAAATCGTACATCTCCTGTAACATTTCAGGCTCTGCCCAATCATCTGAATCCATAAAATACAAATACTTACCTTTTGCAATATCTATGGCTCTGTTACGAGCAGCCGGCGCACCTGCATTTTCTTGATGGATTACTTGTATACGGCTATCTTTTTGTGCATATTCATCACAAATTTTACCGCTGTTATCAGGCGTACCGTCATCAACTATAATAAACTCAAAATCTTGAAATGTTTGATTGAGAATACATTCAATAGCTTTTGCTACATACTTTTCTACTTTGTATACCGGCATGATTACCGTAATACCTACTTCATAATTACTCATTTATAAGTCCCTCTTTTTCTGCTGCTTTAAGTGCGGATGCTATTACTTTGTCCATATCATAGTACTTATACTCAGCAAGACGTCCGCCAAAAATTACATTTTGATACTTTGATGCTTCATCTGCATATTTTTTGTATTTTTCTTGATTTGCAGAGTCATTTACAGGATAATACGGTTCTTTGTCAAGTGTCCAATCTTCAGAATACTCTTTTGAAATCACAGTGCCCTTTTGAGTGCCAAATTCAAAATGCTTGTGCTCTATAATTCTTGTGTACGGAGTCTCTTTATCCGTAAAATTCATAACAGCAACACCTTGATAGTTGTCTGTTTCAAGAATTTCCGTTTCAAAGCGGACTGTTCTATACTCTAAAGTGCCGTATTTATAATCAAAAAACGAATCTATAGTGCCTGTATATACAGTTTTCTCTGCAAGCTCCATATATTCGCGACGTATCTCGTCACTTTCATTAAAATCAACACCAAGCTTAACTTCAACATTTTCCAAGAGCTTGTCTATTATTTTATTGTAGCCCCCTATCGGGATACCTTGATACATATCATTAAAATAGTTATTATCGTATGTGAATCTAACAGGCAATCTCTTTATAATAAATGCCGGAAGTTCATTGCATGGTCGTCCCCATTGCTTTTGAGTATAATCTTTAACCAGCTTTTCATAAATATCTGTGCCTACAAGTTTGATTGCTTGTTCTTCAAGGTTTGTCGGCTCGTCCTTTGCTTCTGCTTGTTGACTTGCTATTTTAGCGGCAGCCTCTTGAGGTGTAATGACTCCCCACAATTTATTGAAAGTATTCATATTAAAAGGCAAATTATACAGTTCACCTTTGTAGTTTGCTACCGGCGAGTTAGTATATCTGTTAAATTCGCAAAGTTTGTTTACATAATCCCATACAACTTTATCGTTTGTATGAAAAATGTGTGCACCGTATTTATGCACAGTTATATCATTTATATCTTCACAATATATATTGCCACCTGTATGATTTCTCTTTTCAATCACTATACACTTTTTACCTGTTCGGGTAGCTTCGTGTGCAAATATTGCTCCGAAAAGTCCGCTGCCCACAATAAGATAATCGTATTTTTTCATAAATACAAATTACTCCTTTCGGCATAATAAAAAATACACTCACTATAGAGTTTACCACATAAGCTGAAAAAATGAAACAAAAAAGTATTATGTTGACACAGCAACAATCAGAATGATAAAATTCGTCTATAAACATCTTTTAGTAACGGAGAAATTTTTATGGCAAACAGAATTTGTGAAAAATGCGGATATTCACTTGGATATAATATGAAATTTTGTCCTATTTGCGGTACGGCCGCACCTGTTTTATCTACAGAATATTCGTCTGAGCCGCAGCAACACAGCCAGCCGCAATTATTCCCCGATACAGCACTTTATCCGAAGCCGATAAAAGTTATACAAGAAAATGAGCAAAAGAAAAAACGCATTAAACCTTGGCTCTTAACTACAATTATTTGTTCGGCAATTGTCGTTACCGTAATACTCGGTTTAGCCATAGTTTTGTTTGTCGATGACACCATAACTTTTACCATCAACAGTAACAACACGTCAGAATACGGCTATGAATATACAATCGGATATATAGATGATGGTTACTACGTAAATGAATGGGCAAATATCACTTTCGATACAAATCAATTTTACTCTAACAACAAGCCTAATCTATACAAAACATACGAACACAATCCCGGCGAAATCGGCGGTATGCAGTTTGCTTTTGTTTCACTTACTACTAACAAAAGAAATTATGATTTTATTTTGGAATTTGAAAATGTAGGTCGTAATTTTGACGAAGAAGACTATATTGAGCTGATGTCCATAAGATTTCACGATTTATATGGTGAAAATGCAACAATTGAGCTTTCAGAGCGTGAAATAGCAGGAAAAACATATACTGTTGCAAAGCTAGCCGGTACTTTTATAAAAAAATACATATGTGTCAGAATCCAAGACGAGTACGCTATATGCTTTATAACTGACTCAAATTCATATAATGAATTAAATTACATAGAAAAAGCAATATCAGCCTAATAAAACATCAAACACAAGCATCAGGCAAAAACCGGCAAGTAAAGAGTATGTTGCTCCTCTTTCGCTACCGTGTGCGTGTGTTTCAGGTATCATCTCATCACTTATAACGTAAAGCATCGTTCCGCCTGCAAATGCCAGTGCAAATGGCAATATTGCTGCGGAAATGCTTACTGCAAAGTATCCGAGCAGCGTGCCGAAAACTTCAACCACACCTGTCATCATTGCAATTACGAATGTTCTTTTTGAACTTATACCGCTTGAAAGCATCGGTGCAATAATAACCATTCCCTCCGGAATGTTTTGAAGTGCTATACCTCCTGCAACGGTGATTGCATCGGCTGCATTTCCCGTACCGAAGCTTACGCCTGCGGCAATACCTTCGGGGAGGTTGTGTATTGCTATTGCTATTACAAAAAGCAAAATTTTATTAAGCTGGGCTGTCTTTTCGGGATGATTTTCTTGTTCATTGCCTCCTGTAATTCTGTGCAAGTGAGGCACTATCTTATCAATAATATTTACGCAAAACGCACCGCAAAATACACCTGCGACAGTGATAACGAGCGCAAACTTTCCGTTGCCGTGCTCCAAAGAGGGCAACACAAGACCTATAACCGAGGCGGCAAGCATTACGCCGGCCGCAAAGGATAATATGATATCATTGAATTTATGTGAGGCTTTTTTAAATACAAAGCCTATAAGTGCACCGATTATTGTGGCGCCGCCTACACCGAGGGCTGTCAGCAAAACGAGTTTCATTAATCAAAAACCTCCCGAAACGAAAAAATTGTTTCGTTAAATATATGTTACTACAATTTCTATTGGTTTACGTTGTTTTGGCACTGCCGGTTCATCAGGTTCTCCGACAGGCACGAGCATTGCTATATCCATTTTCTTTGGAACAGACAAAAGTGTACGGCATTTATCTGAATCAAATGCCCCGATTATGCAACCGCCAAGCCCCATGTCTGTAGCGCACAAGAGCAAGTTTTCGGCTGCGGCGGCTGTGTCTTGCAATGCGAAAACCTCACCTTTTTCGCCAAAGCGTTGTTTTAATGCTTCGGCATCTGTGCATATAACAAAAATTACAGGTGCTTCGGAAACCCACTTGGCACATATACCTTCGTCTGCTAGTTTTTTCTTAATGGCGGGATCTGTTATTATATAATAATGCCACGATTGCATATTACAAGCATTAGGCGCGTGAATTGCTGCATCCACCATTAAATGAATCTCACTTTTAGTTACAACTCGGTCAGTAAACGACCTTGTACTATGTCGCGAATATAAAACGTCACGAAACTCCATATATATACCCCCTAAGCAAGCACATCGAAGCGTGCCTTTTTCTCGTGCTTCAGTTTAAATCAAAGTTAACAAAAATACAAGAGAAAAGAAACAGGAAACTTATTTGCCCTACACTTTTTTAATGCCCGCAAGACAACACTTCTGCTCTGCATGCGGAGATTTTTTTGATTTCACGTCAAAGCAGCGAGATAATGTCAAGTTAACGAGCGTAAATTTATTCATTTTAACGTTTTACCCTCGTTAACTAATGATTATCTTGCATAACTCCCATGATTATACAAACAATAGATTCTATCATTACTATCAAAGATGGTCTTCTACCCTCAAATGAAAAATCGACAAGATTTTTTCTCCACAAAATATGCGTTTTTGTGGGAGAAAGAGAAAATTTTTCTCCCCAAAACAGGCGTATTTTAGACGAAAAAGGTAATTAAAACCTCTTTATAGCCACTTCAAACGCATTTCAAAGAGTTTTTCTCTACAAGAATCAGCCTTTTGTGGGAGAAAAATTATTAATCAATTTAATAATCAGTCTAACTATGCTGCAAAAGAGGCTGCATTCCTACTTTGCTGTAGGGTTTGCAGCCTCTTTCTTTGTTTATCAACAATTATTTCTTATTTTATTGCATCGAGATAAAGGTTATAAACTTGTGATGCATTCAAAGGTTCTGAATATACTCTTGCGATAGCGATTGAACCTGTCATTTGGTCTTCGCCTTGGTCTGTATCGCTCAAATCGCCGCCGACACCGAGGTATGTATTTTCTATTGACGGGAATATAATTGCGCCTGCGGCAGATGTACCGATAAGCTCTCCGTCATAGTAAAGGCTTACTGACTCACCGTCATAAACACCTACTACATGATAATATTCATCAGTTGAAACACGCTCTGTATCATACACATAAACAAATCCGCTTGAGCTGCGAATACCAAAGCCTATAGCGCCTTTTGCTTCATCAAAGTCGATACTTGCACCGCCCGACTGTGTATAAGCGAGAATGCCGCAATATGAAGTGTCGTCATAAAGCTTCACATATGTTTCAAATGTAAATCCATCAGACAATTTATCATGTACATCTTTATTAAAATCATATACCGCATACATTGAAGCATCAACCTTATCAAAATCAGCTACTGTTTTACCGATTTCTTTGTCTTCTCCAACGATAGGATCATTCAAATCTGTAATTTCAAACTGTGATGCAGAATTATCTTTTGCTGTTTCTCCGTCAAATACCAAGTCAAAGAGATCTGCCGCAGGAGCTTTATCCTCTGCATTGTAACCCTCCGGAGGATCGTTTGGTGTTATGGGAGCTTTAGTCGGTGCCTCTGTAGGTGCCTCTGTAGGCGCTTGTGTAGGAGCTGTGGTTGGTTTTTCCGTAGCAGCTGCTGTAGGTGCTTTTGTAGCCTCTGTCTCGCCATCACTACCGCATCCTGCCAACATTGATACTGCAACAAGAATTGCCACCAAAACCAATAAATAAGTTTTAAATTTTTTCATAATAACTTACCTTCCTTTTATTGTCGTTTTTATTAAATCTATAGTAGCAAATTATGTTTTAATTGTCCATATTTTTATTGTTCTTGTATATAAAATGCAAAATTAGGATAGATTCATATACAAGGAGGTTATCATTATGGATAAAAAAACAAATTTTCAAAAAACTAAGAAAGTTCTCACCTTTTCGCTTTCTCTTTTTTGCGTAGTCGCAATCACAATTCAAGGACACATTGTGTCTGCAAAAGCTCGTACACCCGAAATTCCTCAAAAAACACTTCAAGCCGCCAATATGATTTCAAGACTTTTTGATTTTATAAAGCAAAGCAACGAAGCAAACTATCCCGCACCGGCATCTCAAAAAAACATAAAAGTTTATTTTCACAAAGAAGGAAATATTAAAGAAATATCCTTAGAAGAATACATCACAGGCGTACTCTACGGCGAAGTACCCTCTTACTACTCCGGCGAAGCATTAAAGGCACAAGCTGTAGCGGCACGCTCGTACACTTTGTATAAAATCAACAACGGAATTTCCCACGAAAACGGCGCTGACATCTGCACTGACTACTCCCACTGTCAGGCGTGGACACCATACGAAAAAGGGTCGCACTATCCCGACTCCATTGTACAAGCAGTCGAAGACACGAAAAACCTTATATGCACTTACGAAGGCGAATGCATAAATGCATTATATTTTTCAAACAGCGGAGGAGCAACGGAGAGCATAGAAAATGTGTGGGGCGGCAGCCCTGTGCCGTATTTAAAAAGCGTGTACAGTCCCGGCGAAGCCGCATTTTATGACTATTGTCAAGTAAAATCATTAACTCTGCATGAATTTTCATCTTTTATAAAATCATACAACGAAGAATGCAATGTTGACAGTGATGTAGGCACAGGAAATATAAAAAACATAAAAAGAAGCCCCGCCGGTCGAATAATTACCGCTGAAATCGGCAACATCACCTTTACGGGACTTCAATTAAGAGCTATGTTCGGACTTCGCTCTTCAAATATTTATTTCAATCAAAACGATGATAATATTTCTGTCGTAGCGTTAGGCTACGGGCATGGTGTAGGTATGAGCCAATGCGGGGCAGAGGCCATGGCCAAAAACGGAGCTACCTACGAAGAAATACTAAAGCACTATTATTCAAATATTGAGATATCGTCAATTGCCTAAAACTTCTTTAAGCTTTGCAATTGCATTTAATCGAGTTTCTTCGTCAATTATACCAACGCAAAGTTTTTGTCCCGGCATGGAGTAACAATAATCATAAACATATTCCACTCCCACAGAAACAGTTTCAAATGTCCACTTAGCGTTATCATCAAGCTGCATCTTTATAAGTGAAGTAATATGCTCCATAGGCATATCAGTAAGGATGCAGTCACTTATTTCATCAAGTACATCATTATAATTTACTATAATAGACGGTGATGTAGCTTTATTAAAAATACCTTTTATAACTTCAAGTTGGTTTTTACCCCTTTGTGGTTCTCCACCCGGTACAGTAACACGTTCACGGCAGAAAATAAGAGCCTTCCAACCATTCATTTTATTTGTGCCTTTTTCAAACCATACACGATCGCCGGAGAACGTAGAGGTGTATGAATAGTCTGAATGAACCTCTATACCTCCCAAAGCATCAACGATTTTTTCAAGTGAAGTAAAGTTAACTCTTGCCCAATAATCAATCTCAATTCCTGTGTAAATATTTTGTTCAAGAGTCTTCATTGAAACGGCGCAATCATTTTTACCGTAAATTGCAGCGTGAGTAAGTTTATCATATGCGTCTCCCGTCACACCGGGAATTTTAACATAAGTGTCTCTCGGCACAGTTGCTAAAGTAATTTTCTTTGTTTCGGGATTAACAGCCATTATTATATTAACATCGCTGCGGCTTCTTTGATTAATACTTCCCGAAACATCAATACCACTTATATAAAGAACGAATGGTTCTTGTGTTACATCTTTTTTCTTCTCAGATTCGCCTTCGGGCTTTTTATTTTCTTCGGTTTTCTGGATTTCCATTTCTACCTGTATTTCTCCGAGAAGTCTGACATAGTTCTCTATGTTATCGCCTTGTTCTTCATAAAATTCTTTATAAATATTATAATAGTTTGTTTCCATAAGGATTGTACCCGTTTCGCTTCGGTCAATAAAGGCACTCCACATAGAAGAATAGTCATCATATGCCACAACACTCAACACATGGTCAAATTGCACTGCAATACCGTCAAGAGCTTTTTTCATAGCTTCAAAGTCATGGCTCTTTTCAACGCCAATTTGATATTCTTTTATATCATCCGGCTTTGATGCAGGGTCATCGGCTTTAATAATGATATAATAAGTAGCTAAATATGTTTGTTTCTGTGTTGTAATAGTATCGAGAGTGCCGATTGCCGGTAATATATACTTGAAAGATGCAAGCGATAATATCACACACATTATTATTGAAAATACTGTTGCTATACCTACCCTGAAACGAGATCTGCCAATTACAAATATCGCCGATATCATAAACAGCAAAACTAAAACAAGTATAAGCATAAACAAGTAAAAACCCGGCAATATATTAAGTTTTGCAACAAGAAATACAGCAGCTACCGAAAGTATAAGCTGTAATAACACACCGATTAATCCTATGATTTTAAGTTTCTTCATCTGTAATAACCTCTCTCCTTACCGAAAGTTTTTAATTCCCTCGGAGAACTGCATTAATTTTCTCTATAACTTCAAGTCTTGATTCTTCAGACATTATAGCTACATCTATTTTGCCTGCGCTTGACATTGAGTAACATACATCATATCTGTGAGACGTACGGATCGACGCTGTATCTATATTCCACGAAGCACCGTCACTCAACTGCATTTTTACCAATCCCGTAATATCTTCGTATGTCAAATTGGTCTGTACACAGTCTTTAATCTCATTTAGTATATCCGAATAAGCCGTCAATATTGCCGGCGATATCGCCTTGTTAAAAACACCCTTAATAACTTCAAGTTGATTTCTGCCTCTTTGTTGATCACCCATGGCAAAGCTCTTCCTGTTTCTCGAAAAAGCAAGCGCCTGCTCGCCGTTGAGGAAATTCTTTCCTTTTACAAAATTATGCCCACGGAAAGAAAAATCAAATTCAGACTCTACCGTAATACCTCCCAAAGCATCAACTATGCGTTCCACAGAAGTAAAATTAACTCTTATCCATCTGTCAATCTTTATACCTGTGTAAATATATGTTTCTAAAGTAGCAATAGAAACAGAGCAGTTATTTCCGTATATTCCTGCGTGAGTAAGCTTGTCGTACGAGCCGTTTGTTACTCCGGGGAACGGAACGTATGTGTCTCTGGGCACGGTTGCCAGCACCATTTTTTTTGTAATAGGATTTATAACTATAAGAATATTAACATCACTTCTGCTTCTCGTCGTTATTTTTCCCGACACATCAATACCGCTGACATATATTACAAAAGGTTTTTCGTTTAATTCTTTTGGTTTTTCGTTATTTTGATTTCCATTCGGGTTTGGATTCACAGGCTTTTCTACATTAATGGTTACAGTAATGTTTTCTACTTTTTTAACATAATTCTCTATGTTATCGCCTTTAGCTTCATAAGACTCTGCAAACATATCATAAAATGAGCTTTCTATTAAAACTACGTCTACTTCTTTTTTATCTACCAATGCTTCCCAAACAGATGAAGAGCTTGTATATTCGATATAATTAAGCTTAATACCATTTAGTTTAGCTGATATGTTCTTAAGTGCTTCATTTGCACTTTTTTTATCAAAAGATGTATCTATACCGAAAACATATTCTGCAACGTCACTCAAGATTTCTGCATTATCATCTTTTCTGACCAATATTTCATATCCGGTATGATAAACCGTTGTTTCTCCTTGCAAATTATTAAGTGTATGATATGTTTTTTGCATCACTCTTACCGGGAATATCATTATTATGCTAAAAATCCCCGCAAGTAATGCACAAACAATCTTCTTTGGCTTAGTTTTGCCTCTCAAAAGAAATGACGATAATAAAAATGCAAGAGTAATTAAAACAACACAGATAATGTTTGCGCTATCGGGAAGAACATTTAATCTAAGTAAATATGTGATAAATACAATTGAAACCGCTGCTTGTATCGCAAGCAATGAACAGCTGAGCAAATTGATTTTTCTCAAGCACAAACACCCTCTTTCATAAATAAGCTTGATTAACCATGCTTGTTTCTATATTCAAGCCAACTCATAGGTTAGTACCGTAAATACATTTTGTCAAGTAAATAATTTGTTTTATGGATACAGTCAGAGAATTGTATTTATACGTTGCCGATGTACCGTCTTTTACCATGCCGTTTCTGTAAGTAAGCGGATTGCCTACACCGTCATACGTAATGGTTTCACCGTTATACCCTGTAAGTTGGTCTTTCCAAGTTGCTGTTGCACCACCGTATGTGTACTCACACTGCTGATCCGGAGTTGAAGGAAGATTGCCCATCAAATCATATTCATAGCGGTATTATGTACCGTAAGGCAGTGTAACCTTTGCAATTTGTGAGGTTGTTTGAGTGTCGGAAATATCTCGGTATGTATATACGGTGCGTTTAGCGTTTGTTGCTACAAAAAGATCAGCCTGTGCAGGCTACGGAAATACACTGCAAAGATGGCATTGGTTTTAGACCTGCTTTAATAGGTTTTGCGAATAATTAATTTCACCTTACGCATAATTACCTCCTGCTTCGTGAGAAAAACAGTCAGAGGATAAATATTCTCCAACTGTTTCCTTAGTTAAAAGCAATTTTGTAACCGTTAAAGCTTAATCTTCACATACGGATTTGGGACTATCCCAACAAGTCTGCGTTTGGGTGACCAAAGGAACTGCTTGCTGGTATAGTTTTTTAAGAACAGTTTAACTGAATTTTGTATCCAGCTGGATTATTCTTTAAACAAGCTAAACTTTCACAAAAATTCATCAACAAACCATACTCAGTACCAACAAAAAAACAACAATTGTGTTCAGCGTATTCCCCTCCGTCGTCTACTTCCGCAAACACTTCTATAATAATATGCCCCAGCTTATCTTTTTTTAAAAATTTCAATGATAAGCACGCTGTTGAATCATTTCCTTTTTCTTCGTTTGCCCATAAGCCCACTTCTATATTGCCATCAAGAAATTGCTTAATTTGGCAAATCAATTCATCAATTAAAGAATCTGAAACATATATTACAGATTTAACAGTTGCCACGCAAGATGAGCATACAACTTTTAATTGTATTAAATCATTATCTTGCCAATTTTTATAAAAGGTAATATTATCTTTCACTTTACTATTTCCCCTTTAAACTATGGTTTGAATTTGAAATCATCAAATATTTTTAAGTTTTGATTATAGACATAATGAATATTAATATCCCCCTGAGATGTATGTACTGTCTCTTGCATTTTAATCCATCCCTCAGATGCAGGCCAGCGTTTATCTTTCAGCGAAATTTTCAATGGTGTGCCTGCTGATGGGTTAGATTTCACTTGTTCCATAGCTAATTGTTCCCTCAAATTAGCAGGTTCGGTTCTTCCAGTTGAACCACGTGAAGTATTGGTATTTGTCGGTGTACTTGACAGCGTACTTGTCGGTGTTTGTATTCTGGACATTGTATACCCATCGTATCCACCCTCTAGTCCACCAAGAGCCGTTGTCGCTACAGTCCCCCAATTTCCTTTATCATTAAATTCTTCTACAGAATTAGAAGTTGAAGCAGCTGTCAGCACAGCAGTTCCGTACGCCGTTGCAGAACCTATAAACGCCGCAGCGGCAATAGTAGAAGCCGTGGTCGTTGCCGCGACACCACTACTAACCATACACACAGCCGTTGCAGCTGCTGCAAATCCTCCGCAAGTAACCACTGTTGCAACCGCACAAACGGCAACAACCGCTGCTCCAATTGCCCAATGCCACCAAGCTTCTCCGGTAGGATCAATTCTATTAACAGGATTATTTCCACAGTATGCAAACAAATTCATACCGATCATGTCACCGGTTGCTATTTGATTGTCCGCATTAACCCATCTTCCAACCTCAGGATCATAATAACGACTATTACAGTAGTAGAATCCCGTCTCATTGTCATAGTAATACCCACGGTATCGTATCGGATTATGATATCCAACATTCGCCAAAGATGTATCGTTGGTTACATCCTGTCCGCTACCATTGTAAATCCCTACAAGCTTGCCCCACGCGTCGTAAACATATCGGTACTCAACTGCTCCCGACGAGTTCATAAGTGCAGTAACATCGCCCTGCGCATTGAACATGTAGTAATAGTTTTGTCCGTTATATGTCATTCCTATCCTTGTACCGCTTTCATCAAACAAATACAGGATATTAACACCGTCTGAACGTGACTCCGCTACAACTGCGTTGTCAACTATATAATACACCGTTTTTATGCCGTTAACAACCTTTTCTGTACGGATACTGTCAGAATTGTATTTATACGTTGCCGAAACACCGTCTTTTACCATCCCGGCAAGCTTACGTCCCGCCTGCCATGTAAATTCCATTCCGTTTCTGTAAGTAAGCGGATTGCCTACACCGTCATACGTAATGGATTCACCGTTATACCCTGTAAGCTGGTCTTTCCAAGTTGCTGGCGCACCACCGTATGTGTACTCACACTGCTGATTCGGAGTTGAAGGAAGATTGCCCGTTGTATAACTGTAGCACTTCTTTTGTAAAAGATTTCCTCCCCTGTCATAAGTGTAATTATACGTAATGCCCTGTCTCTCATTATCC
>JBGVNN010000010.1:0-108868 GCA_045125595.1 Candidatus Egerieisoma sp.
CAACTTTAAGCGTTGTATCTCTGTCAGTAATTTTTCCGTGATCTGCGACATTGTGGCAAACAACGGTGCGATTACCTTTGCCTATGAACCTATCTCCCGATGCCGTGACGACCTTGCCAACTTCTCTGTTGCAGATATGCAAATTAGTGGTGAGTTTAATTTTGTGTATTGCAATGAACGGGTCGCAAGGGAGAAAATAAACTTGCTTTTCTCCAGCTAGGAGCTATTCTTCAAGACACAAACATTTAACATTTATAAAAACAAAAAAAGGGGCAGACTTTACGAAATTAATCGTAAAATCTGCCCTTGATATCTGTTGAATTTAGTTCAAGTCCTCCCCGAAAGCCGTTTTTGACTTAGGATATCTATTGAGTTTCACTTGAAAAAATGGGATAAAAAAAATCCAGTAACCGTTGTGGTTACTGGGTTTCTTGCGCCGATTTGGATAACAGCCAAAAACTGCAGTATATTTATCTCACCACCGAAGAATGACTGTAAATATAGAATTCCTCCTGACTTGGCATCCACTTCTTTTCTTTTTCAGGGAAAGTTTGATCAAAACTTGCTACAGCATCAGCATCCTCACAACAATCGGCAGCGGTGCTGGGAATATACATCCACTTTCTGCCAGCAAGAGCATCCGGTACAAGCTCGCATACAAGAAGTGCAGTTGGAAAGTTACCGTCAACAACAAAACTTACGTTTTTCTTTTTGCAGCTTACAAAGCCGCGGCTAACATAGTTCCCGGGATTTCCGAAATTAATGTTCACATCGTATCCCATTTTTCTTGCAACATCAAAAGAATGTTCTATCAGAATTTTCCCGAGCTTTTGCCGCTGATATTCAGGGGCAACGCAAAGAGGGCCAAAAGAAAGGATTTCTTTTCTTTTGCCGTTCTCGTCTTCAAGCCATGCTTTTGTATACATTATATTGCCTATGATTTTGCCGTCTTTTTCAAGGACAAAAGCAAGTTCGGGTATAAAATCGGGGTGGCTTCGCATTTTATGTACATAATAATGCTCGTCAGCACCGGGTTTATAAACATTCCAAAAAGCCTCCCGAGTCAGTTCTTCAACTGCTCTGTAGTCCTTTTCTGTTTCTAAACGTATCGTCAAATCATCCATTTTGAAAATTCCTTTCTTCATTGTCCTTTTACAATCCATTTCTTTGACCAAGCAAACAACGTCTCGGACATTAAATTAAAATCCACCATTCCGCCATTTTTCAAAGTCATAAATGTTTCGATAATGAGCTGTTCATCATAAGATGCGACCTGAAGCAATTCTTTTTGATGTTTAATATAGTTTCCGGTTTGCTTAAAGACAATCGCCTGTACAACAAAAGAAGCCGATTTATACAGCCCCCGCAAAATATCTTCGCTTTTTTCATGGAGCATATTGTGAACACATCCGTGAAATATGTTGCAAACACCGATTTTGATTGCTCTGTTCACAGCACTTTCATCAATAACCGTCATCATTTCATCAAGGCTTCCCTTGATTGGTGTGGTGTCATGGCAAAACTGAAACAGATCGGACGGTTCCCAATTCATAAGATCATCTTTGCCGGAAAGAAAACCGCAAATTAATTCTCTGTGCGAAAGAGAATCCAACATTGCATTGTAGGTTTTGATATCCGAAGCAGACAATTCATCCAGAATGACAACAATATCAATATCGCTATTTTCGGTTGCTTCGCCACGACCGTAACTGCCTTGCAATCCGACAAACCACACACGATTTGCAAATGTTTCATTTAATTTCTGCAAGAAGTTTTGTATCCACATAGTAATTTCTATCATTTTAGCTACCTCTTCAAGTTCTTAATTTTCACCTAATATTGCCTTGATATTTGGTTCAAGTCCTCCCCAAAAGCCTTTTAGAGAGGAAGATATCTATAAAATATGACTGTGAAAATTCGTATAGAAAAAGTCCGAAACCGCTATGGTTTCGGACTTTTCTGCCCCGATATCTAAATCGGTTCGCATTGTTGGTTGCGGGGGAAGGACTTGAACCAACGACCTTCGGGTTATGAGCCCGACGAGCTACCAACTGCTCCACCCCGCGTCGAATATTAATTTTGCTACGTTTATCTCTCAAACGAGCTTTTATATTATACCACCATGTTTTTCTTTGTCAACACAAAAATGCACTTTTTACATCTTTTTTAAAAAATTTTTTCTACGGAAAGTTTGTCGTTCTTTCCGTTCTCAACTACTTTTCAAATCTCCCCCTCCCCTTACAATTTTCTGTCAAAATCCGCAAAAACAACTGAATTGACTGTACACACAAAATACATTAAAATATGCACATATCTAAAAATGTCACAGGAGTTGATAATAATGTCAAAAAGCAAATCAAATAAACATTTAGCCAAGATACTTGCTGTAGTTTTTGCACTTGTTATGACAATTGCTCTTTTTGCCCCATCTGCAACAGCAGATTTATCAGCCGCTCGTTTTAATTTTGTTGGTGAAGATTCAAATGTGTCAACAAACATTAAACTCAACGGCAAAGATACAGGCGCAATTTACACAAGAGTGCATTTAGGCAGTGGTGGCAGCTCAGGTTATGGCGCTAATAGAATAATCAATATTGTAGAAGCAAACCCTTCACAATATCCCAACTTATCATTTGAAGTAATTAATTCTGTTAAATACATAAAAAACGCTGCTCCTTTAACCGAAGAAGTTGCTAAGTTTAAAGAAGAAGGCAAAACAATTCTTGCAGCAGTAAACGGCGACTGGATGTCTTGGGTAAACAGCGTAGGCGCAAGCGTTTCCGCAAACTACAGAGTAACATTCAGCCCATTGGTGCTCGACGGAGAAATATACTGTAGCCAAATGACCGAGATAGAACAACCCGCCGACTACTATACAATGTGTATATCTAAAGACAACAAAGTAGTAATCGACAAACCTGTTGTTTCAACAAAAATCAAAAATTTAACAACAGGCAAATCTGTTACGCCGACAGGTTTAAACAGAGCTCCCGTTAAGAACTCACTCAATGTTTATAATAACAGACTTAATGACTCCAACTACGTAAGCACTGACGCATACGAAGTAGTTATCAAAACAGATTCCACAAATAAGTTTTATCAAAAACAAGCTGTTACGGGAACAGTTACTAAAATATACCCTGCCGGAACTGTTAGCCGCAGCGGCCTTACGGACGACATCGTTATACTTACTGCAAGAGGCTCATACATCACGAGACTTAACAGCAATTTCAAAGTAGGCGACAAAGTTTCAATCACAGCAGAAATCAAATGCGGCACAAACAAAACAGTTTGGGAAAATTGCGAAGAAGCAATCGGCGGTCAATGCCTCGTTATGAAAGGCGGTCAAATTGTCAACGACCTTTCAGGCGGTGACATGGGAAATTATCCCACAAACATCATCGGCTTCAAAAAAGACGGCACAGTTATGATGTCAATGGTAACAGCTGACAAGAACGGTGTAAGATCCGGTTTAATATTTGAAAGTCAGATTGCAAAATTCTGTAAAGAAGTCGGCTACGATACTTGCTTCTTGTTTGATGGCGGCGGTTCAACAACCATGATAACTTTAGATAATGGCAAATATGTAGAAAGAGCGTGCTATTCCGACGGAAGCATCCGTTCAGTATGGAACGGTCTCGCTTTAGTGTATGATGCTAATCCCAACAACACACCGGCAACTCCCACCCCTACTAAAGCACCTACTCCTACTCCAACAAAGGCTCCCACTAAAGCGCCTACAAAAGCACCAACCAAAGCGCCTACTGACAAGCCGACAGTTGTTCCGACAGAGACTTTAGCCGCTACTGAAACTGTCGTACCCACTTTAGAGCCTACGGTAGTTCCTACTGAAACTACTACTGAAGTGTCTACGGAAATGCCCACCGAGGCTCCTACTAAAGCGCCTACAGAAATTCCTTCGGAAAACGAGACAGCAACTCCTACAAATGATGAAAGCAGTTCAACATCATACATTGTCCCGATCGTTATTATTGCCGCATGTGCTTTGGTAATAATCGCAGCTATAGTAATTCTTATAATCTTCTTAATCAAGAAAAAATAACAAATATTCAATCTAAAAGGGCTCGCCAAAACGGCGAGCCCTTTTTATTTTTTGTTATTATTTTAAAATGCCTCAGGGGCTCTGTATGCATATCTGAAATTCTTTTCAGGAAGATATTCCAAAGGCTCATCAGATGGCTGTACGCTTTGCAGTCTTGCATTACTTCCGGCATCATATCTATAGAAGTGATCGTTTTGTGATTTGCCTGCACATATAAAAACATGATCGGGATAATCGAGCCAATATCCTTGTAAGTTAGGATAGTGTTCCCTTGAATCACCCACAAAAACAACATCACCGGCGCGAACATCACTAACATCATTAATCTTTACAAAACCATTATCCAAAAGATAATTTTCAAGATTCTTTTCCCCGTACAAATTAAGTCTCGAATTCTCATAATTCGACTTTGTATAACCTGCTAAAAAAATTGCCCACGCAACATATCTGTCACAAGAAACTTTTTTCTCTGTTCTACCTTGGTCATATGAAGGATTCACCTGCGCATCACCATATTTATAACCATTTTCTCTTACAAAATCAGCAACAAATTTTGACTGATATAATATTTTTGATTGCGCAACAGAGTCAAAAGGACAATATTCAACTTTATTCTTAGAGTTATAAATAATATATCCGAGTTGTTTTATACCATCGAGTGCTTTTTTAGCATCATCAAGATTATCAAATGCCCCAAACTGCTGGTCTTCATTGTATGGCGAACGGATAAAAAACGACGCAGTACCTCCGCACGAAAAACATGGTAGAGCAAGCATAAAAGCCATCATAAGAACTAAAATTCTTTTTATCATCTAAACATCTCCCATAAAACAAAGTTACTGTATAATAGATTTTTTTACATATTATTGGTTTATTGTAGCAAAAAAGCAACTATCGGTCAATTCACCTCTCAGTTTTTACCAAAAGAAATATTGCCCAATAATCAAATTTGCGTTATAATGAGAGTTGCACTAAGTGTAATACAATAAACTATCGAAGGAGTTTTCAGCTTATTGCTGACTTTATAATATAATGACGAAGCACTTTACAATCCCGAATTGCATAACAGCATCACGAATTTTAGGAGCTATTATTTTAATTTTTATCGCTCCGTTTTCGATGCCGTTTTATATCATATATACAATATGCGGTTTTAGCGATGCTGTAGACGGTTTGCTTGCACGAGCAATGAAAAAAGAAACAGAATTCGGAGCAAGATTAGACAGCATAGCAGATCTTACCTTTTATACTGTACTTTTGATTAAAATCTTCCCATTTCTGTGGGACAATCTTCCATCGTATATATGGTATGCCGTTGCAATAATATTAATAACTCGATTAGCTGCATATGTTGTAGCTTGCATTAAATACAAAAAATTCGCATCAATTCACACATACGCCAACAAGCTCACGGGATTTGCTCTTTATTCTGTCCCCTATCTTGTAAAAACATGGACGGTTCCCGTTTGTTCAACTGTTTGTGTAATTGCATTTTTAGCTTCTTTTGAAGAATTACTCATTCATTCAACATCAAAAGAATATAATCCGACTAATAAATCAATCATTATTAAAAAATAAACTTTTAAGGTTTCACGTAATTAAGAGGATTGGTGTGTGCACCATTTACTCGTACTTCATAATGTATGTGTGGTCCGGTAGAAGCTCCTGTACTTCCAACAAGAGCAATTACTTGTCCTTGTTTAACATTCTGTCCAACTTTTGCAATAACTTTACTGCAATGTGCATATAATGTTGTAATACCGTCTCCGTGGTATACCATTATGTACCAACCATATCCACCCTCGTTATAAATAACATTTGTAACAACGCCATCAGCTGACGAAATAATATCCGTGCCATACGAAGCACCTATATCAATACCCGTATGCATTTTGTAATATCCGTAAATAGGATGCAATCTCATACCATAATAAGACGATATTCTTCTTGAGCTCCTTGAAGGCCAAATAAGACCGTCATAACTTTGAGTATAGTCATTATATAATTCTTGAAGCTTTTTAATTTCAGCCTCAATCTTATAAGATTCTGCTTCAATTTTGGCTTCTTGAGACTCAAGTATTGCCAAAGCACCGCGACTCGCCTCAAGTTCCTCGGCAACAATCTTCTCATTATTCTTAATTGCCTCTAAAACCTTTTGCTTCTCTGCAACAAGAGCCTCAGCATCTACTTTTACTTGCTCTTGTATTTTCTTTTTATTTTCGAGATCTTGTTTCATCACAACAAGGTCTTCGAGAGCTTTACGGTCATTCTCCATCATACGTGAAAAGAGTCTGTCACGATTTGCATAATCGAAAATATCCTCTGCCTCTACGAAAAGTTGCAACGAATCATATTGAGTGTATTTGTACATAATTCTTGCTCTTGTATAGAAATTTTTAAGAGCCTGATTATAATCTTCTTCTGCTTTTACTATTTCTTCATGATATTGATTTATTTGTTCATATATGTAATCCAAATCGTCAATCATCTGTTCCAGCAAAGATGCCTGTTCTTGTTTTTGTTTAAGTATTTCTGCCATTTCAGCTGTAATTTTAGCATCTTCTTTTTTTTGAGCATTAATCTCGGCACGCAAGCCAGCAAGCTCATCCTTGAGCTCGTTTTTGTTTGCTTGTTGATTTGTTATTTGGTTCTGTATATCTTCTAAGCTGACAGCAATTGCCGATACAGCTGTATTTACAAAAAGCACGAGTACGATTGTAAAAATAACAACTAATTTATACGATCGTTTTTTTATCATTAGTCTTACCTCCGAAAATATATAAAGCTTTACTATCTCAGTCCATAATCGATTAGATTATACCATAAGATACGCTTTTTTGCCAACCTGTATTTTTGTCATATTTCTCAATGCTTTTGCGTACTTTATTATATATCCGCTGTCAGCGGTACAATAAAAAGGAGGCTTTAAAATGCTTGATTTAATAAAGGATCACGTACATATTAACAATCTTGCTCTGTTAGAAAACAAGAGTGAAGTATACGATTTCGATTGTATCATACCTGACTCATTACCCGATATGTTGAAAATTCTTGCTGCAGATGCTTATGCCGAGACTGATATCGTTTCAAAAGCAAACGGTAACGCAAATATATCTTTCAAAATCAATTATAAAATTCTTTACCTGTCAGAATCGGACAAAAAAATCAAATCTTTTTTGACTGTATCAGAACATACTGTCAAAATTCCTTCTCCCACTGTCAAAGATGATGACATCTTGAAAGTTTTTTGCCGCGTCGAAAATGTTGACGCACTCTTCATAAACAGCCGTAAAATTTCCGTCAAAACGACAGTCTGTACTGAAGTATTACAAAAAAGCGTTACAGAAATAGGCATATGCACAGGGATTTCCGGCGCCGATGACATACAACTCCAAAAAGAAACCACAGAGCTCAGCTCAATTGCCGAAAGCATTTCAAAGTGTTTTGACATTGATGAAGAAATCGAGCTTTCAAGCGGCAAGGCGGCATATGGTGAAATTCTCCGCAGTGACGCAATTCTTTCTGATGTTGCTTTTTCTGTTATAGGTGATAAATTGCAAATCAAAGGAAATCTCCTTCTTTGCACATTTTACATCGCCGACGATATGAACGAAAGTGTTCAAATAATTGAAAATGAAATACCTTTTACACACAGCATTGAAATTAACACAATAGGAGACAATATAGTTTGGCACGCTGATTCTCATTTAAAAAAATACAATATTGAGGCTGCTGCTGATTTAGACGGAGAGATGCGTCTTTTACACATTACTGCAACTATCAATGTTGATGCTGATGCTTTTTCGTCATTTCAACAAGAATATTTAACTGATGCATATTCCCTTTCTCAACATTTTTCGTTAAATGCTTCGCCTGTTACAAGTATGTTGGCTGTTGACAATATTTCCGGGCAATTTGTTCTTAAAGAAATCGCTGTAAAATCCGATGAATTGCCGGACATCACGCAAATCGTCAATGTTACCGCTGCTTTAGGCAAATATACTTGTACTCCTAATGCCGGGAAAGTAAGTATGGACGGCTATGTCATCTGCAATATCTTATATTTGTCCGGAGACGAAAATTCACCCGTAGTATCTTTTTCGACAAAGATGCCTTTTTCACATATTTTTGATTGTGATGAATGTACCGATAATTTATCGTTTTTTGTCAATGCTTCTGTCAACCACATCAGTTTCAATATACTCTCAACATCAGAAACCGAGCTTAGAATTTCCGTAGTATTTAAGGGAAGTACAATAAAGCTGTGCGAATTCAGCAATATATGCGATATCACACAGCCTGATAATCCTTTTATTGAAAGCGACGGCGATAAGCCTGCAATTTTATTATATGTAGTGCAACCCGGTGATTCATTATGGAAAATCGCCAAAAAGTATAACGCACCGCTTGAACTTTTAAAAGAAATAAATCAATTAAAAAATCCCGACTTGATATATCCCGGGCAAAAATTATTAATTCCCGGATAATCCGATTTCCTCTCCCATTTTAACAATCGTTTCACAATCTTCTCCGGAGTTTGCAAGAATATCCGGAGAAGGTTTTATTTGCCCCTTTTGGGTAAGCACGATTATTGTCGAGCCGCCGAATTCAAACATACCTTTTTCTTCACCCTTGCGGTGTTTATATGTCCCTTTATGATAGTTTGCAATTTTACCTACCACAAGAGCGCCCACTTCCATTTGAATCAATTTGCCAAATTTATCTGATTCTATAAGTGTAAATTCCCTTGTGTTTTCTTTATAAATCGGACGAAGCTCGGCTGCAATCGGGTTTACTGTATGCAAAACACCTTTAATATGTACATTCTCGCTTTTAACACCGTCACATGAATAACAATATCTGTGATAATTATCTACAGCGAGTCGAATAATGTAACAAAAGCCGCCTTTAAAGTCCTCTGCAAGCTTTTCATCTCTTAAAAGTTGAGCCAATGTATATTGAGTGTTTTTAATGCTGAAGACTGTGTCCTCTCCAATCGGTACAACCGTAGCATTTCCGTCAGAAGGACTAATCAAAACATTCGGTGATTCATTAATCGGTCGCTTGCCTTCTTTTATCTGACGTGTAAAGAAGTCATTATATGATTTAAACTTTCGTTCTTCATATTGAGACATATCAATGTTGTTATTTTTGATAAAACGCTTGATAAACAAAGTCGATATCTTTCTGTTTAAGAAAAATCCGCATATCGAAGTAATTGGCTTGGTAATAAGTATTCTGACAAAAACTCTACCCAAAACCGTGGTATAGAGTTTCTTCAAAAACTTATCCTGCCCTGTCTCTTTTATTATTAAATTACCTTGTCTGTCTTTATATTTCATACTGCCGGTTTACCGATAATAATGCCCACTATTGCAAGTATACCGAGCACTGCCAAGAATGCAGTTTCTTTTAAACCCGGTTTCTTAACTTTAATATCCCATACAAAGAGAAAAGCAACAAGGAACATCATAATTGTATAAATAAGATTCAAGCTTGGTACTTTAAAAGGAATTTTAGAACCAAATTTATTTACTATACTTTCAATCGCAAAAACAAGCGGAAATACTATAGCCGAAGATGTTATCGGCACACCTTGGAAATATTTCCTGTTTTCATCAGTTTGCTGCTGACGCTCATGCTCCATAACATTAAAGTATCCGAGACGAATAACTCCGCCCAATACGAAAAGTCCACCGGCAATCATGCTGACCCAATGCTTATGACTTATTGAAATAACAATAAAGGCAGGGTATACACCAAAACAAATCAAGTCACAAAGCGAGTCGATTTGAATACCAAATTCTTTTTCTTGAGGTGTACGCTTTATCATTCTTGCAATTCTACCGTCAAACATATCGCAAAAACCCGATACTATAAGACACAAAAATGCTATTTTAAGCGCCATAGGGTCGCCTTCAGCTGATAAAGCCAAATTAGCCATACCAAAAAGCGAGGACATAAGTCCTACATACGTCAATATTACCGATACATTATAAAATCCTATCATCGTTCTTCTCTCCTAAATAGTGCGATAATTTCAAAATTCACAATTGTTATTTTTTATTTTTCCCCTTAGCCGATAGCACTGCCATAACAATTATTGCTATTACGCAAGCAATCATAGCGCAATAAATCAAAATATCCTCTGTATTTGATTCGTCTGCGTCATCTGTCGGTTCAAGCGTTATCTCCGCAACACTCGCAGTCGGCACACTTGTTGTTTCTCCCGGAGTTTGTCCTGCCGGTTGTGTCGGTTCGGGTGTTTTTTCTTCGGGCTTAACCTGATCCTTATACAGTATTATATTATCAACCAAATCTGCTTTTGTGTCAACACCTACAAGTGTTTTATATAAACCAAATTCACACGGGCTGTATGTTTTAATTTCAGATGCTTTTGTTATTGTATCGGCCACTCCGCTTGAAGTTCCCGTAAGCCACTTCGTAAACCATGTCCATTGCTGTGAACGATGGCAAAGATATCCTTCTTTTGACACTTCAAAAGCCGTTTTACCTCCAAACTTTTCAAGAGGCACATCCCAATTCATTGTGATTTTATTTTCTTGCCACAAATGAATGTAAACTTTCGGAACATCCCACACGCCATACAAGTTTGCAGACTCTTTGTACTGCTCAGAATCGGCTGCCGGAGTCAATGCTTGCTGCAAAGTATATGTGTTTGCTATATGCGCTCCGTGTTGATATTCTCCGTTAACGTCGTGCGCAACTATAACCTGTGGCTTAAAACGCCTTATCATTTCAACTTGAAACTTCATCAAATTAGCTTCGTTCCATGTTCCTGTCTCGTCGTAATAGCCCTTAAGAACCCTCTCTAAAGTCTGTTGAACGCTTTCCCCGCTTTGTTTCAATGTATCAACATCATCCGGGAAGTATCCAACAACAGGATAATTTTTAACACCGACTTTCCACAATCCGTTTATCTGCTCATGCGGTCTGTTTTGTGTATCCCAATGGTTTGTAAGATAAACCACCTGAACAGCCGCACCTACTTCACCTGCATAATACGGAAGTAATCCCGCAAAAAACAACTGTTCATCGTCTGAATGTGTCGAAAGTAACATAATATCAGCCTTTTCGCATTGCGGTTCCCATACTTGCACCCAATCAGGCAGCTCACCTTCAGAAAAAACGTACACATCGCATACGGAAATATCCTTCGGCATTTTCACACTTACTTCATTGGGCGTTTTTCCTGACAAAGCAACTACATCTACATACTCATGCAAAAAACCGTTTTTACCCGCAAAAAACGAACTGTCACCCACATTCAAAGTCCACTCGCCAGGAATTTTATTCCACACAATGTACAAACCTGCTATAGGTGTCTCGCTTTTAATTATAAGAGCATCGTTCTTTGCAAAAGTTGAATAAGTAGTATATTCATCATCCAAAAGTTTTGAAGAGCCGAGCCATTTTTCATTACCGGCACCATCTTTTAATGACATATTACATTCGCTCGATATATTTCTCGCAAGAACATTTGACGTCGCATAATCTCCGCAAATAAAAGCAAGCGAAAAGAATACCGAAAAAACAACCAATGCAATTAATATTATTTTATTACTGCTATTTTTCACCAAAACACCTTCTCAAAAAAGTCAGCCTTTAGAGCCATCTTGAGGGAATATTTTTATTGTATTAATAAACTCCTCATTATTCTTGGTTTTTAACATCTTGCCCACTATCATTTCAGTAACATCAGCAGTGCCTAAATTCGACAAAGCTCTGCGAATAGAAAAAACACTGTTGAGTTCTTTTTCAGAAAGGAGCAATTCTTCTTTTCTTGTTCCCGATTTATTAATATCAATAGCAGGGAAAACTCTTTTTTCAGAAAGTTTCCTGTCCAAATGGAGCTCCATGTTACCCGTTCCTTTAAATTCCTCGAAAATAACATCGTCCATTTTACTTCCCGTATCTATAAGCGCAGTCGCAACAATCGTCAAACTGCCGCCGCCGCGAATATTTCTGGCAGCTCCGAAAAATCTCTTGGGATTGTACAAAGCACCCGGATCAAGACCGCCCGACAAAGACCTGCCCGTAGGAGCAATTGTTATGTTGTACGCTCTCGCAAGACGAGTCAAACTGTCCATCAAAATCACAACATCTTTACCTTGCTCAACAAGTCTTTTAGCTCTTTCGAAAACCATTTCGGAAACCTTAATATGTTTCTCAGGCATCTCGTCAAAAGTAGATGAGATAACATCTCCCTGTACGGATTCTCGCATATCCGTAACTTCCTCAGGACGCTCATCTATCAAAAGCACTATCAAATGAATATCAGGATAATTCGCAGTAATTGCATTTGCAATTTTCTTCAAAAGCACTGTTTTACCTGCTTTTGGAGGCGAAACAATCATACCCCTTTGTCCCTTACCGATAGGCGCAATCAAATCAATGAGTCTTGTCGAAAGCTCATTGCTTTCAGTTTCCAATTTAATCTTTTCATCAGGATAAATCGGCACCAAACTCTCAAACGCTTTTCTCTTAAAAGCCACCTCAATAGGATCATCATTTATCGTGTTAATGAAGCAAAGCGCCGGATATTTATCATTTTCCCTCTGCATTTTGCTTCTTCCCTTTATTTTATCACCCGTCTTAAGTCCGAATTTTCTTATAAGCGTAGGCGGTACATAAATATCCTTGTTGCCGCCTGACATATATTTACCAACACGCAAAAATCCGTAACCCTCAGTAAGTATTTCAAGCAATCCCTCTGCCTCTTCTGTATTGTCCTGAGCCTTAGCTTCTTCTTTTACTTCTTTTTGCTCTTTGCTTTCAACCGTCTCCTCCTCCGGCTTTGCAGAAAGCTCTGCTTCCTCCGCACTTTCAGAAATCGAATTTACCTCTTTTTCCTCTTTCTTTGCAGTCTTGCGACTCTTTTTTTGCTCTACTCCCCTCTTGTTGCGCTTTTCCTTTACAGCATCTGCCCTGTTCTTCTTTTGATTTTTCTCTTTGCTTTTTTTCTTTTCGGAAATTTTGTCGCTCTGAGCTGCTTCAGATGTTGTTGCCTCCGGCGCAGATACAGCATCAACAGTTGACTCAGAAACCGCCACAGGCGTTTCCGTATCAGCCTCAACTACAGTCTCAGCTACAGTTTCAACTGCAGTATCAACTGCATTCTCGCTCGCAACCTCAGTCATATCGTCAACTTTATTTGAAGCAGATGCTGTGCTACCCGCACCCGCATCCATAATCGCATCAATTAAAGCTTGTTTGCTCATTTTAGAGAGTAACTTTATGCCCAACATTTTACCTATGTAGCGCAAATCGTCGATTTTTTTCTTCTTGAGATCCTGAAGATCCATTGGTACACCAACCTTAACTTGATTTAATTTTTTATACTGGTAAATTCTTAGAATAAATAAACTATAAAATTTCTTTGAGCCCGGCAGAACGCCGGTTTTTTATATGCTAAACGATATGCAATCTTTTGTCAACAAAAAATTACATGCTTTTCTTTTTAAGTCTTATATCATCACCGGCAAATTTAATTATATCATAATCCCCTAAAATTCTTGAAGCCACGCGCTCACCATAACGCGAGAACAACTCCTTAGGCTCAAGATTGGTCGTAATTATGGTTTTGCATAAGCCTTTTTTAGAATTAAGTTCTCTTGTATTTAATATTTCAAGTAGTTCCGCATATCGAGTATCCGTCTGTTTTTCACTACCCAAATCATCAATAAGCAAAAGACTGCAATTTAATATAAACTCAACCAAGTCCGACGCATTTTCTTGTCCGGAATAACTTGGTGTAAAAGGTTTAAACAAAGATGTCGCAGGCATATATAAGCAAGAAATACCTTTATCTGTAAGTGCATTAATAATACAGTTCCCCAAAAAGGTCTTGCCCAAACCTGAATTACCAAAAAACACCATATTATGTGTCGATGGAGAATCAAAATTTTGAACAAAATAAATACATCTTTTGTAGATTGCCTCCATTTGAGTTTTCGGAGACACTGCTATGCCGTATTTTTCTTTATCTACTATATCAGAATAAAAATCACTTCTGAAACATGAAAATACATCACCTTCAGCTACACCGGATAACTCTTTAAGTTTTTTTGAAATTAAAAATGCTTTACATTCACAATCCACTTCAATACCATTTTGCAAAAAAGCTCCCGTATCATGGCAATTTTTACAAAAATGAGCATTTTCAAGATAATCACAAGGATATCCTGCCTTTTCCAAAATATCACATTTTTTATTTTTAAATTCAATTATCAATTGATTTATTTGTTCTTTGTTAAAAGACAAATATTCTTTTGGCAATCCCGAGACAACTTTGGTAGGGGCTTTTCTTTTCATGGCACAATATACAATGAGAATACCCAATGTATTTATTGTATTATCTATTTCTGCTATTTGAGGAAACTTGCCATATATCTCGAGGGTTCTTCTCTCCGCTTCATGTTTTGCAGCATTTCTTCTGTCTGCCAATTCTTTTTCAATTTCATTATATTTTTTATCAAAAATAATCATGCGTTGTCATCCTCGCTTATGATAAAACTGTTTAAAAAGTCCTCGTCATAGTTGCGCTGTTTGAAATTACCTTTTTGCTCGGCATCTCCTTTTGTCTGCTCTGCCATAGGTGTCTTGGCTTTTTTTGCAGCCGCATATGCACTTTTACGTTTTTCTTCATAGCTTTCTATTTCTTCTTTTGTCTTAAAACCATTCTTATACCAAGATGTAATAATTGAATCAAATGTGGCTAAAGTAGGATTATTTTTAGTAACGGATCTTTTTAAAGCTATCTCTATAATATCGAGATTATATTTATATGTATAAAACCATTTTTCTATAATTTCTTCTTCATATATGTTCATATTACGACGCCATTTAAGCCTTTTTAATATCTCACTGCGAAGTGTTTTATATTCTTCATAAGACTCTATATACGCCTCAACTTGTTCTGATGTACGAATATGATATTTTTCTCCCCACGACTCAGCAACTTTTCTTATATACGGTCTTGTCATAACGCCTTTTCTGCTGCAATGCTGAAAAAGTAAAAATACAACATCAGGATCAAATCCATACTTATCAAACCACGAATCAATTTCATTATACCAAGCTATTGTCATTTGACCCGAGAAAAATTTATCACTTACAGCCTTTTGTACTTTTGCTCTGGCATAATTTTTTTCTAAGCCTGTAGAATTAATATCATCAGGCCTCGATACAGTTTTTAATCTGTAATTTCTTTCTATTTCTTTTTGAACAATATCTGCAATAACTACAGTATTGTTTTCTATCATTATAAGTCCCATACTTTCAAGTACAAGCAAATTTTCTTTAACAACTGAAAGATCACAATTCAAAATAAGCGCCAAAGCATTTTCATCACATTCCACATCATGCTCTGACGCATACAATAAATATAAATATAGTTTAACTGCGACAGCAGGCAAACCCGGTAAATACTCTCTAATAAATATGCCGGAAACTGAGGTTTTCTCATATAATTTATTCTCTATTTTGCTTATATTCATATATTATCCTCTTTAAAATCAATTTATCAATTAAGAATACTTGTGCCTACACGTACCGCATTTACTACAAGTCTGCCGTTAATATGATTAAATTTATAACAAGTAGAAAGTGTCATTACATCATCTGTAGCTTTTAACAAAACGTCTGTTTTAAAAGCAGATTTGTTTTGTAAGTCTTTTATAAAAGTATAATATTCATCGTTTGATGTAAATCTTGTCTGTAAATAATATTCATCTGTTGTTGTTTCATACACAGAGAAAATTTTCCATATTCCAACACCGTTTTCTGAGTATGTGTACATATACGGATGTTCCTTTAAATATGTGTCATTTCCGCCGGTATAAAATTTCAGCAAATTACCAAACATAGAGCCGTCATTCATATTATGTCCGTACACTATGGTATGACCCTTCAAAGTCTCCGGATCATTGCGAAAATCCAAAAAGAGTGAACCCGAATCAGCATGCTTACCGTCTATATTTCTATGAAGATAGTAGTCATTATCTGCCGCCTGCATAACATTATAATTAATCGTTGTATCACCTATATACATCCAAAATGCAAAATCACTGTTTCGTTCTTTTAGCGATTTGAGCTGTTCTATCGTAATACCTTCGGGATATGTGTATCTTTTAGGAGTTTCAACGGGATAAGCAGGTACAGGCTTTGATGTTGTCTGTGCCTCTGCCGTACTTTTTGACGGAGCCGGAGTCGCTGTAAAAGTAATACCCAACTCATTACGAATCATCTCGTTATCCTCACGCTCAGAAACATAAGCATATCCTTTGTCGCTTAACATTCCTGCTGTAAAAAACAAAATCGCACATAAAATCATCTGTGTTGCAATATAAAATGCCTTACCCGTTAGGCTCTGTTTCTGTTTCTGTTTTTTCTTCTGTGACATCAGACTCCACCTCCTCTTGCGGTTCATCTTGTATTATCTGCGCAGTACAGAAAACTTTCGTAGGCTTCAAGCCTCTGATATCTATATCGATTAAACTCTCTCCGTAAATTTCTATTTGTGTAAGATTTATTGCGCCTTTAAAATCCACATTTACAAAACGATTGTAACTTCCCTTAAAGTATTGCAAGGATGTCATACCTGTAAAGTCAAGATTTATTATGCCACATCTCGAGCAATTCACCTTTTCAAGTTTAGGAAAGGTGTGTATCCAAAAAGTCTGAATATTACCGTTGCCCGATATATCAAGCATCTTTAAATTTTGAAGTTTTTCCCCGGAAATAGTCAAATAAGAAGCAACATTGGAGTTGCTGCAATCCAAATAATACAACTCCGGCAAAGCTGAGAAATCCATCCAGCCCAAAGGAGTGCCTGAATAACTCAATACTTTTATTTTATTATTTTTGCTAAAATCTAATGTTTTTAACTCTTTGTTACTATCTAAAATCAATTTTTCAAGTTCAGATGCCGCTGAAATATCCAAACTTGATATATCAGTGCCCGTAATAGAAAGCGCCTTAACAGCACTTAATTTTTCAAGTGAAAACGACGGCAAAACGCCACCACTCACAACTACTTCTTCAAGATTCGGAAATTTAGCCAAATCCTCCTCTAACGAGTTGTATGTCACACCGGGAGCATGAATGCTGAGTTTTTTCACCGCTTCTATATCACGAACTCTTATAAGACTATCTGCTTTATAATCAGAATATCTGCCATCGTTATTATTGTTTATTAAATATTCTATGGCTGCCATCCGTACAGCATCATTTTTAAGCTTCAGCACATTAAGATTATCCATAATTTTTCTGTATCCGTCAAAACGAATATCTTTGTGAAATTTAATTTTACCCGTCACAGATTTTCCTTGAAGCTGACCGTAAAGCGAGGTGTTTTCACAAACAATTGATGCATTGGGTGCAAGAATCGTGCCGATAACAGTTGCATTTGAAACATCCACATTTTCGGCTTCATAAAAATTAAAAATTGCTCTTGACGCATATATTCCGGTTTCGTCACGAGTAAGAATATAATAATCTTTCAAGTTTATGTTTTTACCCGGTATATTGACAACTGCATAAAAATCGTCATTTCCCGAATCTACCCATAAATAATTATACTCATCAGAAGTTTTACCTGTATCAGCAATATTTGCCAAATCCAAATTATATACAAGATATTCATAGCTTTCAGTAGTTATGCAAAAAATACCTTTTGATAAATCGGCATCTTCTGAAATCCACTCCTCAAGATTAGATGTAAGTGACAAATATGACAGAGATCTTTGATGTCTGCCTGCACTGTCCTCCACAGCCGTACTGTTGCCTGCAAGCTTTTCGGCAACACTTTGCCCATTTTTCGGTATATAGGTGTTACTTGCGAGAGTTTCCGCCAAAAAAACCGCAAAAAAGACTGCTGCAATAATAGTTGCAATAAGCAGCACTTTACCTTGCCATTTTTTTAAGTATTTTCCACCCATCTTACCAAAGGTCATTACAAAGCTATCTCCTATAATAAAATTTTATATCAATCTTTTGTTGAATTCAAACAATTCAATCATGGTTTGCTCCGGTATCTTATATTTTGAGCAAAATTTATTTATTTTTGCAAAAGATGATGCCATATATGGTGGCCTCTCATCCATGTTATGAGAATCGCTGCCAAAAATCAATGGAAGTTCACTCCTAATAACATTCGATGCAAATTTTGCTATTTTCTTTTCTTGAATAAAGCCCGTTGTTATTTGACAAATTACATTCGGTATCGAAAAAACATCGTTATAGTCATAATCACTATATAAATCAATATATCTCTCTATATGCGCTATAACAGGTGTAACTTTTGCTTTAAGTGACAAATTATAAATATTCTCACCGTAAGCCGTACTGTATCTGCCGTAAGGTAGCTCAAAAAGCATTAAATTTGTCCCTTCAAGAACAAGTTCTTCAGGAAACTCAAATTGTTTCATTTCCCTCGAAACACGAATTTCCGCACCCATTCTCATCTCAGGAACTTTAAAATCAGGCTTAATTTTTTCAATATAAGCTTTTAACTTGTCAAACGACGCATTTCTCCTGTCAATGAAACTTCTTTCGTCTTCTCGCGACAAAAGGCAGTGAGGAGTTGCGAAAACTACGTCTACACCCTCATCTGCCATTTTTTTTAACATACTATACGATTTTTCTACACTTTCTGCGCCGTCATCAACGCCGGGCAAAAAATGGGTATGAAAATCCACAAAACTCATAGTTTACTATGTCAATCCTTTACATATCGTCATCGTCAGATTGATAATAAGAAGAAACCTTATCTTTTTTATAGCTTGAAAGCTTTTTCTTAACTCCTGCAACAACCATACCAAGCAATTTTGCATTAACTTTTTCAAGCGCCACACTGGCCTTTTTCACATCATCAATTGTTGTTTTACCATGACTTGTAACCAAAACAACACCTGATATAGAATCAGACATAACAGCAACGTCAGTAACAATATTTATCGGAGGAGTATCAATTATTATGTAGTCATAATAATCACTTGCTTTTTGCAAGAATATTCTCATATTCTCACTGCCCAAAAGTTCAGAAGGATTAGGCGGAATCGGACCTGATGTCATAACATCGAGATTCTCAAAAACATCTCTTTTCAAAGCCTCTGACATAGTCTCAAAGCCAACGATAAATCTTGAAAGACCTGTTGAATTGCTCAAACCTAATTTTTTATGAACGGTAGGTCTTCTCAAATCAGCATCTATCAAAAGAACTTTAGCCGAAGTTAAAGCCATTGTAAGAGCTAAATTTATTGAAACTGTCGATTTACCTTCGCCTGCATTAGATGAAGTAACCGCAACAATTTTACCGTTTGTAGGAGATAATGCATATAATAAGTTAGTTCTCAACGCATTATATGCTTCCTTTGCCGCAAAAGGAAAAGCTTTTTCAGTTACAAGTCTAAACTTATTTGAATTTTGTTCTTTCTTTGCCATGAAAATAACCCCCTTACCTCATCGGACGAATTTTAGCTTCGTAAATCTTATCTGCCTCTGTTGCCGTATAAATATCGGGAATCTCAGACAACAAAAGTATACCCATATCTTCGCAAACCGCAGCACCGTCTTTAATGGTATTATCCAAAGCAACCCTCAAAACAAACAATAATGTTGCCAATGCAAAGCCAATAATAAAGGCAAAAGCACAACTTCTTAAAATGCCTGATGAAATCGGTGATTGAGCCTCCAAAGGAGAATCTATTCTCTCCAATTTAAGTTTACCGACTTTTTCAACTCTTTTTGAAGCCATTGATTCAAAAACTTCACAAGCAGCAAGAGAAAGCTTGGCATCCGTTGTCGTAATTGTAACATGAATAATATTACTGAATTCGCTCTTCTGCGCAATATCTACATTCGTATTTGACAAAAACTTGTTTTGATATACATCATATTGCTGATGCAAGTATTCATTTAACTCTTGATATGCATCTCCTGTTTCAAGAGTCTCAATACAAGTAGCCATAAGTTCGTTGGCATACATATATTGGTTTCTTTCATTTGCTCCTGTCGTCGATGAATTTTGTATATCCATTCTCAAGCAAAATTTAATTACAGATGAATATCGAGGTATCACTGTAATCTTCATATACACACCCGTTACCACAGCAAAAACAGTGGCAATTATCAAAATGAAGATTAAATTATTCTTCATAATACCCAGTATTTTTTTTAAATTTATTTCTTTGCTCACAGTATGGTATTCCTCCCCATAATTAATAAAGCACAGTCATTCTACCACATTACAAAAAAATAATCCACACTATTTAAAAATTTTTTGCCACATATTTTTTATATCAAATTTAATTTCTTGAAAAACTTCTGTAATTTTAAATTTTACCGTCACTTTTTCTTTGTTTTCCGTATCAAAATCCTCAACTGCATTTCCGTTTGAGAAACACAACGGCGGAAAAAGCACGCACCACCAATTTTCTCCGTTACCTTCACCTATAATTATTCTGACTGCATCATATTCCCCTGCCGGCAAGGACATTTTTGAGTAATGCTTGGTAGGAAAATAAAACTCGCCTATTTCTATCGAAACTTTATAGTCAAAGCCCTCTTTTTTGATGCATTCCTCTGCTGCTTTTATTATTTCTTCGGAATGCTCTGCAACTACATTTGCTGTTTCTTGTGCGTTCGTTGCACTTTCTGCCAAATCACTTACTTTGCACCCCACCGCATCTCGCACTTTAAGTTTCAGTGCCTGGTCTTGCATTGTATCACTGTTTGCAATCACATGAAAACGCAGTATATTTTCGGCATATTTGCTCGAATTGTACTCAGCCGACAAGAAAATCGCAAAAGCAAACGAAACACAAATAAGAATCAGCGCCCACGATATTTTTTTACTTTTCATATATAACCTCCGCAAATCATTAATAACATAAGATATCTCTGCTTCAGTTATTTTTGACAATGTCAAATATTTCTATTCAAGTTTATTCGTCCAAACTTTGTACATATATAATCCGATTCTTCTTTTACTGTTTTCACAGCCTTTTGCAGCTTCAAAGCATCGTCAACAAGCACAAAAGAAGAACTTTCAAAACGAACAGGACATTTTTTATTTCTTCTGTAAGCTGAATACGACAAATGAACTTTTCGTATGATGTATCTTAATTTTTCCTCACTTCCGCCATCAAAAACAATTATAACACTGTTGCTGTTTAGCCCTGCTATCAAAGGACGCACCGCATTTTCTGCTTTTTCATCTGTATTTTTAATCAGCTCTGATATGTATCTGTCTCTGTCTATACCGTCAAGAAACAAAAATGCGTCCTTTTCAGACTTCACGGTAACAATTACACCAAATTCATTAATATATTTCATAGCACCGCCCCTCCTTATCAGTCGTTTTTAATAAAGGACTGTCATTTTAATACTTGTTTGTCAAAAAGTAAAAAAAGCGGGAAATATTACCCACCGAACGATTTTACTTGCATACAAACAGCTTCAAGTTAATAAATATAAATAACATAATCATTTCCAAGAGGTGCTCATATATGAAGTTAAAAAGTTTATTTTTAATACTTATCTTGTCTTTTGTTTTTATTTTTGCGTGTAACAGCTGCGGCGTGCGCAAAAATTCCGAAGAAGCAGAGGGAGACAAAAGCGCAAACAGCAACGTATTACAAAACGACGAATACAGCCCGGTCAGCAGTTTGACGCTTACGGAAACGGAGGCGGCAAGTTTAAAAGGCAGCATAAAAGTTAAGGTTTACTACAAAACCGCCCGCGGCGACAAATTATGTAGCGAGACTAAACTTTTACAATTTACCGACAAAGACCGAAAAGTTGATGTTTTAGCCGGTAAAATCGTGGATATGATGGTTGCAGGTCCAACAAACACAAGTCTTGTAAAAACTCTGCCTGCAGGCACAAAACTTAACAGCATAAAAATAAAAGCAGGTGTAGCTTATGTTGATTTCAATGACGCCTTCGTAAAAGGCCTTGACAATGATGCAATTTTTATTGCATATTCCATCGCAAACACTTTGACTGAATTCAAAAACGTACAGAAGGTTGCTATTACCGCAAATGGCAACAAAATCGAAAACAGCAGCTGTAATTTCTCTAATTTGCTCAGAAATACAGAAATCGTAACCGATATCGAAAGTGCTTTGCCAAAAACTGACTATTCTGAAAATGTTTTCCTTGAAATAGAGCTTGAATAGCGGTAAAATTAATAAGTTGATGATTTTAACGGAGGCTTCTGAATTATGAAGAAAAAAGTTGCTGTTGTGTTTGGCGGTCGTTCTACCGAGCACGATGTTTCAAGAATTTCTGCGTATTCTATTATAAAAAATATTGATACAAAGCTTTTTGATGTTGTGATGGTCGGTATCACAAAAAAAGGCGAGTGGCTCCCGTACGATGGCAGTATTGAGGCAATTCCCGACGGTTCTTGGGAAAAAACAGCAAATCCCACCGGTCGCATTTGCTTAGAAAAAGGCATTGCTGCTTTAGAGACTTGTGACGTTATACTTCCGGTTCTGCACGGTCAAAACGGCGAAGACGGCACAGTTCAGGGCTTGTTCGAACTTCTCGACATTCCTTATGTCGGTTGCGGAATATTGGCTTCAGCCGCCGGTATGGATAAAGTTTATTCTAAAATCATTTTTGACAGCGTTCAAATTCCCCAATGCAAATATATTGTAGCTCACAGGCATGTTATCACCGAGAATCCCACTGCTTACAACGAAGAAGTTGCTTCAAAGCTCGGTTTTCCGTGTTTTGTTAAACCTTCCAACAGCGGTTCGTCCGTAGGTGTGCACAAAGTAAAAACAGCCGACGAACTTTCCGCAGCATTGATTGATGCGCAAAAGTACGACCGCAAAGTTTTAATCGAAGAATTCATTGAAGGCAGCGAGATTGAATGCGCCGTACTTGGCAACATCAGCGCAAAAGTTGCTGCACCCGGAGAAATTAAACCGTCAAAAGAATTCTATGATTATGAAGATAAATACATAAAAGGCAGCAGTGTTTCTTGTATTCCGGCTGAAATTCCCGCTGAAAAAGCAGAACATATAAAAACTTTGGCTTTAAAAGCGTATGCGGCACTTGACTGTTCGGGTCTTGCCAGAGTGGATTTCTTCTTAAAAAAAGACGGCACTGTACTTCTTAATGAAATTAATACGCTCCCCGGCTTTACTGATATCAGTATGTACAGCAAAATGTGGATAGCCGAGGGCCTGACATACCCGGAGCTCCTTACAGAGCTTATAAATCTCGCGTTTTTGCGCAAAGAAGAAACTTCACGTTACACAGGATGATACAATTTGTTTTTCGCAGGATATAATTTTGAATTCGATTTAGTTTGTAAATATTTTTCAGGGGCAAAAGATAACCGTTTTGGTGATATCCAAAGTCTGCGCCCCGTTTCTCAAATACCGGAGTCCGTACCCGGTATTTTTACTGTTTTTGAGCAAAATAAATTTGCAAATTTGTCACTCGATGATAACCATGTGCTTTTGCGCTTACTCAGTTTTGCGCCGATGACCTGGGGCTGTGCGCAAAACTCACAGGTCGGTGCCGGTTTTGCCGGAGATGTCTATTCTACGGAATATCGGCTCTTCGTTTTTACTATTTGCGTCAACGAAATTTGGCATTTGCAAGGCTTCTCGTTTTGCGCCGATGACCCGGGGCCGTGCGCAAAACTCACAGGCGGCGACAATAGCGGTTACAGCCAAATTTCCGAACAGCCGCTCAGACGACTCGCTGTGATGGCTTTTTATCTAATAGAAAAGCTAAACAACACAAAAGAAAAAGACCCGCAAGAATGCGAGTCTTTCAAAAAACTTTTTGACACATTTTCAAGTGAACTCTACAGCACATTGACCGCAGGCGTCTTAAAAGAAGCCTCTCCCCTCTTAAAACTACTTACAATCTGCGCTTTAAAGCTCTCTATCAATATCCCGGCTTACCGAGAAGTTTAAACATATTCTTCTTGTATGCTTCAACACCGGGTTGGTTGAACGGATTTACGCCAAGGAGATATCCGCTGATGCCGCAAGCCTTCTCAAAGAAGTAAACCATTGCGCCGAAATGATATTCATTCATTTCAGGTACATGAAGAACGATGTTTGCAACACCGCCATCATTGTGAGCCATGATTGTACCTATCATAGCTTGCTTGTTGATATAGTTAATATCCATACCTGCAAGATAATTAAGGCCGTCAAGATTTGCTTCATCCTCTTTAACAGTCATGCTGCGACGAGCTTTATCAACATCAATGACAGTTTCAAAAAGAACACGCATACCATCTTGGATATATTGACCCATTGAGTGAAGGTCTGTACTGAAATCAACTCCTGCAGGGAAAATACCTTTTTGGTCTTTACCCTCGCTCTCACCGTAGAGTTGTTTCCACCACTCTGTGAAATAGTGAAGTTGGGGTTCATAGTTAACCATAATTTCAATCATTTTGCCTTTACGGTACAAAGCATTTCTCGCTGCAGCATAAAGATAACAGTCATTTTTATCCATATCTTTCTCGTTGTAGCGATTATAAGCGTCAACAGCACCTTCCATAATTTTATCAATATCAATACCTGCAACAGCGATAGGAAGCAAACCTACAGGTGTAAGAACTGAATATCTGCCGCCAACATCATCAGGAATAACGAATGTCTCATAACCCTCTTGTGTGGCAAGTGTTCTGAGCGCGCCTCTTGCTTTATCTGTTGTAGCATAGATTCTCTTTGCAGCTTCTTCTTTGCCGTATTTCTTCTCCATAAACTCTTTAAGTATACGGAAAGCAATTGCAGGCTCAGTTGTAGTGCCTGATTTTGAGATAACATTTACAGAAACATTGTAATTATTGCTGTCGATAATATCCATAAGGTCTGCAATGTAGTTAACGCTGATGCTGTTACCTGCAAAAAGAACTGCTGTACCCTTTTTGTCTCTCAAGCTTTTGATGCTGTCAAAATTGGGAGTAAGCATATCGATTGCAGCTCTTGCACCCAAATATGAACCGCCGATACCAACAACAACGAGTATATCAGAATCACTCTTAATTTTCTCTGCACATTTTTTAACACGCGCAAATTCTTCTTTGTCATAATTAAGAGGAAGGTCTACCCAACCTGTATAATCGTTGCCTGCGCCTGTTTTATTGTGAAGCATATCATGTGCAGCCGCAATTTGCTCTTTAAGACAACCAACTTCATGTTCTCCCAAAAAGCCTGCTGTTTTTTCAAGATCTAATTTTAAAAATTCATTTGCCATATTATTTACAAATCCTTTCGCAAAAAATTCAAATAACGTTTGTTATTTTATCACTACGGAGCACATTTTACAAATTGATTTTTTACAGTTTTCTGCTATACTGTAATTTGGATTATTACAATATCCATATGATTCTTTCACGGCGGTGAGTTAATTGAAGTTATTCAGTTCTGACAGATATACTAAAGAAGGTAAAGGCATAGACAAAAATGCACCTGAAAAGCACGGATTTTTCAAGTTTTGGGAAATCGCATGGGCAAAGAAATATAAATTAATAGGCTTAAATTTTATATATTTCATACCTAATATTATTGCAGTTGCTTTTGCAGTACTCAGCTATTTCGTTTCGACCTCGTTGTTTTATTCATTAAGCAGCGACACACAATTAGGCACTTCACAAGCTTCATCAGAAGTGGCAACAAAGATACTTTTCTTTGTAACAATATTTTTTACTGTAATTCCCGTTTTCGCAGCAGGACCTTTCCGTGCGGGCATGGAATATATATTGCGTTGCTTCACCAAGCGTGAGCCTTGTTTCCTTTGGTCGGAGTATATCGGCAAGACACGCAGCAACTTAAAGCTCTCAATCAAGGCATGTTTAATTAATTGCTTTGCAGGCTTTTTGATAATACTCGATTTTGCGGTATATCTTGCTCTTTCAAGTACAAAATCCATTGCATACGGCGTTTTCCCTGACTGGATGCTGATGATTTCACTTGTTGTTTTGATATTCTTATCATCACTGTTTCTTGTAATGACAATGTATATGTATCCTATGATAGTTACATTCAAACTTACATTAAAGCAACTTTACAAAAACGCTATGCTTTTTGCGTTTTTAAAATGGCTTCCTAATCTCGGTATCCTTATATTGGATGCTGTACTTGTTGCCATTCCTCTGTTCTTTATCAACGGAAATTGGTCTTTATATGTTTCTTTATTGCTTTATGCCACAATCGGCATTGCTTTTATAGGTTTCATAAATATGTCATATACTTATCCTACAATAAAGAGATGTCTTATAGATAATTATAAAGCAGACAAATCACAAAGTGAAGGAGATACAGATACAAATGAAGGATGATTTTTATAACGACAGAAACGGCATGCCGCTTACAAATAAAATTTTATTGATTGCAAGCATTTTATGCGTTATTGCAACAATCATTGTTTTTATTTTCTTTAATAAACACCAACAAAACAAAAACAACAACACTTTGAGTAACAACGAAAATACAACGCAGACAACCGATGCGCCTAATACTGCAGCGCCCACACAAGAGGAGGTTCTCGACCCTATCATTCCGTCAGAAACGACAATCGGCACACGTTTTAATCCTCCTGCAGGCTACAAAAGAGTACAAGTATCAAACGATTCTTTCGGCAAATATTTGAGAGATTTCAAACTTCGCGAATATACGACAAAGCCGCTTGCGTATGATACTGCGACAAAGACTCTTGCCAATAACGATTCTGCTCCTGCAGTTAGCGTGTTGGACATGGATCTTATAAACAAGAGCAATTTGCAAGAGGCTGCTAACTCTGTTATAAGACTTTATGCTGAATTTTTATATAAACAAGGTCGTTTTGACGATATAGCTTTTAATTTGCTCACAACACCTGCATTCAGATTAGATTTCCGTACTTGGTCAGAGGGTGGCAGACTTATAGAAGAAGGCAACTCAATAACATGGTGCAAAGAGCATGGCGAGCACTGTAAGCACAGGGATGTTGACACAGGCACAGAATACGGCGTATTCAAATACTATATGCAAAATGTAATGCTTCACTCTAACATTTCATCTTTACCTTCTAACATGAAGAGCGTTTCTATGAACGAAGTAACTGTCGGTGACATTATAGTATATGCAGACAGCAAAATTCCCGATATTATCGTAGATATGGCAGAAAATGCCGATGGCAGCAAATTACTTCTTATTGCCCGCGGCGGCAATCCTGCTTCAGAGATTTTTATAGTAAGAAACGAAAGCAATTCCGATTTAAATCCATGGCATGACATGAACAAATTGCTTGCAGGTGCAAGTTTTTACAGATTCAAATAATAATCAATGCGGAGGTATTCATATGAGTATAAAAGTTATTTCACAAAATGTAATGTGTTGGGAAAAGCCATCTATAGGCACTTTTGAGATAAGAAGACCTTTGCTCAAAAAAGTTTTTCGTGAGCACGGTGCAGATGTTATAGGTATGCAAGAAGTTACCGAGCGCTGGGAAAATTATCTTGACGAAGATTTGCAGGATTTTGGCAAGTTACTTGTATATCGTGCAAAAAACAATAAAGAAGCTGTGCCTATTTATTGGAGAAAAGACACTCTCAAACCTTTAGATAGCGGTCACTTTTGGCTCTCCGAAACACCCGATAAAGAATCCTACGGTTGGGGCGCCAGCTTTATCAGAATTACTTGCTGGGTTCTTTTTGAAGAAATAAAAACCGGCAAAAAATTCGCGTTTGTTAATACGCATCTTGATCACATCAGCAAAGATGCAAGAGTAAACGGTATACAACTTATTTGTGACTTTATTTCAGAGCGTTTCGGCAAGGATATGCCTCTTGTTTTAACGGGAGATTTCAACGCAACTCCTGATTCAGAAACAATAGAAAAAGCAAACAGTCTTTTAAACGATGCACGCGCTGTTGCAAAATTATCAACGGATGAGATTACATTCCACGGATATTCAGAGCCTGAGCATCGCATTATCGATTACATTTATCTCAGCAAAAACATCGAATGTGATAAATTTGAATTGGTAAAAGAGTTCAACGAAAATATGCCGCAGTCGGATCACTACGGCATAATGGCAGAAATCAATATATAATATTTAATATTAAAACATATCAAAAAGGGACATTTGATTCGTATCCGGCCAGCCTTCAAAGCAACCCTCAGTTTTTAATGTTTCCAAAACAGCTTTATTAACGCCTGCGCTTAACTGCAAATCTTCTATCGATAAGAAGGTTTCAGAATTAGCAAGGCGTTTTTCTCTTGCCGCAACAATATTCATTGCCGCCGCACCGCCAACACCTTGAAACGCTGCAATAGGCGGACGGATTTTTCCGTTTTCCGGCTTAAAGAAAGTGGCATCAGATTTATAAATATCTACCGGCAAAAATTCAATACCGCGAGCATACATTTCTACAAGCAAATTATAAAGGGCCGCTTGCGCTTTATCTTTTGCACTCATTTCGCCTTTTTTATTACCTGTTTCGCCGGATTCTTCAGAACTGCTGTCGTCTCCAAGGTCAATTACAACATCAGCATCATCATCGGTAACATCACCGTTTATCAAATTAAGGACAGCCATTTTACCATACATTCTGTCAAGACCGTGAATCATAGATGCACCGTCAAAATCATCAATTTTCATCGAAAAACGTGCAGCATAATACGCTACAGGCTCATACAATTTATACCAAGCAATTCTGAGAGACAAAGTGACATAAGCCACCGCATGAGCTTTAGGGAACATGTATTTAATCTTTTTACAAGAATCAATGTACCATTCGGGCACATCGTGCTCTCGCATAGCAGCTTCCCACTCAGGTTTAAGACCCTTACCTTTTCGCACGGCCTCCATTATATCAAACGACATCTTTTTCTCAAGATTCTTGTTAATCAAATAAAGCATAATATCGTCACGACAACATATCGCCTGTGAAAGCGTACATGTACCCTCGGAAATAAGCGTCTGAGCATTTCCGTTCCACACATCAGTACCGTGAGACAAACCTGAAATACGTACAAGCTCCGATATGGTGGACGGCCTTGTCTCCATGAGCATTTTCGTAACAAATCCCGTTCCCATTTCAGGAATTCCCAAAGTTCCCAAAGGAATCGGCTTTTTAAGCAAATCATTATTAAGGCCAAGTGCCTCGGATGAGTTAAACAAAGAAAGCATCTTAGCATCATTAATATCTACTGTAAGGCTGTCAATTCCTGTATATTCTTCCAATAATTTAAGCATCGCAGGACCTTCGTGACCGAGAATATCAAGCTTCAAAATATTATCGTGTAAGAAGTGATAATCGAAGTGAGTCGTTATTGTATCCGAATTTTCTTTTTCCGCAGGATGCTGTACAGGAGTAAAGTCATATATCTCCTTATCTCTCGGAATAACAATAATACCACCCGGGTGCTGACCTGTAGTTTTACGAACGCCCTCAAAACCACTGGCGAGACGGTTAATTTCCGCATTGGAAACCTGCTTACCCCTCTCCTGCAAATATTTAATAACATATCCTCTTGCTGATTTATCTGCAAGACCTGCTATAGTACCGGCGCGGAACACTTTTCCCTTACCGAACAACACCTCAGTATATTTATGTGCATTTGCCTGATCCTCTGACGCAAAATTCAAATCAATATCAGGCACTTTATCTCCTTTAAAGCCCAAAAATGTCTCAAACGGAATATCATAACCATCCCTTATGAGAACCTCTCCGCACTCAGGACAATTCTTCTCAGGCATATCAAATCCGCAGTCATAGCCTTCATTTTCGTGGAACTCATAATAACCGCAATGCGAACACCTGTAGTGAGCAGGCAACGAGTTAACCTCTGTAATACCCGCCATAAAAGCCGCAACAGACGAACCAACCGAACCTCTCGAACCTACTTGGTATCCGTTACGTGCAGACTCCGCAACGAGCTCTTTTGCAGTAATGTACATGATAGAATAACCATTGCTGATAATTGAGTTAAGCTCTTTTTCAAGACGAGCCTCAACAAGCTCGGGAAGGTTTTCTCCGTATATCGAGCGCGCCTTTTCGTAGCAGCTGGTTCTCAAAGTTTCATCCGAGCCTTCGATTACAGGCGGATAGAAGCCGTCCGGCACCGGTCGTATAACCTCTATCTCGTCGGAAATTTTACGCGTGTTTTCTACTACTACTTCGTAGGCACGTTCTCCCAAATATTCAAACTCCGCAAGCATTTCGTCTGTTGTTCTCAAATAAAGCGGAGGCTGTGTATCCGCATCGCTGAAACCTTGCGCCGCTTGCAAAACAGTTCTGTAAATAGCATCTTCGGGATTAAGAAAATGCACATCACATGTAGCAACTGTCATTTTGCCAAGTTTATCTCCAAGCTCTAATATTTTTTGGTTAATAGCTTTAACTCCGTCAAGACTCTCAACCTCGCCGCTTCTGACGAGATACATATCATTTTCTAACGGCTGTATCTCAAGATAATCATAAAAAGATGCAATTTCAAGAAGCCTCTCCTCCGGCTCTTTGTTAAGAACCGCATCAAAAAGTTCACCCTCAGAACAGGCACTGCCTATTATAAGTCCTTCTCTGTGTGCTTCAATTTCAAATCTCGGCATTCTCGGACGCTTATGGTAATAATCCAAATTAGAAAGAGAAATCAGTTTATAAAGATTCTTAAGTCCTACAAGATTTTTCACCAAAATAATACAATGCCAAGTCGGAAGCTTCTTCGCCTGCTCATTCGTCATATCAGGTGTGCGGTCACAAAGATAGCATTCACAGCCGTAAATCAATTTCAAAGCATCCGGCTCGCCCTTTTGAGTAGCCTTCTTCATAGAATTAAACATATCCGGGTATGCTTGCGCCGTACCGTGGTCCGTAATTGCCACAGCATCATGTCCCCACTTAACCAATTGTTTAACCAAATCTCCCGGACGTGTCAAACCATCCTGCGCACTCATATTAGTATGTAAATGAAGCTCAACGCGCTTCACCGGAGCAGTATCCTTTCTGAAAACAGGTTTATATTCAGAAATGCTCCTCGCCATAATCGTCAATTCTCTTGTATATTTATCTTGCGAGGCTTGTCCGTAAACAGTTATATAACTGCCCTCTTTAAATGTATTTTTAACAAATTTATGGTCAAATTCGTCAAAAAAGAACTTCGCCACGATTGAATAAGTATTATCTGTCATTTCAATCAGCGCAATATACGAACCACTCGGTATCTGCTTATCTTCATATTTAAATATCTTTCCCGCAACAGCAACATAACCCGAATCAGCATCAATATCAGACATCTTGCTTATCACACTGTCGATTTCTTTACCCATATAAATGGTATTGCCACGAGAATCTTTTTTAAGCTCCTCACCCTCATCAGGCGTAAGCTTTTTCTTTTTGGAATACTTACCGTCACCCTTATTGTTGTACTCGCCCGCATTTTTGCGCTGATATTGGCTACCACCGCCGCCGAAACCACCGTTGCCCGCTCCGCCTTTCATATTTCTGGCAGCAATACGAATACTTTCTTTTTGAGCCTCCTCATATTCCTCTATGCTAAACGGTATCTCCACCACATCTACAGGCTCATCTTCTATGCCCGGCATAGGTGGTTCATCTGCAAACGGCATACTTTCAAAAGGCGGCACTTCCTCAGGTATAGGCGCATACTCCGGCATCGGCGCTTGTTGCTCCTGCGGAAAAGGGTCGCTCTCTTCAGGTATAGAGTAAAATTCTTCTTCATTTGCAATATGTACTGTTATTTCTATATTAACCGAGCTGTCTGTCTTTAATTTTTTACGCCAAGCTTGCTCTGTCGACAATAATTCTTCTTGAGAAAGATTTCTGTCGTTTTCAAATGTAAGCACAATTTTCTTTTCTTCATTATATATTTTAGCTGAAATAATTTTCATTATGATTAACCCCCGTTTTCACGCTTGTTGATTATACCATTACAAAGACAAAATTATCAACAAAAAACTATTGCCAAATGTATGTCGAATAAGGTAGAATACAGTATATATACTTTGTGTGTATATAAAATTTTTTTTACGGAGGTAAATAAAAATGAAAAAGTCAATTTTCAAAACATTTGCACTTGTTCTTACTGTTGCTATGTTAGTTGCTTTCTCAGGCATCACAGCTTTTGCCGGATTTGGCGTAGGCGATTTCTTCGTTGAGTATGGCAAAATCCCTAACAGTGTAAACGAAGGTTTTTGGTTCGATGTTGAAGGTCTCATCGACGAGACAACAGGAGAGCCTGTTGTTGATGGTGGTTCAATGAGAGGACATCCTTACATCAGCTATTTGAGAGACCATGGTACTCCCAAGAACATTGAAGGCGGAGACCATTCTCCTTTCTTCGGTGTAGAAGATGATGGCGAGAATACATTTATGAACATTAATCCCGGTTCATACTATGTAGCTGACCATCCTTTTGAAGAGTCATATCATGCTACTGTAGATCTTAAATTAGATGCTGCTTTTGCTGCAGGTTCATTCGCTGCTATCCGTTTCAACGTTGATAATGACAACGGCGCAACACTTATCAGCAGCACAGCAATCGGTTTGAATGTAGCTCTTGATGTAGCTGACGATTCAAAAGACACTGTTTCAATCGGTGTTGACGGTGCTTACTATGTAGTTAATCTTCCTAACGGTGCTCTTTCAACATGGAAGACATTTGAGATTCTCGATGACAACAACGGCACAATGAAAATTTATTATGAGAAATGCCTCATCGCTACAGTTGAGCTTTCAAACGCTACAGGCGGCGAGTATAAGACTGTTGTTGTTAAAGATCATAATGGCGAAGAAAAAGCAAAGAAAACAGACGCTTCTGTTTCTGCAAACTATAACAACATGAACTTTGGCGTTGCTCAAAACGCTGAAAAGACAAACGTTCCCGAGGGCGGTTTACATGTAGATAACTGGGGCATCGTTGTTTACGATTTTGTTGCTTCAGAGAACAATCCTTTGCCCGGCACACAGACAGGTCTCGGCGAGCAACCCTCAGAGCCTTCAAAGCCTTCTGAGCCTTCAGAGCCTTCAGAGCCTTCAAAGCCTTCTGACAAACCTGCTGATCCTGTACCTACAGGTGACGTTCTTTCATTAGTTCTCGTTATCGCTGTTGCTGCTTTGGTTGTTACAGCTTTAGCAAAGAAAAGAGCTTATTAATATTTAACATAGTTAAATGAAAAAACGGCTGATAAATCAGCCTCTAAAAACCTCCGAGATTCATATGAGTCTCGGAGGTTTTTTATTGTTATAACATGCTGTTGTAACAATAAAAACATAAGTATAAAAGTAACTATTATTTTTCTCTTGCTTTGCATAATTCAACTACCTTTTCATTGTATATTTTATACTCAAGAACATAAACTTCATTGCATGTGTTAAACCGCGCAACAACATCTATGTTGGCGATACAATGCGTTTGCGTCCCATTTGCCATAACTTGATTTTGTATATCTATATACTTTGATGTTTGTTTGTTTTGTGTAAAATAGTATAGGTGCAAAAATAACGCAGAAAATAACGCGAACAAACAGCTTGATATAATATAATGGAGAAGTTACACGCTTAACTTTTCGTCCCAAACAGGGGGTAAAAAGTACGAAAAAATATCGTACGCTGTTCCGTACTGAAATTTTCGTACCAAATCGGCCCTTAATTGCACGAAAAAAACATTGACGGAGCGCTTCCCACGCTTTGATGTACCATAAAACGGACATCAGCAAAGACAAACAGGTAATTTTCGTCCCTTTTCCATATCAAAAAGTACGAAAATCAGATTCAACACATCTATATGCACGAAATTTATATATTTCACTCTTTCACCGAGAGAGTATTTACAAGTATTTGTTCTTATACTCCATTCTTTTTCTAATTTCATGTTTTTTCTTAAAATCAGCGATTGAATGTATATTGTATTTTTTGCAACACGCTTTACAAACAGACAGTTGTCCCTTACGCGTAAGGCTTTTCTTTTCATGAAATATGTATTTAAAAAAACTGCGAAATTTTATTTTGCCGCAGCAGGCGCATTTTGGTAATAATACCGGTTTAAAAATTATAAAAGCTGTTATAATCGAGCATAAAGTAAAAATTACAATCTTACAAACAAGAGACATTTTACACAACCCTTAAATAAATCTTTTATAAATATATACGCCTGCTGTGAATTATATTACAATGAAATTACTGATTGTTTTGGCCCTTAAAATAGTTATTTCCTGTATAACTTTCGAAAACCTTACGAACGATATTACCGCCGATTGTACCTGCTTCTTTTGAAGTCAAATCGCCGTTATAACCTTCTTTAAGATTGATGCCTGACTCTTTTGCAATTTCATATTTAAGATTATCAAAAGATGTTTTGCTTCTGTTATTTGACATGGTTCTTACCCCCTTTCGTATTTTCGATTATATTTTTCTCTGAATTTTCAAATAATATAATGGTAATTATTCCCTTATAGCTTCAGTATTTCTGAAAAGCAAGCTAATAGAATAAATACCTGCTATACCTACAACAGAATATATTATTCTGCTCACTGTAGAAGTTGCTCCGCCAAATAAAGCTGCTACAAAATCAAATTGGAACAAACCTACTGAAAGCCAAACAACTGCACCTACAATTACTAATAATAATGCAATTCTATCCAAACCGTTTCTTGCCACGGAAAATCAGCTCCTTTCTCGTTAACGCTGCTGAATACGGCATTTCGCCGCTATTAGAATTACCCAATAATACAAAAATTATTACTCCTGTTTGCAAAAAAAAATAATATGTTTTAAAATTATAAAGTTATGAAAATTTATATAGTAAATTCACAAATCAACAATAATACAAAATCGTTTCTGCGCAATCACGGCACAGTGGCCGAAGTTTCCGCACACCCTGTATTGGCCTCTGCGGAAAAGTACCACGCTGACATGCAGTTTGCGCGCATAGACAGGCACACCATCATCGCCGCTCCCTTAACATCTTTAAAAGACTCAAGCGGCCTCAATATAATTCAAGGCAGTATTCATTTAAAAGAAAAATATCCCGAAAACATTTCATACAATATACTTCGCTTTGGTAATTATATTATTCATAACACAAAACACACGGCTGCCGAAGTGATTTCCGAAGCACAAAAACGCCACCTAAAAATCATCCACACAAAGCAAGGCTACGCAGGATGTTCGTCAATTTCCATACCCTTAAGCAACAACAAAACGCTTGTTATTTCGTCGGACAATGGATTGATTTCAACATTAAATAAATTAGATGATAAAAATATTCATACAGAGTATTTTGAAGATACAAAGTCGATTCTTTTGCCGGGCTACGACCACGGCTTTATAGGCGGATGCTGCGGATATGATGAAGATTTGGGACTGTTGGTTTACGGAAAAATAAACGGACAACTCAAAGAGCTGTCCGAGGAGTATAATTTCCCAATTTTGTCAATTTTCGACGGGCCATTGACAGACATCGGCGGGATACTTGTTATGTACCCATGTCTATGAGGCCTAAACTGATTTTTAAAGCTACATCTATTTTCTTCATATTGCCTGTGTCTATGTGACAGACTCTCTCTCTTAAACGCTTTTTATCTATTGTTCTTAACTGTTCCAATAAAATTACTGAGTCTTTTGCTATGCCGAATTGTTCGGCTTTTATAGATAAATGCGTAGGTAATTTTGATTTATTTATCTGCGACGTTATTGCCGCCACTATAACCGTAGGGCTGTATTTATTTCCAATATCATTCTGCAAAACAAGCACCGGTCTTATGCCTCCTTGTTCAGAACCCACCACAGGGCTTAAATCGGCATAATATATGTCACCACGCTTTACAGCTGTCATTTTATCAACTCCGTTTCGTATCTTTCATGTTTCTGCGGATTCATCACCGGGAAGGTCATTTTCTGCAGCAAAAAACTCTTCTGCAATTTTTAAATTAAGCTCTGCCATTTCTTGGTAACCTTTTATCATCTCTTCTTGCAAAGCTGTTTTTTCTTGTTCGGTAAAGGAATCCACAAAAAACCCTCCTTTCACATTGTATCCATTTTCACGGAGTAAATACACTTAAACATAATATGTTTAAAAATTTTATTTATCTGTTAATCTGTTTATTATTTTTATTCTTTCGCCGGCTTCTATGTAGTGTCTCGGCACTCGCCTGCTGACAGCACAAGATACCTCATAATTTATTGTACCTGCAATAGACGCAATACCCTCGGCGGTCGGGAGCTTTCCGTCATAATCGCCAAAAAGTACCACTGTGTCACCTGACGAAATACCTGCTTCTGCCGCAGCTGTAGCATCCACCATCATTTGGTCCATACATACTCTGCCTGTAATCGGGAGCTTTTTGCCTGATTTTTCATGATATACAAAGCCTTTGTTGCTCTGTATCCTCATATATCCGTCTGCATAGCCCACAGGAATAGTGGCAATGAGCATTTTTCGCTCCGAACAATATGTACAACCATAGCTCAAGCATGTGCCTTGTTCAACTTCCTTTACAAACGAAACGGCTGATTTAAGCGTCATAACGGCTTTTAATTCAGCACCGGTTACTTTTGTTTCTTCTGACGGCCACAAGCCGTACAAAATAATACCTGCTCTAACCATATCAAGATGCATATGCGGAAATCTCAAAATTGCCGCACTGTTTGCCGCATGTCTAATTGGTATATTTATATGCTTTTCATTTTTTATTCTTTCACAAACATTGTAAAATTTGTCAAATTGTTCCTGTGTGTATGTGTTAGACTTTTCGGAAAGTTCGTCGGCTACGGCAAAGTGCGTAAAGATGCCTTCAATTTCTATGCCGGGCATTAGAGCAATTTGAGCTACCGCCTCAATTGCTTCATCAGGTCTAAAACCTACCCTGCCCATTCCGGAATCAATTTTTATATGTATTTTGGCATTTTTACCAACTTTAACGGCTGCATCAGAAAGTTTTTTTGCTCCTTCAATAGAATAAACTCCTTGTCTAATATCAAGCTCTACTATGGTTTGTGCGCATTCGGGTTCATTATCACTCAAAATGAGTATCGGTGCTTCAATGCCTGCATTTCTAATTTCAATTGCTTCATCAAGCAATGCTACAGCAAGCCACTTCGCTCCGTTTGCAAGTATCGTTTTGCTGACTTCAATAACACCGTGTCCGTAAGCGTCCGCCTTTACGACGCCCATTATCATTGCGCCCGGTGCTGTATGGTCTTTAATTACCTGCATATTGTGTTTTAATGCATCTATATTAATTTCTGCCCATGTTCTTTTAGTTTCTGTCTTCATATTAAAAAACCTCTGTTGTATATATTTCTTTAAGCATTTCTATCATGTCAGATGCCTTTACTGCTCTCTGTCCGTATTTTTTTGCTGCTATATCTCCACACAATCCGTGTATATACACGCCGCAGCATGTTAATTCAAAAAGCGATTTTTCGCAAAAATCCGATGCTACGATTCCCGAAATAATACCCGCAAGCACATCACCGCTGCCACCCGTTGCCATACCTGCATTGCCTGTGTTGTTGACATATATTTCCTCTTGTGTACGCGCACTGCAAGGGCATACAAGCGTTTTATTTCCTTTTAGTACTGTTATTGCTTTTATATCTAAAGCTGTTTTTAAAGCCATCTCTGAGCGATTTTCATTTATGCTCTTAATTTCAATTCCCGTGAGCCTTGAAAGCTCTCCTACATGCGGTGTAATTATTAAATTTTGAGGCAATTTCCGATCTGAATATCTCTTGTTACTATATGCATTCAATCCGTCTGCATCGAGTATTACCGGAATGTCAATATTTGACAATTCTTCCAATAATCCATATACAAATTTTACAGTTTGTGTGTTTCTGCCCAATCCCGGCCCCACAACTACACAAGCACGGCCGCTTGATTTTTTAACTTCCTTTACAATTTGCCTTACATGGTTTTCTTTAAAATAAGCCGTATCGTCATCACCGACTTTAATTTTAACAGCTTCTTTGCATCCCACTTCATAAACCGGCAAGAGTTTACCCGGGGCAAACAAATATACCAATCCTGCACCGGCTCTTAATGCAGCATCTGCACACAACATAGCGGCTCCCGTCATACCTTCCGAACCTGCAATAACAAAAACACGGCCGTAATCCCCTTTATGCGTATCAGGATTTCTTGCCGCGTTGTAATAATTTATAAAATCAAAAGTATTTATATTCACCATTTTTTATACTCCGTATCAAGTTCTGTTGTGCTTTCTTATCCAGCTGACAATTGCTTCTACTACAAAAAACAAACAAATACCTACAATAACAAGCATAAATACAATTTCTCCGGCGCTGTTACCTGTACCCTCCGGCTCTCCGTCAAAAAGCTCGACATCACCTTTGTCATAATATGTCCCCTCTGCTTCTTCGGAAACCTCTGCGCTCGCCTTGGGTGAAGGTGTAGCTGCATAAGAATAAAAACTTACTCCCAAATGCATTACAAGCATTGTAATCAAGATAAAAATAAATGTTCGTTTCATTTTAAAATTTATGCTCATTTAAAACACCGCTTTCATTCAATATGCTCTATTTTACACGAATTTATTGGCCAATACAATGGCAACATAAAGAGCTATGGTTATAATTAACAAAACCAAATCAATATATGTGTATTTTAAAATTTTGTATTTAGTTCTGCCTGCTCCTCCTCTGTAGCAACGCGCATTCATAGCAGTTGCCAAGTCCTCAGCTTTACGCCACGCGCTTATAAAAAGCGGAATCAAAATAGGTATATAACTTTTTATTTTCACAAATAAATTTTTACTGTCAAAATCAGAACCTCTTGCCGTTTGAGCCTTTACAATTCTGTCAGTTTCATCAACAAAAGTAGGAATAAATCTAAGCGCAATGCTCATCATCATAGCTATCTCATGTACAGGAAAGTGTATCACTTTAAGAGGTGAAAGCAAGCTCTCTATGCCATCAGTCAACATAACCGAAGTAGTTGTATACATCAATACCGAAGAACCCAAAACCAAAAGAACTATTCTTAAAAGCATTTTTATTGCAAATAAAACGCCTTCTTTATAAATTGAAATCTTCCAAAAATGCAACCACAAAGTATCACCTTTATAAAAAAGCACATTTAATAAAACTGTAATCAGCATCATTATCAAAAGTGGTTTTAAACTTTTTAGTATTTTACCGATATTTATTTTCGCACAAATATAAGCAGCAGCCACAAAAAGCGTTGCTACAGCATATGATACGAAATTATCAGCTATCATTACTGCAATCATGTAGGCAAAAGTAAGCACAAACTTTGTTCTCGGATCTGCTCTATGAATAAATGTATTTCCGGGTACGTACTGACCAATAGTGATTTTCATACAGTACCTCCCTTATTCAACAATCGAAGTATTTCCTTCGTTGCTTCTTCAACAGTAAATATGTCTGAATTAATATCGATTTCAGGTAAAATTTCACTTATTTTATGAAATACTCCTGCCATTTGCGGTACGGAAAGTCCTATCTCATTAAGTCTGTCTTCATTTTTGAATACTTCTGCCGGAGTGCCGACCATTTCCACACTGCCGTCGTTCATAACAATTACTTTATCAGCAAGTTTTGCTATATCCTCCATACTGTGTGATACCAATATAACTGTTATACCGCTCTCATCTCTAAGTTTTTTGGCAAAACCCAATATTTCATCTCTGCCGGCAGGATCCAAACCTGCCGCAGGCTCATCAAGAACAAGAATTTGAGGATTCATTACTATAATACCTGCAATAGCAACTCGTCTTTTTTGTCCTCCTGATAAGTCATATACTGATTTTTCAAGTACATCTTCAGATAAACCGGTTTTCAAAAGAGCTTCTTTAACTCGATTGTACTCCTCTTCTTCAGAAAGTTTTTCATTTTTTATACCAAATGCAATATCTTTGTAAACGGTAGATTCAAAAAGCTGATACTCAGGATATTGAAAAACGAGTCCAACTTTTTTTCTCATTTCTTTTATATTTGAATTGTTAACTAAATTGCCGTCAATATATATATTACCTTCTTCAGGTTTTAATAAACCGTTAAAATGTTGTACAAGAGTAGACTTACCACATCCTGTATGTCCGATAATGCCAACAAATTCACCTTTATTTATTTCAAAATTTATATTATCAAGAGCCTTTTTTTCAAAAGGAGTACCCTTCATATATGTGTGGCTCAAATTTTCGATTTTTAATGACATCATACATCACCGCCTTTTTTTAGCAGTTTTGTAAGAATTTCTATGCCCTCTTCTGTTGTAATTATATCATCAGGTACATTAACTCCGTTTTGCTTTAAATTGTACATAAGTGCTGTAATTTGAGGCACTTCAAGTCCTGCTTCTTTTACAAGCTTAACATCAGAAAACAGCTTTCTTGGCGTAGTATCAGCCAAAACAGTACCTTTATCAATAAGTATAACTCTGTTAGCCTGTGCAACTTCATCCATATGGTGAGTAATGTGAACTATTGTAATATTTTGCTCTGAATTTAATCTTTTAATAAGAGACATTACTTCACGTCTTCCTACCGGGTCAAGCATTGCTGTAGCTTCATCAAGGACAATACATTCAGGCTGCATAGCAATTATTCCGGCTATTGCGCATCTTTGTTTCTGCCCGCCGGAAAGCAGATGAGGCTCTGTTTTCTTTTTATCTTGTAATTTAACTATATCTAAAGCCCACGAAATTCTTTTAATCATTTCTTCTCTCGGCACACCGATATTCTCAAGTCCGAAAGCAACATCTTCTTCTACAGAAGTACCGACAATTTGATTATCGGGATTTTGAAAAACCATGCCTACATTACTTCTTATATCCCATACCATCTCTTCATTCTTCGTATCAATTTCATTTACTAAAACCGTACCATCTGTCGGAAGCAAAAGAGCATTCATAGTACGAGCCAACGTTGATTTACCAGAACCATTTCTGCCAACTATAGCAACAAATTCTCCTTTTTTTATAGAAAAATCAACATTATTTACAGCATAGTCAATATGACCCACAGAAACAGACTGTGAATCTTTTTTATCTTCTTGATATTCATAATCATCTTCATATTCTTCATACGAATAAGAGACATTTTTGAAAGTAATATAGTCATTCATAACTTTTGAAAAAACGGGGATTATCTCCAAAGACAATCCCCGCTTTAAAATACTTAATAAAGCTTTACTTAATATTCAAGCAATTGCTTATTATACAAGCTCCAAGATTGCCATCGGGGCAGCGTCGCCTCTTCTGGGTCCTGTTTTATAAATTCTTGTATAACCGCCTTTACGATCCTTGTACTTAGGTGCAATCTCATCAAAAAGCTTATTAACAATGTTAATATTGTTGCCTTCTGCGTCTTTTACCTTATAGATCCACTCGATTGCTTGCTTTCTTGCAGCCAATCTTGAAGGATTGTCTATACGTACAAGCTCAGTTTTAATTTCACGATCAGCAAACTTAGTATATTTGTTACCATTCTTTGATGTAACAACTGTTGTTTGCTTTTTACCCTTTGAATCTGTGGGTACGCTACTGATTTTTGCTTGTTTTGTTGTGAAGTTATCAGCTTCACGAACTGCTTTTGCTATCATTTTTTCAGCGATGCTTTGAACTTCTTTAGCTCTTGTCTCTGTTGTTACGATTGAACCGTTCTGAAAAAGAGCTGTTACAAGACCTCTGAGCATTGCTTTTCTTTGGTCAGCTGTACGACCAAGCTTTCTATATGCCATTTGAAATACCCTCCTGTCTAAATAATGTTATCTCAGTCTTCTTTTCTAAGAGAAAGTCCGAGAGATTCCAATTTTTGAATAACCTCTTCAAGAGACTTACGACCAAGATTACGAACCTTCATCATATCTTCTTCTGATTTTTCTGTTAAATCGCCAACTGTATTGACAGAAGCACGCTTTAAGCAGTTATAAGAACGAACAGAAAGATCAAGGTCTTCAATATTCATTTCCAATATTTTTTCTGATTTACCGGAAACATCCTTTTCAACAACTACGTGTCTAACTTCTTTATCTTCATCAAAATTAGTAAAAAGTTCAAACTGTTCAATTAAGATTTTAGCACTGTCACAAATTGCCTCTTGTGGTGTCATTGCGCCATTTGTCCAAACCTCAAGTGTAAGTTTGTCGTAGTCTGTTACATTTCCCACACGCGTATTCTCAACGTAGTAATTTACTTTCGGAACAGGTGAGAAAAGTGAATCGATCGGAATTACACCGAAAGGCATATTAGGAGTTTTGTTTTTATCAGCAGATCTCCAACCTTTTGCAGTGCCTACTTCCATCTCAATTGAAAGTTCAGCTTCGCCATTTAATGTAGCAATGTGCTGATCAGGATTGAGTACTTCTATATCAGAATCACATACGATATCAGCAGCAGTTACTTCACCTTTTTCAGATTTTGAGATTGTAACAATCTTTGTTTCTGAAAGATCCTCTGCATATACTTTAAATGCAACTTGTTTAATATTTAAAATAATTTCTGTTACATCTTCTACTACACCGGGAATTGAAGTAAACTCGTGACAAGCTCCTTTAATCTTAACATTCATCGCTGCAGAACCTTGCAATGATGAAAGAAGAATTCTTCTAAGTGAGTTACCTAAAGTTGTACCGTATCCTCTTTCAAGGGGTTCAATAACGAACTTGCCATATCTTTCAAATTCGTCTGATTCAACACATTCTATTCTTGGCTTTTCAATTTCAATCACAGTAATCCCTCCTTGGAATTTAAATACTAACGGTGAAATTATTTACTGTACAACTCAACGATTAAGTGCTCTTGTACAGGTAAATCAATATCTTCGCGCTTCGGATATGTTAAAACAGTACCCTGCATCTTATCTGCATCGAATGAAAGCCATTCAGGAATTGAACGTCCGCTTGTAACATCAAGAATCTCAGCAATTCTGCCGTTTGATCTGCTCTTCTCGCAAACTGCGATAACATCGTTAGCAGAAATAAGATAAGAAGGAATATTTACTCTCTTACCGTTTACTGTGAAATGTCCATGAAGAACGAGTTGTCTAGCCTCAGCTCTTGATGAACCCAATCCAAGACGATAAACAACATTATCAAGTCTTCTTTCGAGTAATATCAAAAGGTTTTCACCTGTTACACCGCTCTTTTTATTAGCCATTTCAAAATATGTGTGGAATTGTTTCTCCAAAACACCGTAGTATCTCTTAGTTTTTTGTTTTTCTCTAAGCTGCATGCAGTACTCTGACTGTTTCTTTTTCGCCATACCGTGTTGTCCGGGTGCATAGCTTCTCTTAGGTCTTGACATAGCACACTTTTCTGTATAACATCTTGTGCCTTTAAGGAAAAGCTTCTCGCCTTCTCTTCTGCAAAGTCTGCATGATGCATCATTATATCTGGCCATTCTTTAACACCTCCGTTATTAAACTCTTCTTCTCTTGGGCGGTCTGCATCCGTTGTGCGGAATAGGAGTCTCGTCCTTGATTAATGTAACATCAAGTCCTGCTACCTGCAGAGCTCTGATTGCTGACTCACGGCCTGCTCCGGGTCCTCTTACATAAACCTCTACAGATTTAAGACCATGCTCCATAGCAGCTTTTGCTGCTGTCTCTGCTGCTGATTGAGCTGCAAAGGGAGTGCTCTTCTTTGAACCACGGAAACCGAGTCCACCGGCACTTGCCCAAGAAATAGCATTACCGGATTTGTCAGTAATTGTAACAATTGTATTATTGAAGGTTGAGCGAATATGTGCCTGACCAAATTCAATAAATTTACGTTCTCTTCTTCTGCCTTTTACAGTTTTTTTGGTTTTAACAGCCATTACTCAAACCTCCTTATTTCTTCTTGCCTGCTATAGGTCTAGCGGGACCTTTTCTCGTTCTGGCATTAGTTTTTGTTCTTTGTCCTCTAACGGGAAGTCCCATCTTATGACGTCTGCCTCTATAGCAACCAATTTCCATAAGACGCTTAATGTTGAGGGAAACTTCTCTACGAACGTCACCTTCAACAACATATTCTTTATCTATGATATCTCTTAACTTACCAACCTCATCGTCAGTTAAGTCTCTAACTCTTGTGTCTGGATTGATACCGGTTTTAACAAGGATTTCACTTGCTGTTGTTCTACCTATACCGTAAATGTATGTCAATCCGATTTCAACACGTTTCTCTCTCGGCAAGTCAACACCTGCAATACGAGCCATTCGAAAATACACCTCCGTAAAATTCAAGCTTAATTAATGTTTTAAGCTTACATAACTATAATAATAAAAATCTATATACAACACTTCAAGGCTCATGTTAATCATGCAGCCGCACCTCGAAATGATTATAATCGTTGCTTCTACGCTCTATCTTTGCTGAAGATTTATACGAGAAGCCCAATAGATAAATTAACCTTGCTTTTGCTTATGTTTCGGATAAGCATCGCAAATAACCATTACTTTACCTTTTCTTTTAATAACTTTGCACTTATCGCAAATTGGTTTAACTGACGGTCTAACTTTCATGGTACAATCCTCCTTCACTTTCTCCACTTGATACGACCACGGTCTAAATCATATGGGGACAATTCCAGGGTAACACGGTCACCCTTAACAATTCTGATATAATTCGTTCTGAGCTTGCCTGATATATGAGCAACTACCATATGTCCGTTTGGAAGCTCAACCTTGAAAACACAGTTGGGCAATACTTCGGCTATAACGCCTTCAACTTCAATTAAGTCTTCTTTTGACAAAATGTCAACCTCCTTAAAGTGTTACGATTAATGGCTCGTCATCTGTCACAATTACAGTATTTTCATAATGTGCAGACAACTTACCGTCCTTCGTATAAACTGTCCATTTATTGCCTGCAAGGGATATTTCATCTGTGCCTTGATTAACCATAGGCTCAATTGCAATAGCCATACCTGCAGCAAGTCGGTGTCCTCGCCTGTTTGTCCTGTAATTCGGAACCTCAGGATTCTCGTGGAGTTCTCTTCCAATACCATGTCCTGTATATTCCTTTACAACCGAATAACCAAAAGATACAACATAATCTTCAATTGCTCCTGAAATATCAGAAACTCTATTATTCGGTTTAACAAACTTCAGCCCTTCAAAAAAGCTCTGCTTTGTAACTTCAATAAGCTTTGAAGCTTCATCGGAAACTTTACCCACAGGAAATGTCCTGGCGGCATCTCCATGAAAACCGTTATAATATGCGCCGACATCGACACTTATTATATCGCCTTCTTTAAGAACCCTGCCGTCCGGTATACCGTGAATAACTTCTCCGTTGACTGAAGCACAAATAGCTCCGGGGAACTTAATACCGCCGTAATAATTAGGCACACCTAAAAACGACGGAAAAGCGCCACTCCTTATTATATAGTTTGTGGCGATTCTGTCAAGCTCTTTTGTAGAAATTCCCGGAAAAATATTTTTTTCTATTTCTTCGAGAACTCCTGCTACAATCTTACCGGATGCTTTCATCTTTTCGATTTCCGATTTTGATTTAATATTTATCATATTTTTAGATTCCTTTTAAACCTAACGCATACAGTGTATTCTGTAAAGATTCGTCAATTGAATTTTCACTGAGTACATTCATAAGTTTGCCTTTTTCTCTGTAAAATTCTACAAGAGGCTCAGTTTTTTTATGATAAGCAGCAATTCTGTTTCTGATTACATCAGGCTTGTCGTCATCTCGTTGCACCAATTGTGCACCGCATTTCTTACATTTATTATCTTCTACCGGATTAAACTCCAAGTGATAAGTTTCACCGCATGCCGGACAAACAATTCTGTTTGACAAACGCTTAACAACCGCCTCGTCATCAATTACAATATTAACAACTTTGTCAATTTTCTTATTCTCCGCTGCCAAAATCATTTCAAGCATTTCTGCCTGTACTAATGTTCTGGGAAAGCCATCAAGAATAAAACCATTTAAACAATCAGCTTGTTGAATGCGATCCTTAACGATTTGCACCGTTACTTCATCGGGAACTAATTCACCTTTTGAAATATATGAATCAGCTAATATACCTAACTCTGTATTTCTGCGGATATTATCTCTGAAGATTTCACCGGTGGAGATATGAGGAATTTTTAATATTTCTGATAAACCGGCAGCCTGCGTACCTTTACCGGCACCCGGCGCGCCCAATAATATTAAGTTCATCTCATTACCTCCACCAAGTGTTATTAATCCAAGAAACCTTTGTAGTTTCTCATAAGGAGCTGTGACTCCAACTGACGAACAGTTTCAAGAGCAACACCTACGAGAATGAGCACTGTTGTGCCTCCAAACCAAAGATTGATACTTGCTATATCAGCACTGAAGTAAGAAATAATCTTTTGAAGGAAAGACGGGAATACTGCAAGTATTGCCAAGAAAATTGCACCGAACCAAGTAATTCTTGTAGATGCTTTCTTAATATATTCAGCAGTAGGAGCACCCGGTCTGAGTCCGGGAACAAAGCCACCGTTTTTCTTCAAGTTGTTAGATATATCTACCGGATCAAAGTAAACAATATTATAGAAGAATGTAAATCCTACAATAAGAAGTGCATATACTATAATATATCCCCAACCTTGTCCTTGTGAGAAGCTGTTAATAAAACCGGTGAAACCTGTTGTGCTTCCTGACTTACCAATGAATGCTACGATTGTTGCAGGGAACTGTAACATTGACATAGCAAAGATAATAGGAAGTACTCCCGAAGAGTTTACTTTAATCGGAATATGTGTACTTTGGCCACCGTAAATCTTTCTGCCAACAACTCTCTTTGCATATTGAACAGGTATACGACGCTCGCCGCCCTCAACCCAAACAACTGCAAAAATTACTGCAAGGAATACAGCAAGAATTGCTATAACATAAATTATTCTTACAGGCAATACTGCTGTCATACCGTTACCGGCAATTATTTCGTACAACATCAAAGCTGCACTGGGAGCACCGGCTACAATACCTGCAAAGATAATCATTGATATACCGTTACCAATTCCTGTCTCAGTAATCTTTTCACCTAACCACATAAGTACTGATGTACCTGCTGTAAATGAAAGAACTACAATGAAGAATGTGAAAACATCAAAGCTACCTTGTGCAGCGAAAATGTTGTTAGTGCTTCCTTGAATGTTAAAATACATCATTATTGATTGGAACAATGCCAATGCAAGTGTTGTAAGCTTTGTAACTTTGCTGAGTTTTTTTCTTCCCTCAGGACCTTCTTTTTGCCATCTCTCAAATACAGGGATAGCAACAGTAAGAAGCTGAACGATAATTGAAGCGTTGATATAAGGGCTGATTGTCATTGCAAACAGAGAAACCTGTTGGAAAGCACCGCCTGAAAGCATATCATACAACTTAAACATACCGTTGTTAGCCAACTGACTGAACGCATTCTCAGAAAGTCCGGGAACAGGAATAAAACATCCTATTCTGAAGATGATTATAAGCAAAAGTGTCATGAACATTTTCTTTCTTAATTCTTTTACACGAAAAGCATTAAGGATAATGTCTTTAAACTTCATCTTAGATCACCTCAGCCTTTCCTCCTGCTTTTTCTATTTTTTCAGATGCACTCTTTGTAAAGCAAGTAGCTTTTACTGTAAGGTTCTTTGTCAATTCGCCATTACCGAGAATTTTAACTCCGTCATAGAGCTTATTGATAAGACCTGCTTCTGCTAAAGCAGCAGCATCAACTACGGCACCATCTTCAAAAACGTCAAGAGCAGAAACATTAACTTCAGCATAAACATTTGCAAAGTTTTTGTTGTTAAAACCTCTCTTTGGCATTCTTCTGTATAAAGGTGTCTGTCCACCTTCAAAGCCCGGTCTTACTCCGCCGCCTGAACGAGCTTTCTGACCTTTGTGTCCTCTACCGGCCGTTTTACCGTTACCGGATCCGTGACCTCTGCCTTTTCTGTATGCTTCGCGACTTGAACCAGCCGCAGGACGTAATTCGAAAAGCTTCATGGTAACACCTCCGTTATATTTCTTCAACATTAACGAGATGAGCAACAACCTTAATCATACCTCTGACTGCAGGTGTGTCATCACGCTCTACAGAGCTGCCGATCTTTTTAAGACCTAAAGCAGCAACTGTAGCTTTTTGATTTTTAATTACACTGTTCGTACTTTTTGTAAGAGTAATTTTCAATTTAGCCATTGTTAATTTCCTCCTTATTCAAGTATCTCGTCAACAGGTTTGCCACGTAATTTAGCAACTTTCTCTGCTGTAGTAAGAGAGCTGAGTGCATCGATTGTAGCACGTACCATGTTGATAGGATTGTTTGAACGAAGTGACTTTGTTCTGATATCACGAATTCCTGAAAGCTCGATAACGGCTCTTACAGGACCACCTGCGATAACACCGGTACCTTCTGCAGCCGGCTTAAGAAGAACTTCGCCTGCACCGAATTTACCAACGATTTCGTGGGGAATTGTTGTGCCAACCATAGGAACAGTGATGATATTTTTCTTCGCATCCTCAACGCCTTTTCTGATAGCTTCTGTTACTTCGGCAGCTTTACCGAGTCCAACGCCAACCTGTCCGTTTTCATTACCTACAACTACCAAAGCGCTCCATCTAAAGTTACGTCCGCCTTTTACAACCTTTGTAACTTTGCCGAGGTTTACGACTTTCTCTTTAAACTCTGATGTATTGGAATTATTATGTTCCATCATTATATCCTCCTTACGCCTTAGAAATTGAGGCCTGCTTCACGAGCAGCTTCAGCAAGTTCTTTTACTCTACCGTGATATCCGTAACCACCGCGGTCAAATACCACTGTTGTGATTCCTGCAGCAAGAGCTTTCTCAGCTACGAGCTTACCAACCTCTTTAGCAGCCTCGATGTTTCCGCCAAATGCAATTTTCTCTTTAATTGCACTGTCGAGCGAAGACGCAGACACCAAAGTATTTCCTGTTGTATCATCTATAACTTGAGCATAGATGTTGGAAAGACTTCTGAATACATTCAATCTTGGACGTTCAGGTGTTCCGCTGATATGCTTTCTGACACGGATGTGTCTTCTCTGTCGAATTTGATTTTTACTTAATTTCTTTGCCATATTGCGTCACTCCCTTTCTTACTTCTTAGCACCGGTCTTGCCTTCTTTACGTCTGACAACTTCGTCAACGTACTTAATACCTTTGCCCTTATATGGCTCCGGCGGCTTCTTGCTTCTAACTTTAGCAGCAAATTCTCCAACCATTTGCTTGTTGATACCTTTGATGATGATTTTTGTCTGAGCAGGAACTTCAACTGTAATTCCCTCAGGAGGAACCATATCAATTTGATGTGAAAAACCAACGTTCAATACGAGAGTTTTGCCTTGAAGAGCTGCTCTGTAACCAACACCGTTGATTTCAAGCTCTTTAACGTAGCCTTTTGTTACACCGTCAACCATGTTTTGAATGAGAGATCTTGTAAGACCGTGAAGAGAACGATACTCTTTCTCATCTGACTCACGTGAAACAACTACTTGACCTGCCTCGACACTGATGCCGATTTTTGAATTAAATTTTTCAACAAGGGTACCTTTTTCACCCTTTACCTGTAATGTGTTATCATCAAGAAGTTCAACTGTAACTCCTGCAGGGATAACAACAGGTTTTTTACCAATTCTGGACATTACTTTTTTCCTCCAATCTTAAGATTCTGTACGGCTTTTTACAAGCCGTACTTTTCAGATTTATTTTTATTACCAAATGTAAGCCATTACTTCTCCGCCAACGCCGAGTTTTCTAGCCTTCTTATCAGTCATGATGCCTTTTGAAGTAGAAATAACTGCAACGCCGAGTCCGCCGAGAACCTTCGGAAGCTCATCTTTAGATGCATAAATACGAAGACCGGGCTTAGAAATTCTCTTGATTCCTGAAATAACAGGTTTCTTATTCTCTGTATATTTCAAGAAGAGTCTGATAACGCCCTGTTTGCCGTCATCTATTGTTTGTACTTCCTTAACATAACCTTCTTCTACAAGAATTTGAGCAATCGCATTCTTAACATTTGAAGCCGGAACATCAACTGTTTCGTGTTTTGCTGTGCCCGCATTTCTTATACGTGTTAACATATCTGCTATAACGTCAGTAATTTGCATTGTGCCAACCTCCTTTAATTATTCCATTACCAGCTGGCTTTCTTTACACCGGGAATTTGTCCCTTGTAAGCCAATTCTCTGAAGCAAATACGGCATATACCGTACTTTCTGATATATGCATGAGGACGTCCACAGATTTTACATCTGTTATATGCTCTCGTAGAAAACTTAGGTGTCCTTTGTTGCTTAACCTTCATTGAAACCTTTGCCATGGTCTACCTCCTTATTACGAGTTGAAGGGCATACCCATCAATTTGAGCAGCGCTTTTGCTTCTTCGTCTGTTTTTGCAGTAGTTACGAATATAACATCCATACCTCTTACCTTATCGATTTTATCATATTCGATCTCAGGGAAAATAATCTGCTCTTTGATACCCATTGCATAGTTACCTCTGCCGTCAAAAGAGTTTCCGGGAATACCGTGGAAGTCTCTGATACGGGGCAATGTGAGGTTGATGAGTTTATCAGCAAAAGCGTACATATTTGTACCTCTGAGTGTAACTTTACATCCAATGTTCATACCTTCACGAAGTTTAAATGCAGCAACAGATTTTTTTGCTTTTGTTACAACGGGCTTTTGACCTGTGATTAAAGTAAGATCGTTTACAGCATTTTCGATTGCTTTAGGATTCTCTTTAACTTCGCCCAATCCCATGTTGATAACAATTTTCTCAAGCTTCGGGATTTCCATAACGCTCTTGTACTTGAACTGTTCCATAAGAGCGGGTGCTATTTCCTTGTCATACTTTTCTTTTAATCTTAACATTATTATAGCCTCCCTCTAATTATTTTGTGAAATCCACTGTTGAGATAACAGCACCGCAATTTTCACGTTTACAAACACGTACTTTAATTGATTTGCCGTTTTCTTCAATTGTCTTGTGGCCTGTTCTTGTAGGCTGTCCGCATTTGGGGCAAACTACCATAACATTTGAAACATGGATAGGAGCTTCTGTCTTAACAATACCGCCCTGCTCTGTACGACCCTTGGGTTTCTTGTGCTTGCTGACCATGTTATAACCCTCTACGATTACTTGCTCCTTCTCAGGAATAACCGCGAGTACTTTTCCGGTAACAGTCTTAGGTTTACCGTTTTTGTCTTTTTGGCGGCGAGTATTGAGAACAACTACTTTGTCGCCTTTTTTAATATTCATACTCATAATATTATCCTCCGATCAAAGTACTTCGGGAGCAAGTGATACGATCTTCATAAAGTCGTTATCTCTAAGCTCTCTTGCTACAGGTCCAAAAATACGTGTACCTCTTGGATTGAGGTCATCTTTAATAAGAACAGCTGCATTTTCGTCGAATCTGATATATGTGCCGTCTTCGCGACGTACGCCTCTTTTTGTACGTACGATAACGCATTTAACAACGTCACCTTTCTTTACTATACCGCCCGGAGCAGCAGCCTTAACGGAGCAGATGATAATATCACCGATATTAGCATAACGACGCTTACTGCCGCCGATAACCTTAATACACATCAATTCTTTAGCACCGGTATTGTCTGCTACTTTGAGTCTAGTTTGTACTTGTACCATAACTTTTACCTCCTATGTGCTTAACGAGCCTTCTCGATGATTGAAGCAAGTCTCCAGCGTTTATCTTTACTTAAAGGTCTTGTTTCCATAACCTCTACAATATCGCCTACTTTAGCTTCGTTTGCTTCGTCGTGAGCCTTTAATTTATATGTGGTTTTAACAACTTTCTTATAAAGAGGATGCTTTACGCTGTCAACAACTGCAACAACGATTGTCTTATCCATCTTATCGCTGATAACCTTACCAACTCTGGTTTTTCTTAAGTTTCTCTCTACCAAATTAAACTACCTCCTTCCGAAGCCTATCACTGCTGGCCTTCAGCAATCTCTTTAGCTCTGATTGCTGTCTTAACTCTTGCAATATCACGCTTTAAGAATCTCAACTTCATAGGGTTTTCGATTGGGCTTGTTGCGTTCTTAAAACGAAGTCTGAAGAGCTCCTCTTTCAAGTTAGCTTCTTCTTTTTTCAATTCTTCAAGTGACATTTTATTTAAGTTTTCCTTAAATTCTTTAGCCTTCATTTACATCACCCTCCGTTTCAACTATCTCGCGTGCAATTACTTTACACTTAACGGGCAATTTATGCATTGCGAGACGAAGCGCCTCTCTGCATGCCTCTTCACTAACACCTGCTACTTCGAAAAGTACTCTGCCGGGTTTAACAACTGCTACCCAGAACTCAGGTGAACCTTTACCGGAACCCATTCGAACCTCAGCAGGTTTCTTTGTTACCGGCTTATCAGGGAAGATTTTAATCCAAACCTTACCGCCTCTTTTAATAGAACGTGTAAGTGCGATACGGGCAGCCTCGATTTGGTTACTTGTAATCCAGCCGCATTCTGTAGCCTGGAGACCAAACTCACCATGTGAAATAGTATTGCCTCTTGTAGCAGTACCTTTCATTCTGCCTCTTTGCACTTTTCTGTGCTTAACTCTTTTAGGCATTAACATAATTATTTCTCGCTCCCTTCTGAATTCGCCTTATCAGCTTTGATAGCAGGAAGTACTTCTCCTTTATAAATCCAAACTTTAACACCGATTTTACCGTATGTTGTATTTGCCTCTGCAAAACCATAATCAATATCGGCTCTGATTGTCTGGAGCGGAATTGTTCCCTCATGATAGTGCTCTGTACGTGCGATTTCTGCACCGCCGAGTCTGCCGCTACATGCAGTTTTGATACCCAAAGCGCCTGAACGCATTGTACGCTGCATAACTTGCTTCATTGCTCTACGGAAAGTTACACGCTTTTCGAGCTGGCTTGCAATGTTCTCTGCACAAAGTTGTGCATCCATATCTTGATTTTTGATTTCGAGAACGTTGATAGAAACAATTTTGCCTGTCATCTTCTCGAGTTCAGCCTTAAGCTCATCTTTGATTACTCCGCCTTTGCCGATTACAAAACCGGGTTTAGCTGTTTCAATGTTGAGAAGAAGCTTGTTAGCTGTTCTTTCGATTTTAATTTTTGAAATTCCTGCGCTGTAAAGTTTATTCTTTACATAAGTTCTTACTTTGTTATCTTCGATAAGAAAATCAGCAAAGTTTTTCTTATTTGCGTACCACTTGGAATCCCAATCTTTAATAACTCCGACTCTAAGTCCGTGAGGATTAACTTTTTGTCCCATGTTCAACCTCCTCCATTAATCTCTTTCTTTCAATACTACCGTAATGTGGCTTGTTTTCTTGTTAATGCGAGTGCCGCGGCCTCTAGCAACTGCGCGCATTCTCTTGAGGGTAGGACCCTGATTTGCATAACAATCAGCTACATAAAGCTTTTCGCTGTTAAGCTCAAAGTTGTTTACTGCATTTGCTTCTGCTGAATGGAGCAACTTATAAATAAGCTCAGAAGCAGCCTTAGGTGTAAACTTAACGATAGCATATGCTTCAGCGAGATCTTTACCTTTGATAAGATCAAGAACGATCTTAACTTTTCTGGGGGAAATTCTTGCATGATTTAATGTTGCTTTTCCCTGATCTCTTCCGATACCCAGCACTTTACGTTCACGCTTTGAAAGAATGAACGGTTTGTTACTCTGACGTGACTGGGAGTTGTATTTTTCGATGAGCTCTTCTCTTCTTGAGAGAAGCTCTGATTCACTCATAATTTTTCTTTCCAAGAGAAATACCTCCTTTTCATCAGCGCTTAACAGAGCTGGATTTTTCGCTCTTTACATGACCTTTGTAAGTTCTTGTAGGAGCAAATTCGCCGAGTTTGTGACCAACCATTTCCTCAGTAACATATACCGGAACATGCTTTCTACCGTCATGAACAGCGATTGTATGACCAACCATCTGAGGGAAAATTGTTGAAGCTCTTGACCATGTTTTAATAACGACTTTCTCATTTTTAGCATTCATTGCTTCGATTCTCTTCAAAAGTCTTTCTTGGACGAAAGGTCCTTTTTTTACTGATCTACTCATTTTGAACCTCCTTAAGATTACTTACCGTTACGTCTTCTGACAATCATCTTATCAGAAGCTTTATTTTTCTTTCTTGTCTTGTATCCGAGAGTAGGTTTACCCCAAGGAGTCACAGGTGAAGGCATACCAACTGGAGATTTTCCTTCGCCACCGCCGTGAGGGTGATCGCATGGGTTCATTACAACACCGCGAACTGTAGGACGGATACCCATCCATCTCTTACGACCTGCTTTACCAAGTGATATATTCTCGTGATCAAGATTTCCTACTTGACCGATTGTAGCTTTACAAGCGATCGGAACCATACGAACCTCGCCTGAGCCGAGACGAACTTGTGCGAATTCGCCTTCTTTAGCCATAAGCTGTGCAGAAGCACCTGCTGATCTTGCAAGTTGTGCGCCTTTGCCGGGTTTCATCTCAATGTTGTGAATTACTGTACCTACAGGAATGTCAGCAAGTTTGAGTGCGTTACCGGGAAGGATATCAGCCTCAGAACCGGACATGATTTTGTGTCCTACTTTGATGCCATCGGGATGAAGAATGTATCTCTTCTCACCATCTGCATAAACCAAGAGAGCGATGTTTGCTGATCTGTTAGGATCGTACTCGATTGAAACAACCTTTGCGGGGATACCGTCTTTCTCTCTCTTGAAGTCGATCATTCTGAATTGTCTTTTAACTCCGCCTCCGCGATGACGAACAGTGATTCTACCATATGAGTTTCTTCCTGAATTTTTCTTTACAGGAGCCATCAATGATTTGATTTCGCTCTTACCTGTAATTTCCTCGAAAGCTGACACTGTCATCGTTCTTCTTGAAGGGGTTGTCGGATTATACTTTTTTATAGCCATTTTCCTGTCCTCCTATTACTGAGCGAAGCCGAAGTCTTCGATTGAATTCTTGTACTTCTTTGTCTTCTTCTCGCCGTTTACCGTATATTCAACGGGCTTAGGATCGAGGTCAATCTTAACAATTGCCTTTTTCCATTTTGCTGTATAGCCAACTGCCATACCTGATGCCTGTCTACGGCTTCTCTTTTTGCCGTCGTAACGCATTGTGTTAACTGACAAAACTTTAACGTCGAAAATCTTCTCAATTGCTTTTTTAACATCAACTTTAGTAGCGTTTATATCTACAACGAAAGTATATTTACCTTCTGCAACTGCTGATGTACTTTTTTCTGTTATATGGGGACGAACTATAATATCAAATTCGTTCATTATGCGTACACCTCCGAGATTTTGCTTAAAGCGTCTTTTGTTACGATAAATTTGTTGTGGTTCAATATATCGTATACATTGATTGTGTTAACGTAAGCTGTATCAACGCCCTTAATGTTACTTGCTGATTTAACAACGTTAATATCCTTCTCAGGAATTACAACAAGTGCTGTGCTGTCTACACCAATGTTTTTGAGTACGTTAACCATGTTCTTTGTTTTGATCTCATCAAAGCTGAGCTTTTCAAGTACGATGATATCGTTGTCATTAGCTTTGCTTGTAAGAGATGATTTAAGAGCAAGTCTCTTTACTTTCTTAGGGATTGTGTAGCTGTAATCTCTGGGCTTAGGTCCGAACACGATACCGCCGTGAATCCACTGTGCAGATCTTGTGCTTCCCTGTCTTGCACGGCCTGTACCCTTTTGTCTGTAAGGTTTCTTACCGCCGCCGCTTACTTCGCTTTTTACCAAAGTGGAGTGTGTTCCTTGACGTTTGTTAGCCAAGTTGTTAACAACTGCCATGTGCATGCAGTGTGTGTTAACTTCAACTCCGAATATATTGCTGTCGAGCTCGATTTCCTCGACTACTTTACCTTGCATGTTTAATACATTAACTTTTGGCATAATTTCTTCCTCCTCCTGCGTCAAGCTTTAACAGATTCTCTGATCTCAAGCAATCCGCCCTTAGGTCCCGGAATTGCGCCTTTGACAAGAAGAAGATTCCTCTCGCCGTCAACTTTAACTACTGTAAGATTCTGAACAGTGACTCTTTCTGAACCCATATGACCAGGCATTTTCTTTCCCTTGAAAACCTTGCCCGGATCAGTGTTGGCACCCATAGAACCTACGCCTCTGTGATACTTAGAACCGTGTGTCTTCGGTCCAATCTTTTGGCCGTGTCTCTTGATAGCACCCTGATAGCCTTTACCTTTAGATGTACCGCTTACATCTATGCTATCGCCATCTTTAAACATATCGGCAACATTGATTGTTTGACCGATTTCAAATGCTTCAACATCCTCAGGTTTAAATTCTTTAAGGTGTTTGAAGCCACCCATTTCCAATTTGTCGAAAACGCCTTTTTCGGGTTTGTTAAGCTTCTTCTTATCAACTTCCCCATAAGCAAGCTTAACTGCGCAGTAGCTGTCAGTTTCCTGTGTCTTCTTCTGTACAACAGTGCAGGGACCTGCAAGAACAACAGTAACCGGCGTACATTTGCCGTCTTCGTCAAAAATCTGGGTCATACCGACTTTTGTTCCTAAAATAAAATTCTTCATTTTTAAGCTTTACCTCCTAATTGGTTATTGGTTCCCCCTTCGGGAACGTGACCGGTTTCTCATCAATATTTAAGAAACCAGGGTAATGCGATCAGCATTATTGTTTAACTTTGATTTCTATATCAACGCCTGCGGGAAGATCAAGGCGCATCAATGCATCTACTGTTTTCGGAGAAGGCATAAGGATGTCGATTAATCTCTTATGTGTTCTCATCTCGAACTGTTCTCTTGAGTCCTTATATTTATGAGGAGCTCTGAGGATAGTAACGATTTCCTTCTCTGTGGGCAGCGGAATAGGTCCTGAAACTACTGCGTCTGTACGCTTAGCTGTGTCAACGATCTTTTGAGCTGCCTGATCCAACAATTGGAAATCATAAGCTTTCAATTTGATTCTGATCTTTTGTTTGTTTGCCATACTTTTGAAACCTCTTTCTTTTAATTAGATGTTTTTCGTTACGTATAACAGCTCGCACCCGTTTTCTTGTCACCCCGTCGTGTGTTTCATGTTCATCTCAATAAAAAAACCAAATTGAAATATCCTTCTCTTGAAGGATTTCAACCTGGGCATAGATAAACACTTTACATACAACATGATACAATATTCAAGTGCATGACTTGTCGCCCGGTTTCACGAATCGGACATTCTCCACATGAGTTACCTGCCATTCACGCGATCAAACGTGGGGCAGCAATCTCCTGCTTCTCAGTCTGTCAAGTCGCAACAGACAAATTATACCTCTTATGTATAACATTGGCAAGCTTTTTTTTAACTTTTACAGGGTTTTAAATATAAACTTTTTGTGAACAAAATAGTGATAAAAAATAAAAAAAAGAAGGAAGCAACGAAGCGCTCATCTGTGAATTATTAGGGGAGAGATTCACAATCGGTTAAAGAAAAGAGAACGCCTTCAATTGCCCCCGACTCGTACATAATACAATTATTTTGTGAATAATTCTTCTCTAAATTATTATCAAATTGTTAACAAAACTTTCATCAATCCCACAGTCCTTTTGTTTCTCTGACTTCTTTTACTGTTACAAAAGCTCCAGGATCGTATTTATCTACAATTCGTCTTACATCAGACACTTGTCTGTTATATACTACGCATATTAACATAAATCTCTTATTTCCCGTATACATGCCTTCCGCTTCTAGTTTTGTCACACCTCTATCCAATTTATGCATTATTTCGTCTGCAATTTCCGTAGGTTTATCGGTAAATACAGATATTTCTTTAGAATAATTAATTCCTGCTTCTACAAAGTCTACTACCTTGGACGAAACGAATACTGCCACTCCTGTATACAGTGCCGACTCAAATGATTTATATACAATAGCGACTATTATTAAAAATATAATATCAAACCACAATACTGCTTGTCCTATAGTGAGGAGACTGATTTTCCGTTGCAGCAATCGCGCTGCAATATCAGTACCGCCGGTACTCGCCCCGCCACGGAAAATCATTCCGAAGCCGAAACCTATTGCGGCACCTCCGCAAATAGCATATAATAGCACATCTTCTCCATTCAACTTTCCTGACAAACCTGCCGTAACATCAACGGCAATCGAAAAAGCAACCGTACCTACAATGCTTTTTAAAATAAATTCCTTTCCTATATATTTATATCCGGGGATAAATAAGGGAATATTAAATATAAAAGTCAACAAACCTATCGGTAATCCCCCGCCGGCAAGATGAGAAATTATTACAGCAATACCTGACAAGCCTCCGGGCGCAATTCCTTTTGGTTCCAAGAATAAATTTAATCCTGCTGCTGCCACAAACGAACCTGATATTAACAATATTATATTTATTATTTTCTTTTTCACAAAAATACCTGCCTTCTGTCAGAATATAATATATTCTATCATATTTTTCATGATTTAAAAAATAATCCTTGCAAAACTCCCTGTGAAATATAAAAAAGCGTAGAAACTCTGTGCTTTTAGTAAGTAGTTGAAACAAGATGGTTTGTGTTGTTGGAATTTTCGTACTTTTTTACTACCAAAAGGGACGAAAATTTCAATACAAGCTCACTGCGGAGTCCACCGTACGCGATTTTCGTACTTTTTACCCCGAAAAATTGTCAACGATTTTTTGTTGACTTGTTGCGCAGAAAAATTTCTTCACAATAAATGCGTTTTTGTGGGAGAAAAGAGAAATGTTTCTCCCCAAAACAGGCATTTTTTGTGAGAAAACACTACTTCAAGCCTCTTTAATGCAACTTCAAACGACTTCTAGAGAGTTTTTCTCTACAAATCCCGGCTTTTTGTGGGAGAAAATTCACAAAGCTGTCAACGAATATAAAATTCCCAAGTCAACCGCTATAAAATTCTCAAGAAAGTTTGACATTGAACGCAAAGAAGTGTATTCTTTATATATTCTTTTATGAGGTGGAAATATGGCAAATAATAATGAAAAAAACGAAAATGCTAAAAACAAGAAAAAGCCAAAGTACAAATTGCAAGTAATGGATATCATTACAATTGTTTTTACCGCTATAATATTAGGTATTATGGGTTTTGTTATTTATGATCATTTTGCAGATGATACAGTTAACCCGATCGTTCCCAATCAATCACAGAGTCCAAGCTCTGCTTCTCCGACAAAGGAACCTACCCTATCAGACATAGGCAATATTTACGGAAATATCACGAACGATGCCAATGTAGTTCTTATTGACAATCGCGAATATTTTATTTCTGCTGATAATAACGGAGATAAGCACATTTATGTTACCGAAAACAATGTGACCAAAGATCTTATTAAAACTGACGCATCTTGTTTAAATGTAGTAACTGATTATGTTACTTATGCCGGAAAAACTTCAATTTTGCCTTATTATGTTTTCTATATAAACGGAGACGGCAAGATTTGCTATTATTATGATTATACAGGAAGCGACGGTGTCGTAGATGAGAAACTTTTTTCAGAGAATGTTTTTCTTGACGGCTCATACGTTACAATTGATGTAAGTGGCGAATATGTTTATCACTTAAATTCAGAGGGCGTTATCGCTAAAACAGATATTATAAAAAAGACTACCGAAGTTTTGAGCTCTGAAAATTCATATAAAGATTTTGTGCTTTATTACGGTACAATATTCGCGTTGAGCGATGACAATAAAATTTACTCAATGGCGTCTACAGTAGAAACGAGCGACCAACTTTCCGACGGAAATGCGACGGCTACTCCCACTGCAACAGCAGCTACGGCTACAGCTACACCTGAGCCGGCACCCAAAGAGGTACTTACTGTCAGCGACAATGTTGTTTCGTTTGCAATAGATAAGGACTGGATATATACGGTTAGTGAGAATGGTATTTGCAGGTATATGGTCGATGGCAACAATGCGAGAGATACTTTGTCAGATGTTAAAGCGCAGAGCATAAATGTGTATAATGATATGATATTCTATTATGCTGATGGTCAGGTGTACACGGCAAACGCAACTGAATTACTCTCAGGCACGACAAAAAAAGTCGGCGTTGAGATATCGTCGACTAAGGGCATTAACATCAGCAAAGATGGTATTTATGTAGTTAATGAGAATGGCAAGCTGTGCAAAACATCATATGATTCTGAAATTGAAGATTATACAGCTTTTAAAGAAATGAACTAATTCGGATTTATTAAAAATTGATAATTTCATTTGTGGCGGAGGCGCTGTAATCGGCGTTCTCCGCTTTTAATTTATCTTTATCGCCGTATCCATACAGAATGGCACATGTGTGCATACCGGCAGCTTTTCCTGCCTGAATGTCTGTAAAAGAGTCACCTACCATTATGGAGTTTTCGGCAGAAGCCCCCATTGCGTCAAGACACAAAAGAAGTCCCTCCGGGTCGGGTTTCATTTTAGAAACTGATTCGGGTCCTATGATTTTTGTGAAATATTTCGCAATGCCTAATTGCTCTACAACAAGGAGAGTAATTGCTTCGGGTTTGTTGGATACTATGCTCATTGAGATGCCACGTTCTGCAAGTTGTGCAACAACATTTTCAAAACCGTCATAAAGACTTGTTTTATCGCAGGGGTGGTTTTTATAATAATCTTTATACCACTTGAGAGCTTCGGCGCAATCATCTTGAGAAAGTTGCTTCATCGAACAGTCAATGAGATATTTCGCACCATGACCTACATATGACATAATGGTAGTGTAATCAAGCTCAGGTAAGTTGTAATGTTTCTGTGTTGCTTGCACAGAGGCAACAATATCTTTTCCCGTATCGGCTATAACGCCGTCAAAGTCAAAAATAACCGATTCAATATTATTAAATAATTTACTCATAATTAAAACATCTTCTTTTTATATAATATTATTAATACAATTAAGCAAAGCAATGCTGTGCCACCTAAAATTAGGTAGAATGCCCACGCTAAACCGGCAAGCGGCAAAGGCACATTCATACCGAAGAAGCCGGAAACCATAGTCGGTATGGCCATTACAATCGTTATTGCCGCGAGCAATTTCATGACATTATTTTGATTGTTTGAAATAATAGACGAAAAGGCATCCATTGTGCCACTTAAAATGTTGCTGTAGATATAAGCCATTTCAATAGCCTGTTTGTTTTCTATAATAACATCTTCAAGTAAGTCCTCGTCATCTTCGTATTTCCTGATACTGAGATTGGTATAGTTGTACTTAAGAAGTTTTTCCAGTACAATTTGGTTAGATTTCAATGATGTTGAAAAGTACACCAAAGATTTTTCTAACGACAAGAGCAAAATGAGCTCTTTATTCTTCATTGACTTGTGTACTTCATTTTCTATATTGTGGCTGATTTTTTCAATTTGACGCAAATACTGCAAGTAGTATTTTGCATTTCTGTACATCAGTTGCAGTATAAAGCGATTTTTCTTATATGTCGCGAAAGTCTTTACTCTATTATCCAAAAAATCCTTAATCAACTGGCTCTTTTTCAAGCACACAGTGATTACGCACTCTTTGCATACAACAATACCCATAGGCATTGTAGAAAACATAAAACTGTACGAACTGTCAGTGGTAGACTCCACTACAGGTATATCTGTAAGTACAAGAGTACAGCCGTCTTCTGATTCAATACGCGGACGCTCTTCCTCGTCCAAAGCCGCAGTAAGTAAATCTACATCGGCTTGTGCGAGTTTACTGATTTGTTCTATTTCGTCTTTAGTCGGATCAAGCATATTAATCCAACATCCCGGCTGCGGCTCATTAAGCATAACGAGCTTGCCTTGAGTATCTGTCATGAATATCTCAAACATAATTATCTACCGTCTTTCCACAATCTTTCAATGTTATAGAATTCTCTTTCTGATTCCAAGAATATGTGAACAACCACATCAAGGTAATCCATCAAAATCCAACTTGCCGTGTCATATCCTTCAAGATGTGCGCAATTAAGTCCTTTTTCCTCGAGTCTCTCTTCTACCAAGTCAGCAATACCACGCAAATGTGTAGATGATGTACCGCTGCATATTACGAAATAATCAGTAACCGCCTCAAGTCTGGGAGACTGAATGATTTCTATATTTTTAGCCTTTCTGTCTTCAAGAGCTTTAACTATATCTTCCGCAAGTTTTTTGCTTTCTTCTAATGTCATTTTACTTCTTCTCCTTAATTTTACTTACAATCCAATTTCTCGTTCTTACCGTTTGAGTACACAATTGAAGCATATCTCTTTTAATATTATATATCAAAGTCGCATCACATTCTTCTAACATTGCCTCATAAATTTTACCTTCTGCGATTTTTTCTCTCACATCATCGTGTGTAGTGCCTTCCCTGTCAGAAGATGTATAGTCTGCTAAAAAAAGCACTTGTGATATTAAGCTCATCTGTGGCTTGCCGGTAATATGACATCTTATCGCCTCAAGAACCTCGCTGTCACAAACACCATAGCGTTCTTTCGCAAGTATAGCACCTGCTTCGGCATGTAGCAATACCTGTTTACCATCAAAATCATCTTCACAATCAGGTTTTAATCCTATCCAAAAATATTGCTTCTGAGTCAACTCCTTTGCGCAATCATGTAAAATACCTGCCAAGCGACATTTTTCAGCATCTGCTCCGAAAATTTCCGCCAATCTCACACACTCCGCAGCAACACACACGCAATGGTAATATCTTTTGTCACTAAGCAACTTTTTGAGATCTTTGCATATCTCCTCAAATGTCATCTTTCCCGGATGATACAAATTATTAGCTTTTATATACTCTGCAACAGCCGTTGGTACATATTCACTTAAATCTTCATTTTTTGATATTGCTTCACGGATTTTTGTAGAAGATATATCAAACTGCGGTATCTCTGCTGTATGAACTACAGCGCCTGCCGCACGTGCTCTTTTTAGATTATTCTCATATATCTCGTTGTCGGAACCAGGGCGCTTCATTGCTACGAAAGAGCACATTTTAAAAACATCCTCACTTCTGTACCAATTAAAAACATCTGCAAGAGTATCTGCTCCTATTATCATAAAAAACTCTTCATCAGGCTGAGCTTTTTCATTTAATTCTTTAAGAGTATCATAAGTATAGGTATAATTATTTCTCCTGCACTCAATGTCACTTACCTCAAAATTTTCGTTGTCCTCAACAGCAAGCTTCACCATAGCCAGCCTGTCCTCCGAAGGAGTAACTCTTCTTGCCACTTTGTGCGGAGGCTCACCGGTTGGAATGAAAACTATCTTATCAAGCTTCAAAACATCTTTAATTGCTGCAGCCGATAACAAATGCCCGTTGTGTATAGGATCAAATGTACCGCCGAAAATTCCTGTGCGCATCTTTTTACCTCTCGCTCTTATAATATAAAAATCCCGTGCCACTTCACAGCACGGGATTTTAGGGAATGTACACTATCCGCACATCAGTTGCGCGGAACTTTTTTATCCATTGCTTTACCGTAGCTGTACCAAGAATTGCGCAATTTATGTCGCAAATCCACATCAAAGACCCACTCAATAGCTTCGTATAACTGTTTTCTCATATTCATATAAACAACTCTGTCAAAGCCCTCTTGTTCAAGAAGCTCCTCCATATCTCCAAGCCAAGTGAGTACACGGTCAATACCTGCCGCATCGGGATCAACCTTTTTCTTTAAATGCATAACAACCAACTTAACTGATTTCTTTTGTAAATCAGCATCGGTCATTTCTTTTTTCTTTTTTACAACTTTACTTTCGGTTACTTTTTCGGTAACACCGTCCGCACCATGAGAGTTCATGGCAGTACCTCCGTTTCTCTTTTATTTATTGCCTTGATTGGAGTATACCACCTATTCTCTTCAAAAGCAAACGTTTTTAATTTTTTAAACTGAATAACGGTGCCGGTATTCTACCGCCTCGGTTTATAAAGTTGCTACAATCATATTGCCTTACTGCCATTACCGGACCGCTTCCCAACAAACCGCCAAACTCTACCGTATCACCTACAACTTTACCCGGTGCAGGTATAATTCTCACAGCCGTCGTCTTTGTATTAACCATGCCTATTGCCGCTTCGTCAGCTATTATTGCGGAAATTGTCGCTGCATCCGTGCTTCCCGGTACAACTATCATATCAAGTCCCACAGAGCAAACACAAGTCATAGCCTCTAACTTTTCAATGCAAAGAGCTCCGTTTCTGACAGCCTCTATCATACCCTCATCTTCACTTACAGGAATGAACGCACCGCTCAAGCCGCCCACGTGAGATGAAGCCATAACGCCACCCTTCTTCACCGCATCATTAAGAAGTGCCAACGCAGCTGTTGTACCCGGGCCTCCGCAATGTTCGAGTCCCATTCCTTCTAAAATTCTCGCTACGCTGTCGCCCACCGCAGGTGTAGGTGCTAACGAAAGGTCTACTATGCCAAACGGCACTCCCAATCTATCGCTTGCTTCTTTAGCCACAAGCTGACCCATTCTTGTTATCTTGAAGGCAGTCTTCTTTATTGTCTCTGCAAGAACCGAAAAGTCACTGTTTTTTACATTATCTATCGCACATTTTACAACACCCGGACCGCTAACGCCTACATTAATAACACATTCAGGCTCACCAACACCATGGAACGCACCTGCCATAAACGGGTTGTCCTCCGGGGCATTTGCAAAAACAACAAGTCTTGCACAATCTGAGCCGCCTGTTTCTGCAGAAAGCTCAGCCGCTTTTTTTATAAGAATACCCATATCACGCACAGCATCCATATTAATACCGGCCTTTGTGGTACCTACATTTACGCTTGAGCAAACTTTAGTTGTAGCGTGAAGTGCATATGGTATTGATTCAATGAGTTTTCTCTCACTTTCGGTATATCCTTTGTGTACAAGTGCCGAAAAACCACCTATAAAGTTAACTCCTACAGCATTTGCAGCTTTTTCAAGTGTTTCGGCTATTTTCACGCAGCCGTCAACATCTGTATTCGATATCAATCCTATTGGTGTGACGGAAATACGCTTGTTTACTATCGGAATACCGTATTCGTTTTCTATGTCACACGCTGTTTTTACAAGATTACCGGCTCTTTTGGTTATCTTGTCATAAATTTTACGGCATTTAACATCTATATCGTCAGAAGCACAATCGAGTAAGCTTATACCCATTGTGACTGTACGGATGTCCAAATGCTCTTTCTGTATCATTCTGATTGTTTGAGCAATCTCATCTGCAGATATGAACATTATTCCACCGCCTTATTAAATTTTATGCATTGAGTTAAATATGTCTACGTGCTGAAGCTGCATTTGAAGACCCATTTCCGTACCGAGTTTTTTAAAGTACGCAGCAAGCTCGCTGAAACTCTCTGTAGCACCGCTGACATCTACAAGCATTACCATCGTGAATATTTCGTCCATTGTTGTTTGGCTTATATCCAATATATTCACATTAACTTTTGCAAAATAACCTGAAACCGCAGCAATAATACCTACGCGGTCACATCCTATAACCGATAAAACAGCTTTTACCATATTGAACTCTCCTTTTTTATTTCGTAAATCCTTTGAATGTGTATCCTTGTGACATTGCCCACTCTACATAGCTTGTTACTTGCGTAACCAATTTATCAGATATGTCACTTGACTCATATTGTATACCGTTATAAATTTCGTCACGTGAACCGGCATCTGTAACGAAGTTACCGCGTTTAAAAGTAACTGTATATCCCATAAGTGATGCAAGTTTAGCATTTCTTTGTGATATCTCATCGGGAGCATAGAATTTAATCTTCGCACTGTCTCCTACTATAGCTTGGAGTCTTTTCTCCATACTTTCAAGTGAATCTTTTAATGCGCTTGCTGAAACAGCAAGTTGGTCTATGGATTTATCTCCTCTTGAGCCTATTGTATGACCTTCGTTATATATTCTCTTTATAATCTCAACATTTGCGTCTTCGTTGAGATACATTGAAGAAAGATAGAAATTGAACTTAATATTTTTACTCTTTGCCAAATCGAGAAGTTTCTCTACTTTCGGGTTGACGTCAGACCAATGGAGCATAAATGACAAATAGATGTCATTGGTTCCCTGTCCGGGATTTGAAAGCAAATATGTACATTGCTCAAGAGCAGACTTGGTTTCACTATTCATGAAGTCCTTCGTGTCATTTGAAAAAGCAATATCGAGCTTGCTTGTATTAAGTCCCTCAAGCTGTGTAAGATCTACTTCCTGTACGGGCGGATTTGTAGGCGCTGCTGTAGCACTTGGCTCCGGTGTGTTATTTCCTGTAGCAGGAGCAGTAGCCGTAGCCACCGGTTTTTTATTTATATTTTCATTACCGGTCGGAACCTCGTCGCTCTTATCGCTTAAAGCTCCTATCCATATAAATAAACTTACTGCAACAAACAGTATAATTAATGTAATCAATTGACTTTTTTTCATTTGTCTTCGCACCTCACTGTGAGTGATAAAAATACTTATTAATCTTACCAAAACATCCGACGTTTTGCAAGATTGTTAAAAATACAATTATCAACTGCAAATAATTCTTAATAATTAATTTCTACTCCCCATTCATCGTTAATTTATACTCATAAAAAAATTCGTACTTTTCAGACCCATCCCGGTACGAAAAAAAACAAAATCGAGGCATCAGCGAGGAGCTTCTCATTCTCCCGCAACACTTATATCACTTAATTTTATAGCATAAGGTCCTTCGTAGCTATCATCTTTATAGCGTTCTTTTGAGAACACCATATTTTTTTGTGCCTCAAAAATACTGCCGTTAACAGAACCGCCCGTAAATTTCTTAACATACGGCTTGCCGTCTTTTTCATCTACCAAATAAGCAAGACGAATTTCCCCTCCGAATTGTCCTGTAAAGGAGTCCATCTGAAAATCAGAGAAAACAGCTATATACAGAGTACCTTTTTTCATATCCTCAAAACTTTCACTGCCGCAAGTACATTCAAATGCACTGTAATCGCCCGTCGCTTCAATACCAAGATAATGCGCAAATCTGGCACCTGAGTGTATAGTTTTTAATATGCCGTCTTGCGCTAAAACTTTATCTGTCATAGCAATACCCTCTGCACTGTACGGTTGTGTAGCTTTTAATGTCAAATTCAAACGCTCGCCTTTGATTTCGTTATCATCACCTTGCAAAAAGCACCCCTCTTTATATGATGAATACCCTGCATAAATCATTGCACCCTGCGTTCTTGAAGTATAATATTCAAGCACCGTAGCAAGATTTGTTCCCGTGAGTATGATGTCATATTTGCCTGCAGGCGCAGGTCCTACAGCTTCTGCCCTGTCATATACAGTTTTAAGAGCTTCTTCCACTTTTGCCTTTAACTGCATATACTCAGGAGCGTTGTACGAAAATTCTGTATGAATTTCCACATCTTGCCCATTTGCAATTGCTTGTGTCACAAATTCTCCGTTGAAATTATATTTAACAAACTCCGCATCTACACCGTTTGAGTTAACAACTCTCGATATTCTCTTTTTAGCAAATATTTCAGCTGAATTAATAAAGCTCTTGCCCGCTTCACCATCTGCAGAAAACAACGCTTCGGCAAGTTTAAACGCCTCTTCTTTAATATTATAATCTATGCTTTCAACCGACTTTGCTTCACACGGCTTCGGTATATCATAATATTTGTTTTTCACAAAAGACGCTGCGTAATACGCATTGTTAAGTGCCTTGGCAATTTCTTCATCTGTCATATCAGGGAACAAAAGAGCCGTAGCGTGGCCGCGCATTTCCGTATTATTAAACGAAAAATCTCTGTAAACCGTCACGGAATACTCCGTCACATCTGTACTGCGCACCATATCTGTTTCTTTTTTCACAAAAAACAGCTCGAAAGATTTGCTTTCGGTGCAATTGATTCTGTACGCCTTTATATTGTTTTTTTCTAATATTGTTTTAATTTTATTTATCATAGTGTGCGGTCTCCTTAATCAGCCTAATCTAATTTTCGCTTTAATATACGGGCCTCCGTCGGAAACCTTTACCCACTCTTTATATCCTTTGCCGCAATATCCGCCGCCACCCAAAACAACTTCATCGGACACCATTGTAATAGACTTCAGCAAATCGGGCACATAACCTGTCAACACGATGGGCGAGAAAATTTTACCCGTAAGTTTACCGTCTTTTATCTCTTTAGCAATATTTACCATGCATTGTATGCCCCAGTTTTTAGGATCCTCCATACCGCTGCTGGCATTTTCAAGCAAAAATCCGTATTTAACTGACGCAATCATATCCTCGGGTTTATCTTTTCCCGCTTCAAAGAAAGTGTTCGTCATTCGTGTATACGCTTTTCTCTTGTAGCTTTCGCGTCTGCCATTGCCTGTCGGCTCGGTTTTAGTTTGGTATGCGCTTCTTAAATCGCTTATACCTCTTTTTAAGATACCCTTTTCTATTATGATTGTATCTTGGCCATCCGCGCCCTCATCGTCAAAATAATATGTTGCTGTTTGTTCTGCCGCCGTTGCTCCATCATGCATTGTAACTAAAGGAGACGCCACATATTTGCCTATATACTCCTCCGCAAGAGCTCTATTTTTAACAAACATATCCATCTCAACACCGTGACCAAAAGCCTCATGCACTATCATACCCGTCACATCAGGTGCGCAAATACACTCATACTCACCCGGCTCAATCTGATTACTGTCAAGCAAAGCCACCACACTCTGCGCAATACTTTCGCAATCATTCTCCATATCATCCAAAACTTCCGCACCGCCAAGATTCGAATAGCCCTTGTAATAATCCTTTATTTCATCGCCACGCGACGCCATAACACTTACGCCACCCGTCATCCAAAGCAAATTTTGCTCCTTTTGTACAAGCTTGTCAGCCGTTTTCTTCACAAAAAGCTTCGCCGAACCTGCATAGCTGCAAAACACATTACAGTCCATCACCTTGCTGTCACACGCAAGCGTCTTGCTTCTCACCTTCTCCAAGCACGCCAATATTGCCTCGTCACCCATTTCCTCAGGGTGCAGCACATACTCCGTGAAGTTTGCGGTATCCTTCTCGTCTTTCTCTACGGAAAGTCGGTCGCACGCCATAACATTTGTGCTTGATTGCATATTATCTCTAAGCTGTGCGCCGATTGCTTCACAATCGGCAGAATTTATGCTGTTGCAAGAATGCTCTGCCCATTTCTCGCCTTTGATTACTCTTATAACAAAGCCTCTTGCACAAAGCAACGAATCATCCGCAACATTCATACCGGCTTTTGAAATACTGTATCTTTTGCCCGTAGAATTTACGGCAAGCACCGAAACTTCTTCGTATCCGTCTTTAAACAAATATTCTGCAAGATTGATTATATCCTGCTTTTTGTCTGATAAATATTTATCGGGTGTTAAAGTTTTTTTATTTGCCATTTTTTACCTCTTTTAACAAATTTCATTTAATCAGCTGATTTTCAAAAACAAGCCCGGGCTTACTTTTTTTATTATTTTAATCAGTTTAGCAATTGCTAAACAAGTAGTCGTTCTTTTATTTTTGAGACTTTTCGCCATAATACCCGAAACGCCGCCCCAAGTCATATAGGGAGAAAGCTTTCCGTACAGGTCAGTCTTATAAATTTCTTGCAAAAAGGCTTTTCGTTGTTTGCCTTTCATATTAGCTCTTTTGTCATTATTGCGTTCCAATGCAGAAAATACATATCGCACATATCTTTGTGCAATGACTGTGAGTATGTCGTCTGTGAGCATATCCCAACTTTCGAATTGCTCATACAGCCTTTTTATTTTTAACATTATGTCGTCATAATATGTGGGTATAAATCTGCTTGTTGTACTACTGTCAACTCTTTTCAAATAGTGATATGGGGCAAAATCTATGACTTCTAATGTTTGTGCATGGTTGAAAAAGTCGATATTGAATATTATATCTTCGTTAAACTTCATTATTATAAACTGTACATTATTTTTCTTAATTATTTCTGATTTATACAGTTTATTTGTGGAATAACCATAAAGATTTGTTTTCTCCATCTCTATGACATACGCTCTGAGTTCTTTTTCGTTTTTGAGAGATTCTCTTTTTGGACAAACGAGTACGGTATTTCTAAGGTCGCCTTTTGCATCATAATGTTCTTCTAATAAACCGAACATAACTGCATCTGCTGATGTTTCTTTTGCAACTTTTACAGTTTTTTCAAGCATATCGCTGTCAAATTTATCATCGCCGTCCAAAAAAAGTATATATTCTCCTTGTGATATTTGTATACCTTGATTTCTGGCATTACTCGCGCCACCGTTTTGAGGTAAATGAATCGTTGTAATTCTCGAATCTTTCTTTGCCAGCTCGTCGCACAAAGCGCCGCTGCCGTCAGGAGAGCAATCGTCGACAAGTATGAGCTCAAAATCGGTGAATGTTTGATTAAGCACATCCTCAACTGCCGCCTCTAAGACTTTTTCTACCCTATATACAGGCATTACTATGCTCAAAAACGGATTTTGTTTATTTATGTTATTTTTTGGTATTTCATTTGACATTTCAGTTAGCCTCCGAAGCTATTATATCGCCCATATATTAACACAAAAGCGCACTGCTTTCAACAAAAGCGGAGTTACACCAGGCATTTTCGCAAGCACTTTTTCATATATTTATCATGAGGTGACAAAGTATGAATTTGTTAGAACGTTTCAATTTGCGCAAAGCGCAGTACGGTGACGCAAAACGAAATCAAAAGGATTTAGACGAGCTTATGCGCGAGATTGATGATGTAAAAAAAGAAATCGATACTGCGCGTTGTAACTTTAATAATGTTACGGATGCTGACAGTATCGATTACTATACATACATGTTAAAGGCATATCAGGTGAAACACGATATGCTCATCAAGCAGCTCAAATCAAACTTTACTTAATTAATATTAATTTATCCCACTTCGCAAATTCGAATTACTGACGATAATCCGCCGTAAGATTCTTCGCACACGACACGGCCGCCGGGTGCGTGGATGATATAATGAGTATTGTTGATATTTCCCAAATAAATCATTGCATGGCCGGAAATGTAAATCACTACCGGTGCGTCTGCAGCAGATAATAGCGACACCTTTTCCGTAACAGAAAATCCATCTACATTAGTGGCGGTGCCGACAGTTTTATTTTGCTGACTTGTGTTGCGTGGGAATACAAAACCGAATGTTTTGAACACGCTGAGCACGTAGCTTGAGCAGTCGACGTTGTCGTGCATGCCGCCCCAGCCGTACGGTGTGCCCACATACTTGAAGGCTTGTATGTAGAAATTACGCAAATTATATTCGGCGTAGCCTACGCAGGCTGATTTCACAGGAATGTCAAACTCCAAACAAACGAGTTCTCGGGCTGTGTTTGAATTAGGCAAAACAACTCGGTATACATCGTTGCCCGGTTGATTTTGCGCACTTGCCAGCGGAAGTGCCGTGCCCATATCGAGTTTAATGCCGTTTACGGTGAGCTGCGAGTCCGTAATGACTACGAAATTCATGTTCGCTGTGACATTTTCGGACATATTCAAAAGTTTTGCATAAGTTGTCCAATCAGCTTGTGTTGCATCGGTTGCTATCGCTAAATTTGCGGCATCAACCCAACCGGTGTAATAATAAGATTGTATGAAATAAAACTTTCCGTCAAGGCTTGTGTGCAAAATAAGCACAGCACTTGCCGCAGCGAGTTCAGACTCTTGCATTCTGTCATGGTCTTGCTTGTTAGAGTTGTTATAGAACTCAATTTCGGTAGGCAAAGCTCTTATATCAGTACGCTGCACAGTAACAGCACGCTTAAGAGTTACAGTACCCGATAAAGCACCGATGTTTCTGTTGTTTTTAATCTCACTAAAAACATCTTGCGATATAGAATTGCCATTTTCGTCATATTTTGGCAAACTCGGACCCTTAGACGCCTCTATGAGCGATTTGACTTCAGCCGCACTCATAGTCATTTTGTGATTTTCTATATCCACCAAAGCAGAGCACTTACCACGCATTTGCTTGTTCATCGCCTGAATTTCCGCATACGACATCAAAACGCCCGACGGGTTTTGCACCTTGTCAATCCACTTTTGCGCCCCGCTCGGCACATTGTCAAACGCCTTGCTCACCGGCAGTTTTGCGTCATCCGAAGGTTTTTGCGTCGAATTCGGGTTTGGCGTTGTTTTTGTTTCTTCGGAAAGTTGGTCGGTTGGTACTGCTGTATTATTAGGCAAATTGCCGCCTGCACATGCAGCTAAAAGCAATGTGCAAACGGCAATCATAATAGACAAAATAATTTTCGTTAATCTTTTCATATTATTCTCTTATTTAATATCAATTCTCGGGAAGAGAACTTCGCCCTTTGAAACCTCTGTGCCGTCAGGATATAATCCCCACTCACCGGCATTTTCCCATTTGAGAATATCAGCGTTGCCAGCAAGACCGAGTTGCGCTTGAATTTTCTTGGGTGTCTCAGGCATGAAAGGTTCAATAAGAATTGATGCAATTCTCAAGCCTTCGAGAAGAGTGTACATAACGCCGGCAAGACGTTTCTTATCCTCAGGATCTTCACTCTTAGCAAGTACCCAAGGAGCTGTCTCGTCAATGTATTTGTTCATACGAGAAATGCCCTTCCAAATTTCTGTCAAAGCTGTCGGGAATTGGAGAGCATCCATAAGCTCGTCAACACGCTTTGTATTACCTGCTGTCAAAGCCTTAATGTCATCAACAGGGCCAAATTCAGCTCTGTCTTCTGCCGCGGGCATTTTGCCGCCGAAGTATTTAATCTGCATTGAAACTGTTCTTGATACGAGATTACCAAGGTCGTTTGCAAGGTCTGCATTTATACGGTTAATGAGTGCCTCGTGTGTAAATTGTCCGTCAGAGCCGAAAGGTACTTCTCTCAAAAGGAAGTATCTGATGGCATCAGCGCCGTACATATCAACGAGTTTAACGGGGTCAACAACATTTCCGACTGATTTTGACATTTTACCGCCATCAATCAAGAGCCAGCCATGGCCGTAAACTTGTTCAGGAAGCGGCAAATCAAGCGCCATAAGAATTGCCGGCCAGATAATTGTGTGGAATCTCACAATCTCTTTACCTACAAGGTGAACTTGTGCAGGCCAGTATTTCTTGTAATCAGCCTCGTCATCGCTGCCGTAACCCATTGCTGTAATATAGTTTGAAAGCGCATCTACCCATACATAAACAACGTGCTTATCATCGAATGTTACGGGAATACCCCAGTCAAAAGTCGTTCTCGATACACACAAATCCTCAAGTCCCGGACGAAGGAAGTTATTGAGCATCTCGTTCTTACGCGATACAGGCTGAATAAAATCAGGATGACTTTCTATATATTCTATAAGTCTGTCTTGGTATTTTGAAAGTCTGAAGAAATAGCTTTCTTCTTTTGCATTCTCTACAGGTCTGCCGCAGTCGGGGCATTTGCCGTCTTTGAGCTGTGTTTCTGTCCAGAAAGACTCACAAGGTGTACAATACCAACCCTCATAGCTACTCTTATAAATATCGCCTTGATCATAGAGCTGCTTGAAAATCTTTTGTACTGCCTCAACATGATAGTCGTCCGTTGTACGAATGAATCTGTCATTGGAAATGTTCATAATTTTCCATAATTCTTTGATGCCGGCTACTATCTCGTCAACATATTGCTGAGGCGTAACGCCTTTTGCTTCTGCTTTTCTTTGAATTTTAAGTCCATGCTCGTCTGTACCTGTTAAGAACATAACGTCATAGCCTTTAAGTCTTCTATATCTTGCCTCTGCGTCTGCTGCCACTGTTGTATATGAGTGACCTATATGCAAATTATCGCTGGGGTAATAAATCGGTGTTGTTATATAATACGTAGGTTTTGACATAAAATTCCTCCTTTATGTTTCTGCTTATTATAGCACGGTTTGTTTTGATTTACAAACTTTTACCTCTGTGGCAAATACGCCTCTAATCTATGTATCGGTTGTCCAAGCTCCATAAATCTGTTTTCATATTCTGTTATAACATTTGCCGCTAAGATTTCCGCAGGCGTTTCGTCACTGTGAAGATTGTACGTAACATTCTCAAGACGCCAGCCATTTTCCGTAAAACTTTCAACAGAATAATCAAACAAACCTCTGTTGTCTGTTTTTTGAACAATACATCCGTTGGGTGCGAGAATCTTCTCATATCTTTTAAGGTAATTTTCGTGAGTAAGACGATACTTCGCATGTTTATTTCTCGGCCACGGGTCGCTGAAATTCAAATAAATCTTGTCAACCTCACCCTCTTCAAAGTAGTCGCACAGAAAATCAGCGTTATTATTTATAAAAATTATATTTTTATAGCCCAACGCCTCTGTTTTCTCCATAGCCGTTACGATTACGTTTTTCACACACTCCATCGCTATGAACGATACATCAGGATTTTTCTGCGCCATTCCGGTAACGAACGCACCTTTTCCGCAGCCTATTTCCAAGTGAAGCGGCGACACTTTCCCCTCTTCGGAAACAAACACGCTCCTCCACTTTCCTTTTAAATCTGCCGGATCAGCTATTACAATATTGCTGCATTTTTCAAATCGTTCTTCTAAATGTTTTTTGTTTCTTGGGCGCATTTTCGTGGCTCCTTGCTAAAAAATTTTCGTATAGTATTGTATCACGAAAAGGTAAAATCACAAATAGAAAATTAATCGACAAAATTCCCCCTTTAAAAACCTGCCAAAAAATGTTATCATACTACTGTGTATACGATATTATGGGAGGCTTCGTTGAAACAATGGCAAATGTAACAAATACCTTTTGTACAATTTATAAAGATTCAGAATTAACACATGAGGTCAATTACATTACCACTGCGGTCAAATTTCAGGACAAGTGGCTTTTCTTGAAATCCGAATACCCCTCAGGATATATGATGATAAGCGGTATGATAAAACGCTCAGAAGCACCCGAGTTAACGGTCAGACGCGAATTATACAATAAAGCAGGCATCGTAGCCGGCAGAGTTTACGAAGTAGCCACATATTCACTATCCACAGGCTACGGCAAAGTCGGGAAGCTTGGTCGCACCACCTCATACGGCAAGCTGTATTACACCGAGTGCGTATGTTTAGGCAAATTACCTCAAGAAAATTCAAAAAAAATTGAACTTCTCGACGAAATTCCTGCAGATCAACTCTTTTTAAATCCCAATGCTTGCGGTCCACTTATGAAAAAAATCAAAAATTGGTTAGCCTCGGGAGAAGACGAAAAACAGCTCCCCTACGCATTTGAGAAACTTTGCGGCGCAGTTACATATTGTAATGACGGCGGCGTGATAAAATATATATTAATCAAGAATCTTTCAGGTCATATAGGTTTTCCGAAAGGTCACGCAGAAAATAACGAGTCAGAATTAGACACAGCCACAAGAGAAGTATTTGAAGAAACAGGACTCAAGCCACATATATATACAAAATTCCGTCACAGCTTCGGCTATGCCGCTCCCGGCGAACAGCTTTCAAACGGCAGAAAACCACTTTTGCATAAAACAGCAGTATATTTTGTCGCAGGATTTCCGCAAAGCGACATACCAAATATAAAAATTCAAGAAGAAGAAGTGCTCAATTGGTGGCTTGTACCATATCAAGAAGCAATAAGATTACTCAACAAAAACACCGATAAGCGTATGTTAGAGCTTGCAAATCGTTGGATTGAGCAGAATTAAAAAGAATCAAACACCTAATTTTCTTAAAACAATATTTTCAAGATTTTGAGCAGTTTTCATAGGAAAGCTGTTCTCTTCAAGTGTTTTTCCGTAAAAATACGCTTCAAAAACTCTGCCTGCAAGAGCAAGTGAATTTGCACCTCTTGCACCATGTTCCACTACAACAGAAACAGCTATTTCAGGATCGTTTACAGGAGCATAACAAATAAGAACAGAGTGCGAGCTTTGTCCGAAAGCCTCAAGACCCGTCTCAGGTGTTCCAGTTTTTGCTGCCACAAAGCCGGCAGGAAACGCAGAAAAAGCACTTTTCGCCTCTTCGCTACCCTTCGCCATCTCTATCATACCTTCTTTAACACTGTCAAGAATGTATTGAGAAACTTCAAGCTTTGTGGAATTTTCGTTTTTATTTGAATTATCAAGAACTACTTTACCGCTTGATGTTTTAACACTGCCAATAAGATACGGTGTATTCAAATAACCACCATTACCGAGTGCAGAAGTATAACGAGCAAGCTGCAAAGGCGTAAAAAGCGTATACAACTGACCGATTGCCGTCTGTGCAGTATCAGAATCAGTCCATTTGTGATATATGTCTGTTTCTTTAATTTTCATCGTTTCTTCGTTACTTCTATAACCGGCATATTCATTAATTTCTATGCCTGTTTTCTCGCCCAAGCCGAATTGTTTTGCCCAATAATCAATCGTTTCCACACCAGTCTCAACGCCGATTTGCTGAAAATAAACATTACAAGACTTAGCAATCGCAGTTTTCAGAGCAATATTACTGTGATAACCCATGCAAGCATGAGAGTGATTGTTAATCATAAGAAAACCGTTACATTTAATCTCACGATAAACATTTGTTTTTCCCGACTCCATTGCCGCAATGGCTGTCAAAGGTTTAAAAGTAGAACCAACAGGATATAAACCTTGCGTTGCTCTGTTCAAGCTCGGCGATGTAGGGTCAGTAAACAATCCGGAAATCGCCTGCTGCGCGTCTTTATCAGACGACGGTTTCAAAAATATACTGTTGTCATAATTGGGATAATTTGCCATAGCAATAGTCTCGCCCGATTTGATATTAAGTACAACTATCGAACCCGCCTCGGCATCACCGAAATTCTTGACATCATCCTTCATAGCCTTAATTTCAGCAATACCTTCTTCAAGAATCTGCACACATTTTTGCTGAAAAGCATAATCTATCGTCAGGTATACATCATTTCCCGGTATAGGCTCCTTATACGAATACTCGCGAAGCACACCGTTGTCATCCAGATATACCTCTCTTATACCCTCAACACCTCTTAAGTATCCCTCAGCCACTTGTTCAATACCGATTTTACCTATAATAGAAGTGTTCGAATAACCTTGATCCTTCATAAGAGCGTATTCTTCTTCACTGATAGCCCTTACATAGCCAAGTATGTGGCTTACTTCTTCGGCATCAATGTACTCACGAAAATACGTTTCCTCCGTCGAAATGCCGGGGAATGCCAAATATCGAGCCTCTATTTCCTGCATCGTTTCGTCGCAACAATCAGAAGCAAGAACAGACGGCTTTATATAACTGAGACCGTACATAAAAGTCTCATATCTTATAATCATTATCCTGTACGCTTCTTCGTCAGTATACTTCTCGTCAATTTTAAATCTTTCATTTCTGAGATAATCAAATATCTCCCTCGGCGTATTAAGCCTGTCTCTGTCAGATTTTCTTATAGCAATTTTATTAACCCAATTTTTGCGTTCCGCGCCTTTATCCTCTCCCGAAAGAGATGTGCCCCAATCAATAGGATACGCAAGATACTTAGAAAGCGTATTTGTATAAACATCACCGTTTTTAATAAACAAATTTATAAGCTCAAGATACATTTGATTGCGCTCTTCTTGAGGATTGTCAATATTAACCATTTGCACCTTGTACGACTGTCTCGTTGTTGCCAAAAGCAGTCCGTTACGGTCATAAATGTTGCCTCTCGGTGCGTCTACGGAAACTTTGGTCGTACTTTCAATCACATGATGCGCTTGTTCTCTGTGTGTATCGCCCTCTACTATTTGAAGTTCGTAAAGTCTGCCTATTATTACAAACATAACAATAAACAAACCGACACCTACATAAAAACATCTGTTTTTCAAAAGCTTTTTCACTTAAAAACCGCCCTTTTTCCAATCCAAAAACTTAATCACCGGCAAACACAGCACTGCTATACAAATAGAATTATACAGTAAAACAGGTAAAATACGTTGTACTACATGATACCAAAAACCGCTTGTGTATAAAACTTGCGCCCCTCCTGCATATACAGACATCAGACGCACTATAAAGCTCTCCACTATACCATATAACAAAAGAGGCAACGGAGAAACAGCAATCGGCCACCATATTTTTTCAGAATAACTGATTTGCTGTGTAGCAAAACATATAGCCAATGCTATATACATGTACAAAAGTCCGTATAAACCTATATATCTACCGTAAACTATGTCAACAAACAATCCTGTTGACACGCCGTAAATCACAGCCTCCATATAACTCATTCTTGTTGCCGTGATACAAATAAAAACCAAAGTCAGATTAGGCTTGACACCCAATATACGAAGATCATTAAAAAACGCTTCTTGTACAAGTGCAAGTAATATAGCCGATAATACATAAAATATTATATGCTTTTTGCTTTTCACGCCGTTCTCCTCTTTGATTTTTTATATTATTGAGGCATCAAGATGTACACATGGCTCACTGCAGTAAAATCAACTGCGGGTTCAACATATGCTGTTCTTGTGCCCGTTTCTTTATTCTCTTGAATATCAATTACCGTACCTATAACAAGACCCTTTGGGTATACTCCGCCGCTTTCTGCCGTAATTAAGGTATCACCCTCATACAGAGTCGTTTGATCGGCAATTCTGTCAAGTTTCAACATATGCGTATAATTTTCGTTAGACATACCTTTAAGTCTAACAAGAGCATTGTTTCTTGAAATCCTCGCCATAAGTACATTTTGGTCATCCACAACGCAGCGCACTTTCGATGATACAGGGCCTGCATTGTAAACGACACCGACAAGGCCTTTTGATGTTATAACAATGCAACCGTTAGTAATACCATCTGCAGTACCGCAGTCAACGGTAAATTCATTAAACCAATCGGTAACATCCTCCGCAATTACATTTGCCGCTACCATGTCATAATTTTCAAAATAGCCCTTGAGCTCCAAAAGTTCTCGAAGCTCTACATTCTCCTCTTTCAGCTTGTCATTCTCATTTTCAAGATTCTTTAATGTATCATTTTCTTCTTTAAGCTTCTCTATCTCATCTTTAATTTCAGAATAGTCACCTACAACCGAAAATGCACTTTTAATATTTTGTCCGAGAGAAGTAAGGCCTTTTTGCGCATACCTAAACGGAGTGCCTATTACTTTATACACAGAATGAAATCCACTGCTAGGATTACTCGAAACTGCAATAAACACCACCAATAAAACAGTTATTGTCGCCAATATAAAAATAACGCGTTTAGTTTTCTTTTGCACGGTAAATCAATTCCTTAAAAATGTTTGTTAAAATCCCGTCGTTCTGTTTTGATACAACGTTCTGCGTAAATTGCCTTCTTCAAGGCATTTGCCTGTGCCCAAAGCAACACAATCAAGAGGATTCTCCGCAATACATACAGGCATCCCTGTCTCAATTTTTATTATCTTATCCAAACCACTGAGAAGAGCACCGCCACCTGTCAACATTATGCCTTTTTCCATTATATCTGCGGCAAGCTCCGGCGGAGTTTCTTCAAGTGCCTCTTTAATGGCATCAACAATTGCTGTTACAGGTTCACGAATAGCCTCAACTACTTCAGATGAAGAAATTCTGACATTTTTAGGCAATCCTGTCAAAAGGTCACGACCTTTTATCTCCATATATTCTTCTTGCGGTTTCGGATGTGCGGCACCGATAGTAAGTTTAATATCTTCTGCCGTTCTTTCTCCGATAACCATATTGTGTTCTCTCTTGGTATATGTTGCTATATACTCATCAATCTTGTCGCCGGCTACTCTCAAAGACTTTGAGTTAACAATGCCGCCCATAGAAATAACGGCTACCTCGCTCGTTCCGCCGCCGATATCAACAACCATGCAACCGGTAGCATCCTCAATCGGAAGTCCCGCGCCAATCGCCGCAAGCAACGGTTCTTCAAAAAGAAGCGGTTTCTTCTTGGCACCCGCACGCTCCGCAGCTTCTTCAACAGCCATATATTCTACCTCCGTAACGCCGGAAGGTATACAAATAATTAAATTCGGTTTACCGAATCCTGCAGAAGCTGATGCTTTTTTTATGAAATATCTGAGCATTTGCTCTGTCATATCAAAATCTGCAATCACACCGTCTCTAAGCGGTCTTATTGCCACAACGCTGCCCGGTGTCCTGCCTATCATACGCTTTGCCGCGTCACCCACGGCAAGTACTTCGTTTGTATTTTTATTAATAGCCACAACAGAGGGCTCTCTTATGATAATGCCTTTGCCCTGTACGTGAACCAAAGTGTTGGCTGTACCTAAATCTATTCCTATCGCTCGTGCCATAATATCAATCCTCACTCAACGAACTTTTAATTATATTCATATCGCCTTTGCAATACATACTGTAACATTCCCCATTACCTACTATAATATGGTCTGTAACATCAATTCCCATAACTCTGCCTGCGGCAACAATGCGCTTCGTTGTTTCCGTATCGGCGCGACTCGGCTTACAATCCCCTGACGGATGATTATGTGCCAAAACAACAGCTGAAGCCATATTTTTGACTGCATGATAAAACACCTCTCTGGGATGCACCAGTGCTTGCTCCACCGTGCCTTCTGAAATCCGCACAGTTTTTATATAATGCCACTTCTTATCAAAAAGCATAATAACAAAAATTTCTTGTCTTAATGCTTTCATATCAACCAGCAACATCATTTTAAGCTGCTCTAAATCTGTAATTTTCAGCGGAGTCTTTCTCTTACCAAAGGCAATTCTTTTCCCCAATTCGGCAGCGGCGAAAATCTCTATTGCTTTCACTCTGCCTATCCCTTTTTGCTCTTTTAAATCGTTCATCTCAGCCCGTCCCAAATCGACGAGGCTGCCGTACTTTAAAAGAAGTTCCTGTGCAATTACCAATGCACTTTTTTCTTTAGTTCCCGACTTAATCAGTACGGAAAGAAGCTCTGCGTCGCTCAATGCCTGTGCGCCGTATTGCTCCAACCTTTCATAAGGTCTTATCCCTTCGGGAATTGTTTTCATTGTCATACACTTTCCTCCATAACCAAACGAAAATGCTGACAAAGCCACAGATACCGCAACCTTTAGTATACCTATATTTATTCCAAAAAACAAGAATTAATTCAGCGAATTCCGCGAAGCAAAAATGCTTCGATTATATATTTTGTATTCATTCTTGTTTCTTTATAAAAAAGCGGTGTTATAAGTGAAGTGAATATTTGTGTTATAAGTGTAGCAAGTGCTGCACCATTTATTCCCATAACAGGTATCAATAAATAATTCAATGCAAAATTAAGAATAACACCCCATAAAACGAGTCTGCCGGTATACTTGTTTTTATTTTCACACACTATCCACACACCTCTGGCAGTGCCGAGTGTGGAGAAAGTAGTGTACCATATGACTACAGCAAGTGCCACCGACGCGCTTAAATATACGGTATCGTAAAGAATATCCAAAATAAGCTTTGATGATACGGAAATCACTGTTGACACCGCGATGCCTACCCAAATAAGAATGGCATAAAGCTGTTTTAATCTTTTAATATATAATTCTTCATTACCTTCTTTTTTTATCTCCATAATTGTCGGTCTTACGGCATTAATAATTGCAACAGGTATCAACAGCCAATAATTGCTTATTACCGTCGCCGCAGAATATAAACCGACATCAGCCTCCGTCATCATTTGACCCAACATTATCTTGTCCATCTGTACATATATGGTTATTATAAGTCCCGATATCATAAAATGATATCCTTGTGATACAAGTCTCTTTGCCATATTCCACGAAAAGCGCAATCGCCTGCCGCCTTTTGCGAAGTACGCTATCACTATCATTACAGCAATGAGTAAAAAGTCCAACGAGGTAGAAAACGCAAACCAAGCGACCGACTTTCCGGCAAATAAAATGTAAAACTTATACGCAGCAACAAATACATATGACACAGATTTTAATATAGCGACATATTTTGATTGCAGTTTGGATTGAAACCAATAATCTATAAGTTCAAAGGCTTTAAAAATCATCACAAGAGATTGCAAAAAGCCGACCTTGAGTACAAGAGGATTTCCGTCTTTAAGTACAAATAAAAGTACGAATATAATGCCTGTCGACAGCGTACCCGCCATCAATCTGAGACCTATTCCCGTACCTACAACAGTGCTGTCATCGTCACGGTTGTTTACCATTTCTTTTATAGAAACTGCCTCAAGACCAAGAGTAACAACATTAGAAAAAAATATAACAAACGCCGCGGTATAATTAATAACGCCGTAATTTGACGGGCCGAGATAGCGCGCGGTAAGCACTCCGAGAATTACATTAATTCCCATCTGAACAAGTTGCTCTGCTACCATCCATTTGGCATTTTTTATCGTTTTATTTCTTAAAAGTTCTTTTATCTTACTCATTATTTTCGTCTTCAAACTTCGCTAATTTATACATATAGCCACAATATATCCAGAATATTACACTAAAAGTGCTTACTTGGAAAAGAATCCTTGCTTCTACAAACTCTGTGACAAAAAACATTATACACAGTAAAGTTGCTCCCAAAAACCAATAATTTATTTTATTATACTTTTTAACGATAACCTTAAATGATTTCAGCAATATGATAACAGCAAAAGCACCTATTATCAAAAAGCCCACAACTCCCGATGACACCAAGAGACATACATAAATATTATGCGTGCCACCTTGTCTGAAGTGGTTTTTCCACTTATCGTCATCTAAATTATCAATAGATCTTTCAATTACATTTTCTTTGCCTATACCAAAAACAGGAGATTTTGCAAACTCCTTTAAACAGGCACCCCAAATTTCCGTACGACCGTTAAAAAAGCCAACATCCAAGTTTTCAACTTCTTCTATTCTGTCAAGCTCGGTTTTTTCAAACACAGGAGGTTCTTGATTCTCAGAAGAACCTGTAATAGTCGAGATATTATATAAAACATTACTTGTAATGCCGGGTAAATACGAAAGCCCTGCTTTTAAAATATTACCGCCGAATACGAAAATACACACTACAGCCACTACACTCACAAGTGATTTACTGATTGACAAAAAACTTACTGTTTTCATTTTTTGCAGAGCTGCAAAGACCACTAAAAGCGCAAGTATTATTAAAACTGCATAATAAGCCGCTCTTGAACCTGTAAGTAAAAGCACCATGTATTGCAATACCACATTGATAATGTTTAGCACTCTTGTTTTTCTGCTGTTCGTATCGACAATGAAAATACTTGATATAATAATAGATATACAATTTAAAGTAGAGCCGGTATTAGGGTTATAGAGCCCCCAAAGACGGTTTTCGAACATTCCGAAAAATACGGCAACTCCCTCGTTATTTAAATAACTGCCCGAAAAAGAGAACATGTACATTATAAAAGAAGCAAAGCTCATTAAGAATGTACATACAATAACAACCGTAGAAATAAGCTTAATTTCTTTCAATATGTCTTCTTTGGTATTATCCTCAGTAAACATAAAAAACAGTGCGAAGAAAACTGCGGAATACGCCAAATTTTTAATATCTCCCGTAAAATTACCGCTCAAGTTTATTAAAACAGTCACCGCGTATGATACGCAAAAGCCTATGAGTAGCCATCCGGTTTTATCGCGAAGTGCTGTTTTAAATTTGCCTGTCACCAATTCATAGCCTACTATTAAGAAACCATACAGCAAAATTATCTTGATATAGCCGCCTATTAATGTATGAAGATACGGGACTGCTGTAAGCATGACCGCAATTATCATAAGAATCTTAAACAAACGCCTGTCAAAAATGAATTTGTCTGCTATATTTTTAATGTCATTTTTCTTCATTTGTTATTACCTCTTTTGAAAAAATAAAATAATTTTTTCATTCTCAACTTCACAAAAAGCTTCGTTTTTACTGTAAAGTCCAAAATTCTGTACTGTTTTTTGTTCAAACGCTTTACAATAAAATCTCTGTACCTGCCCAAGTTGACATTTGCATCTTTGAGTATTTCCTTAAAAAACGCATCTTCGGAAACACTTTCATAGTACCCTCTTCTGGCTGTTTTGTCCATATTCCACAATGGAGAAAATGTATTTTCTATACATGAACCCAACTCATTGAGAAAGAACACTGTAATTTTATCATTTACATTGTTTCTTTGTATAGACCACTCTTTTCTTTTTTCAATAAAGCTTTGTGAAAATTGTTTTATCAAATCATAATAATTATTTGGCAACTTTCTGAACATATCCGTCTGTGCATTCAGCCTATAGTGATATAAGACATTATCGATAGTACAGCAAGATGCGGCGTAACCGAAAAACTCAACATTAAACACGCCGTCCTGCAATCTCCTCATATCAGGAAAACGAATATTATTCTTATGAATTATATCAGCTTTATATAATTTATTCCACAAATATCCCACTATACCTTCAGGGAAATATTCCGCAAAAAGCGCTTTTACTTCATTATCGAGATATAGCTTTTTCTCAGGAGAAAAAACATTATTTTCTCCGTTTTCAACATCTTCAACGTACGTTTCATATCCGCAAATTGCAACATCGCAATTATTATCAAGAGCAGCGGTTAAGAGTTTATCCACCATATTAGGCTCAATTCTGTCATCACAGTCAAGAAACATTATATACTCACCGCACGATGCATCAATACCATCATTACGAGCCGGACCGGCTCCTTCGCTTTTTGGTTTATTGATAATTTTCACTCTGCTGTCTTGGCTTGCAATTTCTTTGCAAATCTCATATGAGCAGTCTGTAGAGCCGTCATTTACAAGTATCAGCTCTATATTTTTGTATGTTTGAGTCAAAATATCTCCCATTGATGTTTTGAGATATTTCTCGCAATTATAAACCGGTACTATAACTGATACTTTTATGTCATTCATTTTCCTTTACCTTTTAACTTTTGAAGTTTATCGTAATCCACACCGAAGAAGTGCAAAATTCTAGTCAAAATATATCTTTTTTTAGTTTTTGATGCGTACGACGGCATAGTCTCTTTTAAGAACTTTCTGAAATCTTTCGCTTGTACAAGTCCTTCTTTGCGATTTTTATTATATATAAGCGAAATTGTCATATGAGTATTAATTAGAAGGCATACTCTCACATCAAGATATTCTTTCATTATGCCTGTTGCCTGACTTAAAGAAGCATATCTAACAAGTTCTCTCGTCACCTTTGAATGATGAGAAAACCGTTTAACATAGTTTTGATTGTTTACACTTTGATTGACATTACCGACAAGATATTGATATATTTCCAAGTCTGCAAACTGAACCGTTTTAGCCTCCATCGTAGCTTTTATGATGTACTCTATATCAACATAAAAAATATGTTCTTGCAATCTTATATTGTGCTTTTTTAAAAGTTCTGTCTTATATGACAATGTATGAAGCGTTATATATGTTGACATTTCATATTTTGCACAAATATCCTCAAACGGCATCACACAATCAAAGCGTATCTGCGTCGGCAACGGAAAATATTCCGTATCTCCGGTAACCATGTGCACTTCGCGTTTTTGGTCAACAAACATATCTGCGTCAGTTTCGGCGAGTTTCTCCAAGAGCAACACCATATTCTCTGTGTGCACCCAGTCGTCGCCGTCTACTATACGGAAATATTTGCCTGTCGCATTTTTTATGCCTGCATTTACAGCGGAGCCATGTCCTCCGTTTTCTTTATTAATCAACTTAAATATCGAAGGAAATTGTTTAACATATCCTTCGGCAATTTCTTGTGTACGGTCTTTAGAACCATCGTTTACAACGATAACTTCTAACTTATTGTTGAAGCGTTCATCAGAAAACGATGTCAGACATTTATCTAAATATTGCTCTACATTATAACAAGGAACTGCTATTGATAATAACGCACCCAAAAATAACACCTCTAATCGCAAAAATACTGTGCTTAAATTTCAAACTCTGCTTCGTCCTGGCCATGAATAAAGTCTTTATAAATCTCGCCTACTTTTCTGTTCATGGCAGCTATATTTTCATGTGCGCAAAATTCTTTATATTTACATTTATCGCAACTTTTATAATCACACTTTAACAGGAACTCATCAAAAGGAGTTTTACCGTTATCTAAGCAATTATATAATTTTTCAGACGCGCTTTGCTTGTTGAATTTGTAAATTATTGATTTGATTTTTGCATCTTCTAGGCCGATATTTTTTAAAATACTGCGTATTATCTCAACCGTCTTTATCGGATCATTATCTTTGAACTTTTCATCAATGTATTGCATCCCTAAATCTCCTATAAAAAGCAAACTCCATAATTTATGTACCACTATGGAGTCTAACATAAACACTATGTTTTTTCAACTCATTTCAACTTTTCAAATATTTTATTATTCTGTTGTAATGTTTTTGCCTTTTGCAAGGTTATATAAGTATAAAGACAACAAAATCCAAAGGAGTCATGCTTTATGAAAAACAATTTATTTAAAAAATTAGCTATTACAATTTGTACTATCGGAATGGTTGCACTATTATTCGGTTGCAGTGCAAACGAAAGTTTGTCAATCGACAACTTCACCGGAGAAGATTACAGTCAAAATTCTTCTGCAGAAATCGGAAGCACTTCCAATATCATAGAAGAGATAAGCAACGAGCGAAAAATCATCGAAACAGTCGAGCTTGGTGTGCAGACAACAAAATTCGAAGAATTACTTGAAAATACCAAAAATAAAATCAAAGAGCTTAACGGATATGTTGAGAGCAGCAATATTTCCGGCAGAGAAATAGGCACTTACAACAACAGATGGGCAGAAATGAAAGTAAAAATACCGGCAAAAAACAGCGAGTATTTTAAAGGATTTATTTCCGAAAGCAGTGTTATAATCAGAGAATCCGTTACAACAGAGGACATCACATTAAAATATGTAGACATAGAAAGTCGTATACTTGCACTGCGTTCCGAACAAGCTTCACTTGAAAAGTTGCTCGAAAACGCCAAAAGTACCTCTGACATAGTAACCATACGCCAGCAACTGACAGATGTTATATACAAAATTGAATCTTATGAATCACAGCTCAGAACTTTTGATAATCTGGTAGATTATTGCACAATTACTCTGTATATAGATGAAGTTGAGCGTACTACCATTGTTGAAGATCAAAGCACATGGGAAGAAATAGGCACAAATTTATCAAGGAATTTTGAAAAAGTATGGGACGGCATAGTTGCTTTGTTTATCTTCTTTGTAAGTATCATACCTTATATGATTCCTTTTGCAATTATAGGAATTATAGTTCTTGTGATTATTAGACTTTGTACTAAATCGCGTAACAAAAAATCCAACAAACATAACCCATAACAAAAAGAAACAAGGATGTTTCAAAGTGCATCCTTGTTTCTCTTTCTTTTATTATATTTTATTTCAATTCAGCTTTGCCTGTATACAGACTGTAATATCTACCCTTTTGCTCAAGCAAATCATCATGGTCTCCGCGTTCGATTATTACTCCGTTTTCAAGCACCATTATTGCATTTGAGTTACGAACAGTAGACAAACGATGTGCAATTACAAAAGTGGTTCTGCCCTGCATAAGCTTATCCATACCGTCCTCAATTAAGTGCTCTGTTCTCGTATCGACAGACGATGTGGCTTCATCAAGAATAATAACCGGCGGATCTGCAACGGCAGCACGCGCAATAGACAAGAGCTGTCTCTGACCCTGCGACAAATTCATACCATCAGCAGTAAGCATCGTATCATATCCGTCAGGCAGTTTCTTAATAAAAGAATGTGCATTTGCAATTTTTGCCGCACGCACTATTTCATCATCAGTAGCATTTAACTTGCCGTAACGAATATTATCACGAATCGTGCCTTTAAAAAGATGAACATCTTGCAAAACAATGCCGAGCGTACGCCTCAAATCATCTTTGCTTATTTCTTTTATGTCAATACCGTCATATGTTATTTTACCTTCTTGTATTTCATAAAATCTATTTATCAAGTTTGTTATCGTTGTTTTACCTGCACCCGTCGAGCCTACAAAAGCAATCTTTTGTCCCGGTTTTGCATACAATGAAACATCTTTAAGGATAACATGCTCAGGCACATACGAAAATACAACATTTTCAAATCTTATATCACCTTTAAGCTCAACGAGTTCCTCTCCCGATTTTCCCTTTGCCGGCTTTTTCCACGCCAAGCACAATGCATTGTCTTCATTAAATGTCTTCGCAAAATTCTCAAACGGATCTCCTTCAACTTCACGAAGTTTTCCATCTGACTTTTCTGCAAGCACAAGCCTTACATCTCCGCAATTTTCCTCAGTTTTCTCTTCGATAATATCAAAAATACGCTCAGCGCCTGCAAGTGCCGACAACAGCATATTTGTCTGATTCGAAATCTGCGTAATAGGTTGCGAAAATTGTCTCGTATATTGCAAAAATGAGCCCAAATCACCAAGAGATATAACGAACATTCCGCTCCAACCAAAAGGATTTGCAATCATTATCGCGCCCAAAGTCGCCGTTACAGCATAGTGAAAATACGACAAATTTCCCATTATAGGCATCAAAATATTTGCAAAAGTCTGGGCTCTCGTTGCCGCTCCCTTTAGATTGTTATTTTTCTCTGCAAACTCTTTTATCGCCGCATTCTCGTGGTTAAACACTTTAACAACTTTTTGACCTTGCAGCATTTCTTCTATATAACCGTCAAGGTCTCCCAATGCCGCTTGCTGGCTACGGAAATTTTTCGCACTCTTACCGCCTACTGTTTTTACTATAAACATCATAAGGATTACCATTATTACTGCAACAAAAGCAAGTACGGGACTGAGTACGACCATCATTATAAATGTACCGACAACCGAAATAAGCGATGTAATTGTCTGCGACAAGCTTTGCTCCAATGCCATTGCAACGCTATCCATATCATTCGTAAAGCGACTCATTACCTCTCCGTGAGGATGTTTATCAAAATAGCTTACCGGCAAATCCTGTAAATGTTCAAAGAGCTCTTTACGCATTTTATTAGCTGTCTTTTGTGCAACGGAAACCATAAGTCTGCTCGAAAGGTATGTTCCGAAGGCACCGCATACATATACTACAGCCATTTTAAATATATCAACCATCAAATCCGCGAAAACCTTATTGCGTGCAGCTTCGCTTGTGAGACCGCTGTCGATATATTCTTTAAGATTTGTCGTTAAGTTGTTAATAATAGGTTTCAACAAGTATGTTGCCAGTACTCCGGCAAGTGCGCTCATTATTACCATAACGAGTGCCAATATCAAAACAGGTGTATTTCCCGATAAATACGAGAACATTCTTGCTAAAGTTTTAACCGGGTTTTTAGGTTTACGGAAACCGTGTCTGCCCGGACCGCCTCCCGGTCCGTGACCGGGGCCTTGGTTTATTTTTTTAGGCTCATTACTCATTCGGAAATCACTCCTTCCTGTTGTGATGTGTATACTTCTTTATAAATCTCGCAAGTTTGCAAAAGTTCTTCGTGTGTGCCGACTGCGTTTATCTTGCCGTCATCCAACACTACAATCCTGTCAGCGTGTGAAATTGAATTAATACGCTGTGCTATTATAATTGTTGTAATGCCTTTGAGTTCTTTGGCAAAAGCCTCTCGTATCTTGGCATCCGTTGCGGTATCGACTGCGCTCGTGGAGTCATCAAGTATAATAATTTTCGGTTTTTTAAGAAGTGCCCTTGCGATACAAAGTCTCTGTTTTTGTCCTCCCGAGAAGTTTGCTCCGCCTTGGCTTACTTCGCTGTCAAGTGCCCCGGGCTTTTTACTTATAAAGTCCCATGCCTGTGCCTGCTTGCAAGCTTCAATTATTTCTTCATCTGTGGCGTCGGGATTACCCCATTTCATGTTATCTCTGACTGTACCTGAGAAAAGTGTATTTTTTTGAAGCACCATGGCGACCGCATCATGCAGCGGCTCCAGACCGTATTTCCGTACATTATGACCGCCGACTTTTACTTCACCGCCTGTAGTGTCATAAAGTCTGGGTATAAGCTGTACCAATGTTGTTTTCGCCGAGCCCGTCGACCCTATAATACCTATTGTCTCGCCTGCATTTATGTGCAAGTTTATATTGCTGAGCACATCTTCTATATTTCCGCTTTTATAACGGAAAGACGCATTCACAAAGTCTACTGAGCCGTCCGTAACTTCTGTAATCGGCTGCTCGGGATCTTTAATATCCACTTCGGTATCGAGCACTTCCAATACGCGCTGGCCTGAGGCTCTTGCTCTTGTAAATTGCAAAAAGAGCATAGAAAGCATCATGAGCGACATCAAAATTTGACTTACATATGTAATAAAACTGAGCAAGTCACCGGGTTCGAGTCCTACATCTTTCGCAATATTTCCAAGAGTGGTATCAACGACAATTCTTCCTCCGAAGAACACAATAGCGAGTATGCAAGTATACATTATGAGTTGCATTATAGGCATATTCATAATTACAATTTTTATTGCATTTATACCTGTATCAGTTAATTTATCGTTTGCTTTTTTGAATTTTTCTTTTTCTTGTTTTTCGCGTACAAATGATTTAACTACTCTGATATTCGTTAAGTTTTCTTGTACCGATGTATTGAGGTCATCTATTCTTTCATGAAATGCCATGAATCTGGGATGAACTGTTTTCATTATTAATATAATTGCTGTTGCCAAAATCGGTATTGCTACAATAAAAACCAGCGCTAATTGTTTATGTATAGAAAGTGCCATAATAAGTGCAAAAATCAACATAAAAGGAGAACGCACAAGCATTCTTAAGCACATCATTCCTGTTTGTTGCAAATTATTAACGTCTGTTGTCATTCTTGTTATCAATGACGGCACGCTGAAATAATCTATATTTGAAAACGAAAATGTTTGTATTTTAGTAAACAAGTCATCTCTTAACTCTGCACCTGCGCCCATTGATGCTTTTGATGCCAGATAACTGCTGAAAGCTCCGCAAAACATCGCTGCGAGGGCAACAAGTACCATAAGACCTCCTGTCTTCAAAATATAATAAATATCTGTGTTTGTGAATACCCTATCTACTGATACTTTGTTTACTATCTTTGCCATAAACATCGGCATCGCTACATCGCCCAATACTTCCAAAAGCATTAAAATCGGACAAAGTATCGCATAAATCTTATAATTTTTAAAATAAGACAACAATCTTTTTATCATAATTCTATTCCTTTCTTTATTTCGTCAACATTTGCTTGTATTCTATCCAAATAGGCAAACAGTTGCTTTGTTTCTTTATCTGAAAATCCTTTTAGCATCGCTTTGTCTATCTCCATTGTCTTGCCAAATGTATCTTCATGTATATTTCTGCCTTTTTCTGTAAGCTTGATTTTGTTTTTGCGCGTATCTTCTTCTAAAGAAATTCTTTGTATAAGTCCGGCCTTTTCTAACCTTTTAAGCGTAGCCGACATCGCTGCTGCCGATGTGTTCATAGCTTCTGCCAATTCTTTTTGCGTTGGTTCGTCCATTCTGTCAATCATACCCAACACAGGAGGCTGTGTATAATGCAATTTATAATCCTCCAGCATTTCTGTTATCGCAATCATTCTGCTATGTTTTATATTACGGATTTTCCAAAAAAATGCCGCCCCACTGTTATCCTTCGCAAATGCAGGCATCTTTGATTCATCAAATTTTATATTTTTTGCCATACGATGTGCACCTTTCTTGTTTAATGCCTTGTGAAGTATAATGCTAAACCGATTAATTGTCAATCGATTAACTATTTTTTCGTACTTTTTTATAGCCTTTTGGGACGAAATTCTCACCCCGACACCTCGCTATCACGTTCAAATCATATTTTTCGTACTTTTTCATAGGCTTTTGGGACGAAATTCTCACCCCGGCACCTCGCTATCACGTTCAAATCATAATTTTCGTACTTTTTCATGGCCTTTTGGGACGAAATTCTCACCCCGATACCTCGCTATCACGTTCAAATCATATTTTTCGTGCATTTTCATGGCCTTTTGGGACGAAATTCTCACCCCAATACCTCTCGCACCTGTAACAGCAAGGCGACCTTCTTCATAATATATAAATGTATTGTTAATACATGGTATTAAGGAAGGCAAAACATATGAAGCAATACAGAATTACTGTTTTAGGCGGAGATATGAGAAATGTTAAGCTCAGCGAGCTTTTAGCTAAAGACGGGCACAACGTACACACGTTTGCATTGGATAATACGGGTAATATTGCGCAAAGATGCTCTGAACTCAGCGAAGCATTTGCAATTTCTGATATAATCGTAGGCCCCATACCTTTTTCAGTCGGCAACGGAATATATTTAAATGCTCCCTTTCACCCTGAAAAGATAGAGATTTCAAAAATTGCCGAGGCAGCCTACGAGACACAAAAGTATAGCACAAAATTGTTGATAGGCGGAAATATTCCGGCACAACTTAAAAGCGAAGTAACAAATTGTGAGGATTTGCTAAAAAGAGACGATTTGGCAATATTAAATTCTGTACCAACAGCCGAAGGTGCCCTGCAAATCGCAATGGAAGAGCTTCCCTACACGATTCGCGGCACAAAAGTGTTGGTTTGCGGAAACGGGCGCGTCGGCTCCACTTTGGCACATTTATTGAGAAATGTAGGTGCGGAAGTTACTGTAGCCGCCAGAAAAAGCCGCGATTTTGCACTTTGTGAAGCAGAAGGGCTTAATTATTGTTCATATGATGACATTTATGATGTACTGTCTGATACGACGCTTATTTACAACACGGTACCGGCTAAAATATTTGACATAAAATTGCTTGATGCGGTAAGACGTGATGCCTTGATTATCGACCTTGCTTCAATGCCGGGCGGAATAGATTTTGACTATGCCAATGCTAATCATATAAGAACAATACATGCGCTCTCTTTGCCGGGAAAAGTTGCCCCGGTAGGTGCCGCACTCATTATACAAAAGGTTGTTTACAATATACTGAGCGAAAAGAATATCTGAATTTTATTTAAAGGAGTTGGTAAAATGTTTGAATGCTTCGATGGACTGCGCGTCGGTCTGGCTGTGACCGGCTCTTTCTGCACCCATAGGAACATTGCTGCCGTTGCTGACAATCTTGTGAAGCGCGGCGCTATTGTTTATCCCATATTATCATATGCCGTCTCGGAAACTTCAACGAGATTTATGGCGAGAGAAGAGCTTTATGAGACTTTGCAGAGAATCACCGGTCACGAACCGATTTGTACTATAAAAGAGGCTGAACCTATAGGTCCAAAAAAGCTGCTTGATGTTGTAGTCGTCGTTCCTTGTACAGGAAACACCATATCAAAGCTTGCTAATGCTATCACAGACACGCCTGTGCTTATGGCGTGCAAATCACATTTAAGAAATAACCGTCCTGTTGTCATTGCCGTTTCGACGAACGATGGCCTTGCCGGAAATGCTAAAAACATCGGTACCTTGTTAGGTATGAAAAATTATTATTTTGTGCCTTTCAGACAAGACGACAGCGCCAAAAAGCCTTTTTCATTGGTTGCCGACTTTTCTTTGGTGAATGAAACTGTCGCTTGCGCTCTTGACGGTATACAAATACAGCCCATACTGTTGTAAGTACGGGCTGCGTCTAAATCAAACCATGTTTTTTTGACAATCGGGGTCGGTATTAACGGCCCTGAATTTGTTCATATGCACATTTCATGAAGTATTCAAAAAGTTTGTCGCTGCAATCGTGCTGTTCTCTTATAAGCTCGGGATGCCATTGCACCGCAAATACATGCGGACGATCTTTCATATAAATTGCCTCTACTATGCCATCCTCGCCGTATGCACCGATTGTAAAACCGGGTGCAATATCTTTTAATGATTGATGATGATATGTATTTACGTAAGTCTTATCAACACCAAAAAGTTCATGGAACAATGTACCTTTTACTATATCAACATTATGACCACCCTCGGGATAGCCAACCTTTTGACTGTGAACGTGAGCATTTGGCGCAGTGTTTTGTACCGGCAAATCCTGATAAAGTGTGCCACCGAGAGTAGCATTGATAATTTGTATTCCTCTGCAAACGCCCATTATAGGCTTATTTTGAGCCATTGCCATCCTGACAACAGGTGCTTCGAGGTGGTCTCTTTCAACAGACCAGTCTACTGTATCGTTGAATTTTTCCTCTCCGTAAAGTGCGGGGTTTACGTCTACACCGCCTACGAAAAGAAATGCGTCGCACATATCAACCATTTGCTGTATATCTGCTTCATCTTCTACAAAAGTAAAAATCATTGGTATGCCGCCATGCTTAATAATACCGTTTGTATATCCATAGTTAACTTTTGTCATTTTATTTGTAGGCTCTACCGATGGTAAAATGCCTATGATAGGTTTTCTTTTTGTTTCATTACTCATATAAATCAAGTGCCTTTCTGTAATTTCTATATATTATTAATATTCATGATTCCTTTTTGAATGATAGCACACGTACATTGAAAAATCAACGAGTTGCAAGTTTAATTTTATTGCCGATAAAAAATTTTGTGATAAAATACGTATTCGGAGTGATTAATAATGTTTAAAATTATAATTTATATAATAGCCGGCTTGGGCGCCGGTGTAGGTACAGGCCTTGCAGGATTATCTGCGGCTGCTGTCATATCGCCTATGCTTATAACATTTTGTGGATTTGAAGCTTATGAAGCCGTAGGCATTGCACTTGCCTCAGATGTGTTGGCTTCGGCCATTTCCGCATACACATACGGTAAGAACAAGAAGCTTGATATCAAAAATGGATTAGTAATGTTAGCGGCAGTATTATTTTTTACCGTAATCGGAAGCTTCCTGGCATCTTTAATTCCCAACACCGCAATGGGCAATTTCTCTGTGTTTACAACATTTTTTCTTGGAATCAAATTTATTATAAAGCCCGTAATGACAGAAAAAAACAAAATCGATACAAAAACAACGCGTGAGAAAGTCACTCAGTCTATACTTTGCGGCGCTGTGATTGGTATGATTTGCGGCTTTATCGGTGCAGGCGGCGGCATGATGATGCTTTTGATTTTGACTTCTGTGCTTGGATATGAGCTCAAAACAGCTGTGGGCACCAGCGTTTTTATTATGACTTTTACTGCTCTTACCGGTGCAGTTTCACACTTTGTCATTGACGGAAAGCCTGACTTCGGCGCTCTGCTTGTGTGTGTTATCGCTACTTTTCTCGGTGCAAGAATTGCCGCTTTGTTTGCAAATAAAGCAACAGCGAAAACTCTTAACCGTGCAACGGGTGTAGTTCTCGCTGTATTAGGTGCTGCAATGATCATTGTAACCATCGTGCAGAAGTTTTAATTTATTTTATCTTAATTAATCAGAATATCCGGGCACGATATATCCTACGCCTTTAAGTATATGTTTAGGGCAATAAGGATAGTCATTAATATTTTCACAGTTTGTTACGCCGGAAAGTACGAGCACTGTATCAAGGCCCGTTTCTATACCTGCGATGATATCTGTGTCCATACGATCACCTATCATGACTGCATCTTGTGAGTGGACACCCAGTATTTGAAGACCTGTTCTCATCATAAGCGGATTAGGCTTGCCTACATAATACGCAAGCTTTCCTGTAGTCATTTCTATGGGTGCCACAAGTGCACGGCAAGCGGGCACCATTCCGTGTTCTAACGGAGCATACAAATCTGTATTTGTACCAATGAGTTTAGCGCCGTTGTTAACGAGTGTAACAGCTTTACAAATGCTGTCATAATTGTAATTACTTGTTTCTCCGATAATAACGTAGTCGGGATCTATATTATTGAGCGCCACGCCCACATCGTGAAGTGCATTGTACAAACCGGGTTCACCTATAACATAGGCACTGCAACCGGGTTTTTGTGTACTTACAAACTTAGCTGTAGCGAGCGCACTTGTATAAAAGTGACTCTCGTCTACGTCAAGACCCATGCGTTTCAATCTTAACTGGAGCTCTTTAGGCGTATATCCGCTACCGTTTGTCAAAAAAAGGAATTTTTTATTTTCTTTATACAGCCAATCGACAAATTCTTTAACACCGGGGAGCAATCTGTTACCATGATAAAGCACACCGTCCATGTCGCATATAAAGCCTTGTTTATTTCTTATTTTATCCATATTGTATTCTCCTTGTTTCAAAAGAAATTCAACGTGATTAATATAGCATAATAATTGAATTTAAACAAGAATTGACATTTCGGAAATTGTATTTATTTATCCTCATCTGTTTTAATAATGTTTCTCAACGTAATTGATACGCATTCTTTATTATCAAAAGAATTAAAAAGAAAATAAGCACCGTTATACTTGTCATTTATTTCATGTTTATAATTTATTGATTCAGTAAAACTACAAGAATATTTCTCTCGACCATCGGGAGCACCAAAAGCTTTTTCAACAGTATTTTCGCCCGATTTGAGTTTTATTCCTTTTGCTATGACAAAATCATTTTGCCAATTATCGTTCACCTTAATTTCACCAATCTTGCAATCTTTGAGCATCTTAGCATTTTCGCTCATATTGTACGCCTCTACAAAAATCTTGTTGTTACCTTTAGAAAAGTGAAAATATACGTTTTTATCGTAGTGAACCATTGTATCTTCTGCAACTTCATCTAAAGAAGAAATCGACCAACCATTTTCCGTAAAATCTTTAAAATCGCACGGAAGTTGATAAACTACACCGTCAAGTTTAAAAGTGAAATCAAATAAATCATCTGACATAACAGGAGTAAATATAAAATATCTTGCAAGCAAAAACACAAGCACAGCCACAACAGCAGTAACCGCAACAGAAACAATTGCAATTGTCACTGTTTTAAATTTTCTTTGATTAGCACATTCATCCATGATTACACCCTCCTTATCAAAAAGAAAAACATACCAAAAAGTAAAATTCTTAAATTGTCGTTATCTTGGTTTTATATTATCATTTCAATTGTGAAGACTCAAGGCATAACATGCAAACATTTCATGAACAATAATCTGCATTTTTCCGGCTTATTGCTGTTATCTGTGAAGGATAGGAATCAATAAATTTTTCTTATGTTAGAGCATTCTTCATTTAATCATAGAAAAATTCATATTCAGGAAGTTTCTTCCATTCATTTGTTCCTGTTAATATTTCTTCTATGCCCCTGCATACATCAAGAAATTTACGTGCTTTTTCATCGCTACTAAAGTACAGGGTATTTTCGTATACTGCTACTTTCTTATCTATCCCTTCTGCCTTTACTGACAAAATCAAAGTTTCATACGGTGTCACCCAAATATTACGGTTTGGATCATAGACATCGGGATAGGACTCAATATCCAAATCTTCAATTAATTCCCATATTGCAGCGTACTGTTCTTCAGAAAGTTGAAGAAATGTAATATATCTATTAGGTTCGGTAGCATCTTTTGTTTTTATCAATTTTCCTGTTTTACTGTCGTACGAACTAATGCCGTAAGTATTCCATACTAAAGAGAAAGAGTAATTCGGTTCATTTTTACTTTGATTGATGACAAATGAAACAATACTGAAAACAGCAACAAAAATGAGCGCTACCGTACAAATTATATACAAAAATCGAACATTATTTTTCATTGAATATGAGCTCCTTAAGCAGGTCAATTTGTGCCTGCGTCAGTTCTGCTTGACCTTTGTCACAACGAGCATATCCCGCTGAAAAATTTATACCATAAACAATACCTAACTCGGTTTTAACATCGTATTCAGCCATACACTTGCACATTTTGTTTTTATCATATTGCAAATTTTCAAGAATATCTATCATGGTCGCAGCCGAGCTTTCTGATATAACCATGTAAGTATTTTCATTTTTGAAATAAATGGTTGTCTGTACGTCGCTATCCGGCACTTTCTCTGTCGGTTGTTGAATAGTTGTCTGCACATCGCTATCTAACAATTCCCCGGTCGGTTGCTGACATACATCAGCAACGATCGAGGCACTATTTTCTTTATCACTCGGCATTTCCCCAAAAACCAAAACAGAGGCAGCAACGAAAACAGCAGCAATACCTATAACGCATACCAATAAAATCCATGTTTTTTTCATAAAACCACACCCTTTCAGTATATCAGTTCAAAATCACCAAAAGCTCCTCTATTTGTTTTTTAGAAAGACGTATCCGAGTATCATTCTCCGTATTGCATAATATATTTTTTCTTAATACAAATTGAATTTCAGAACCATCTGCAGTATTAAAACAAATTCTGTACTCTTTTTTTATGTCTATATCTAAAATTACCAAGCTGTTGCCATCATTCTTTGTCCCTGATGACTCTGAGCCATAGCTATCGCCTTTTATTGCTCCACCCTCTTGCGTATTGTTGCCCCCAAGAGAAGTTCCTGCATCTGAAGTTTTATACAAATTTAAAATCGCAGAATAGATTTCATTCACTTTGGCGGAATCGGTAACAGTTTCGGTCCGAGCACCATTGTCATCAACACCTGTTATATCAACAGATACAAAACTATCCGTTTCCGTAGGGAACACTGCCGGCAGAATCGTCACCGACAATATGGTTAGAATAAAACAAAAAGTAATACAAACAACCAAGATGTGATTGCGCTTTGCTTTACGTTCTTTTATTCTTTCCTCACTGCGACGAAAAATTTCCGCTTTTCTTTCTTCAAAATTTTTCATAATAACAGCTCACCATCCTCTCCAAGAATGATGCGAAGTTCCTTTTTAGCACGATATAAAAGATTGTCTATCTGTTTGTGATTTTTCTTCATAACCCTCGCTGCCTCTTTATAAGACAAATTTTCAAAATAAACTAAGTGTATGACAATACGCATATCATCCGAAAGTAAGCAAAGGGCATTGTTTATTACTCGTTTCCGCTCGTCTGTAAGAACAGTTTCTTCAAGTGTTTCCTCCTCCGGAAACGCATTGTCGGCTTCTTCGAGTTCTACTAAATCAATAACCTTACGGTGTTTTATGTAGTTTAAAGCGCGACTCCGTCCGAGCATAAACAGATAAGTTTTCAATGTAACCTTGAAATTATACCGATGCTTATTAACTATCAAATCTGAAAAAGCATCAATAGCAATATCTTCGGCTGCGTGTATATCATGCACATAACGATTAATAAAGAACACAAGATTATCAAACAATTCTTTCATTATATCGTCAAAGGCACTCTCGTCACCATCAAGGAAACGGCGGTAGCTACTTGCACCGTTGTCCATATGGTTTCCTCCTAATTTCCGGAGCATACTCGTCTCCTTCACCTATTATACAACTAAGCAGACCTGATATCCTTATATTAAAATAAACTATTTCTGTCTTGCCAAAGCAAAAACGGCGCCGAGAATCAAAACCATACCTATTACAAGTGGAGCAGTCAAGTTTTCTCCCAAAAACGCAACACTAAAAACAGTAGCAGAAAGCGGCTCTATAATTCCGAGCGCAGTTGCCGTTCCTGCAGGGACATCTTTAAGTCCCATTGTATAGAAAACATATGGTAAAACGCAAGTAAACACACCTATGCCAACAATAAGCGGAATAATTGAAAGCGGCTGTTTGCTTGTTATTGTTACGATTTCAATAGGATTTGATACTGCAAGACCTATAATACTCATAATAATAAAATTATAGCTGGTTACAGTAAGAGTATCCACCTTGTGCATTGTGAGAATTTTCGTAAATATGTTATAAGCACTGTAAGAAATGCCCGCCGCAATTCCGAAAAGGATTCCTGCAAGGCTGAACTTCATTCCACCAACTATGCCGGAAACGAGAGCGCAACCAAGTATCATTAAAAACACAGAAATACTTTTTACTGTATTCAACTTTTCGCCAAGAAACATTACTGAATATATGAGGACAAAAACGGGTGCGGTATACATCAATATAACTGCAGTTGAAACAGAAGACGCAGCCATCGAGGCATAGTATGTATATGCTGTTAAGAACAGACCAACACCGCTACCGATAATAAAGAAAATTTCCTTTTTAGGCACTTTTAACAACTTGGGATTTTTAAAAAGTATAAATGGCACAATCAAAACCATTGATACAAACCCACGCATTGTTGTCATTTGAACAGGCTTAAATCCAAAGGGGGTAAGCCAATAAGAGAAAAGACCACTTGTTCCCCAAAGAACACCAGCGAGAGCAATATAAAAAAAAGCACTTTTTTTCAACTCGTTTCACCTCTAACGGCGGCAATTATAGCATACCGACAACTCATTTGCAAACCTGCTTATTCACTTCTCTGCAATTTCAAAAAGTATCGTATTGCCTTTACTTATATTTACATATCCCGTTTCCAAAAAAGAAATAAAAATTTTAAGTATTTACTGAATACTCTTTTTTAAACCCATGTGCACCGAATATTTGCCACTGGCCAACACCAAGACGACTAATAATAGCTTTACGCTCAATCGCACAGAGCTTATGATCGGTGTCAACAGAGGTCATTAAAATCGGTGCATATTGATTATATTCTGCTTGTGCAGGTGTAAGTCCATGTATATTGATATACACATCTCCTGTCAGAGCAATATGGTGTGTGTAGTCAATCAATATGATTTCCCCCGGCAAGTGTCCGCCTTTGCCTTCATACACCTCAAAATGCAACTCTCCGAAATCAAAAAAACCGATTTGTGTAAGTGGCTCTGTTAATTCTTCAATACTATTTCCTACAACTTTAATCTTATCAGGATTTACAGGTTTATATGAGGTAAGAATTTTACAGATATTAATATACGGCTTGTGCAAAGGATTTTTTTCTCTGTATCCATCATTTCCGAGAAATTCATCCTTTAAACAAAGAGCAGTTCTGGGACTGGCTATAATCTCATCGAATATTGGAAGCAAACCGCAATGGTCAACATCTGCGTGTGTCACAAGGATGGTTTTCTTTATCTCATCAAAATTCGGGAGAATTCTCCGAATAACATCAAGCATTTCACTGTTAAAACAAGCATATCCGCTATCCACAAACATTATTTGCTCATCGCTTTTAATGATAATGGTATTACTGCCGCAAGGTGGTTCTATAAGAATAATTTCTGTACAGTCTGTTATTTTGTGGTTACTTACCCTTGGCATGAAGGCTTTACCTTTAGATGCACCCAGTAATTCCGCAAACTTACTTATACTGTCAAAAGTTCTGTATGGAGATAACCCTTGTTCATCAAGTGTTTGCATAGCAAGATTAACATGAACCAAAAGTTCACGACTAACCTCGTCAGAAAGCCCCATTGTTTGAGACAATCCCATAACATATGTGTTATAGAAAATACTATTGTCGTAAACCTTTTCTGAACTGTTGTAATTTATTACGCGAACCTTACAAAACGTTTCTGCTTCTGCAAGGAATTCTGAAATTTTACCTGCATCTTCTACATACAACCCCATTTTAAAGTATTGATAATTCGTACCGTTTTCTTGAGAGCTGATATATGAAATATTAAAATTAAAATCGCTGATTAAAGACAATATATTAGTAACACTTCCCGGAACATCTTCAAGGCAAAACTCAATCAACACCACGCTCGTTTTGCTTGTATTATTTTGCAGATATCCGATTTTTTCAAGCTCGCTATCAGCTTTGTCTAATTGTTCTTTTGTGCCTTCTGCATCTATAAACAGCGTATGAGAGTCAACCGCCTTATTATAACTTACACGAGTAATATTAATTCCCAAGGCAGAAAAACATCTGCTCGCTTTAAGGAATGCACCTATATCATCAGGCATTGATGTCACATATGTTTTTTTCATCTTTACCTCCAAAGTATTAACAAAATATTATCTCACTTTCAATCAAAGTTTATCAGCTATATCAAGAATAAGTCTTTCGGTCTTTTCCCAACCAAGACAAGGATCTGTTATTGATTTGCCAAAAATATGCTCGCCCATGCTTTGAGCACCATCCTCAATGTAACTTTCAATCATCAATCCCTTAACAAGACGTTTGATAACTGAATTTTCATTGCGGCTGTGAACAATATCCTTTGCAATACGAATTTGTTCAAGATACTGTTTACCTGAATTGTTATGATTTGTATCTACTATTACAGACGGATTTACCAGATTCGATTGCTCATAAAGCTCTTCTACTCTCAAAAGATCCTCATAATGATAATTTGAAGTACTTCTTCCCGCATAATCAATATAGCCGCGAAGTATGGCATGTGTACATGGATTGCCCTCGCTCGTAACCTCCCAGCCTCTGTAAATAAAAGTGTGACTTGACTGCGCTGCAACTATAGAGTTCATCATAACGCTAAGGTCTCCACTCGTAGGATTCTTCATTCCCACAGGTACGCTGATTCCGCTTGCTGTGAGTCGGTGTTGTTGATTTTCTACGGAACGTGCGCCAATCGCAACATACGCAAGCAAGTCGGAAAGGTAGTGGTAATTTTCCGGATAGAGCATTTCGTCGGCACACGAGAAACCGTAATCTCGCAATGCCGCCAAATGCAGCTCTCGAATCGAAACAAGACCTTTATACATGTCCGGTTTAGCCTCTGGATCAGGTTGATGCAACATACCTTTGTATCCTTGCCCGGTAGTTCTCGGTTTATTTGTGTAAACCCTCGGAATAATAACTATTTTATCTGATACTTGTTCTTCAATTCTGCGAAGCCTTGAAATATATTCAAGCACCGGTTCACTATGGTCTGCGGAGCATGGTCCGATTATAAGAATAAATTTATCTGAGTGGCCATCAAAAACAGCTTTGATACTCTCGTCACGCTCTGCTTTAATTTTTCTCATTTTTTCTGTCAATGGATATTCTCCCATGACTTCTTCCGGTAACGGAAGTCTCCTATGAAAATTCATTCTCATTAAAAAACACCCTTTCTTTTTGTCAGATACAATACTTTCGAATTGTGGAAGGGTAAACAAAAACGCCCTCCGCATTCCGATAAAGAATACAGAGGACGAGAAAATCAATAATCCCGTGGTACCACCTCAGTTCGTCGCTACCTCACGATAGTGACCTTTTCAAGTACTAACATACCTTAGTTCTATAACGGGAACGCCCGTTGCCTCCTACTAAAGATTTTTATCTTATTCAGTGCACTGCTAGCAGAATGAATTCAGAAGGGCGTCCGCTTTGCCTCGCACCAACCGGCAACTCTCTCAAGATTCTTCCCAACCTACTGGTTTCTGATCTTCGCATTTAGTGTTACAACATATTTAATTGTCGTTTGTTGTTATAACATAATGGTTTCAAAAAATCAAGACTTTATTTTAATCTCTGTACCTCCCCATTCGACTACGGTGAATCCTTTGCGCTCCGGTGCAGTAAACTCTTGTTGCGGTATTTCTACAAACTCATCTGACTTTTGCCAAGCCATAAATACACGGATCAAAGTGTCGGGTGCAGGCGTGACATCGAGCTGTGCCGCATCTGTATATATTTCACCTTGAAAAGAAATGATGTTATATGGATTTTGCTCCATGAGAGGCAACCAATAAACAATAAATTCATTGGCTTCGCGGCGCGTAAGTCCGAGTTTATCGAGCGCCGCCTCAAGAAAGGTTGCGGTGTTCTCTCCTTTTATACAAAAACCTTTGGAGAGATCATACTGTGCAAAAGTTTCTCCTTCCCAATAAAGATAATTATATGTTTTTCCTTTATTGTCAATTAAAGTGCCGTCCGGGAAAGCCGTAACTTCCCACCCTTTTCCGTATTTGGGGTATGTGCAAGTCAATCTGCCGTCGAGCATGAGACTGACGGAAACTTGCGTTTCTTTTTCGGGGTAGAGATAAATAACAGGTTTGTAGTCTTTGAGAGAATCATCCTGTTCACAGTCGCTTGCTTTTTCCCAGCTTATTGCTGTTATCTGTGCGGGATAGGACAACATAACATAGCCGCTGTATGTTATTTGTACCACATCACCCACTTTAGCGCCTATTTTTTCTAATTTTGTGATATTAAAGGAAATTTTGGCATTGTTTGTTCTTTCGGGTTCACCCTCGATAGGTTCAACCAAAACAGAAGTGTCATTTATTTCTATAACTTTAGCGTAAAATGTCTGTTCATTATTATCTTTCTTAATAAAGAAAAACAACACAATCAATAATACAGCAAGCAACGCGACAACTATAGTAATAGGTATCCAAATTTTCTTTTTCAGCATAAGTAAACCTCCTATTCACCTATTATACAATCAACCGGCTGTATGTTCCTTATGGATATATTTTTCAAGGTCTAATATTGTTCTTTCAATCAATATCCAACAAATTTCTTTAGCACTTCTTCTCTGTTATACTCATAAACCAAAAAGTGTTTTTCTTTTTTAGCCAGTTCCCTATTTTCGGTAGAATCTGCATCGAATAAAACAATGGCATTGTCACAAATTTTATATCCTGCAAGTTCATTTGCTTCGGCAATTTCCGTTTGCAAATAATCCTCAAGTGACATTATAACTCTTTTTTCCGTACCATCGTCACCTTCCTTATCACACGAATACACCCATTTTTCACTTTCGGTATCATATTCAAGAGGAAAAGCTTCCGGAATTATAAGTATATTATCAAAAACAAACCAGCCGCATTCCAACGAATCGTTAGTAGGATTAAAAATATATTTTATCGGCAGATTGTTTTTAGCAATTTCGTTATATAAATCAAAATATATACCGCTGCCTGCAAAAAGTTTATACTTTTTATGTTCGGTTTTATAAAAATAAGAACGCTTATATTTAATATAATCAAACGGCAACATAAAAACAAAGCATATTCCAAGAATCAGCAAAAGAAACACACATAAGAGTGTTAAGAAAAATTTCCCGATTTTGCTTAATATTTTTTTCATGTGTTTCATCACCTTGAAATTAATTTTTTAAAAATTCAAAAACTGATTTTTTGTTAATAAAAACTATTGTCGCTAATACAACTATGGTTATCAATAATATCAAACCAAAAACATATAAATAACATCTATTTAAGTACGTCATCAAATAGTTCTCGAACCCGTTCCCAATCAACACCGTTTTTCGCACGCCAAAATCTTACAGGGTATCCATAATCATTTCTATGTTCATCAGGTTCTCTCATATCTTTAGTTCGAATAAAATATTTCGTCACTCCGCGACATTCGTCTGAATGCAAGATATCTAAATATCCTAAAATGTCTAAATATGCCTTATACTCTCTTGATTTGAACGCAAGAAGTTTGCTTTTTTGCAAAATTTCCTTATAAGCCCCTATCTTTTTTTCACTCTGCAATTGCTCTGTAAGCATCAACGAATCTACAAAAAGCTGATAATCTTCTTTTGTTGCTATTACCTTCGGCATCTTTATAAATTCACGTAATAAAAAAGAAGAAGTTGTCAGATTTTGCCCCCAAGGATAACCGCCTTCATAGATTCGGCAATATTGCATATAGTTTATCCACATAAAACTCATTTTAGTTTCAACAGATGCAGCACAGTAATCACAAAAATCACAGTATGGCGATGTATGTAAATCATCGGGGCGTAAATAGTCTTCACTATGTTCAGGAATATTCTTTATGTGTAAAAAAGCAGGCAAAGCGGTTCTGTAAGCAGGGATTCCCCTTGAGACTCCGTAAATAAATGCGTGAACAACATCTTTGTAAGATACATTTTCAACACGTTGTCTTGCGATTTTGTTTGCCTCTGTATGTTCAAAAACTTCTTCTCCTAAAAACATGGTTCCTTCCGCAACCGCGGGCAAATATTTTCCAACCGAGTTCGGCCAAAAATTTTTTCCAAAATCATTAGAATCACATTGAAATTCCCTAAGCAATTTCAATGCAGAGCCATGATCGCAAGCAGGTATATGGTCCTTATAAAATTGTATTACTTCATCATCAAATTGTTTGTTAATCATCTCACTGTAATCTGACATAATCTTACCACCTTGAATTAACCTTTTCCTTCAATGTACGAATAAAATTTTCCACGTTATCCGCACCATCACTCGTCAAAGCAGTTGAAAAATCTTTGATATCATTAACGAGTAAATGATATTTCTTGTCGGCATTTAAGCGAATATGAAAAGAGCGTTTAAACAATCCCCTTTTGATAGATAATTTTGTTATATCTTTAAGCCGAATTTCCGTAATGTAGGCACTACTCGCAGTATATAGAATGCCGTCATTTGTTAGATAAAAATAGAGATTTTGAAAACGACTTGAAATCAAAAGTTTTTTAAAACTATCTCTCCAACCCAATGTCATCACCACTTTAATTACTCTTCTTTGCTTTATCAAGCGTTGCTATAATCAACCCTTCACAAGCACCAAGTGTCGGAGATAATCCATTCGGAAAGTCTATTATGAACCCCACTGTCATAACAATCGTACCAATTGTTCCTACGATTAAGAAAAAATAAAAGAAAAAGCTCATTACTTTAGAAGGAGCATTAATACTCACTATTTTATACATCAATCTAACAAATCCGTATATGACAAAGGGTAAAATCAATGACAAAATAAGAATCTTCACCTTTTCTTCTCCGTTGCCGAAAATCAAAGTTAATGTCCAAAATACAAGCAAAATAGCAGTGCAAATAATTAAAACAATATTTTTCTTTTGAATCAATTTATTGAGCATGTACGATTCCCCCATTAAATAATCGACTTCAACCAACCCATTATTGTAAAGTTATCCGAAAATTCAAAATTAAGTATACCAATGATAAACACAAAAACAATTACCGCAGGCAAAACAAACTTCAAATAATATCGTGTCCATCTTTTTAATTTCAAGCCTTTACCGGCGTTGGCTTCGTTCAAAAAGTTATCAAAGCCCCAGCCGTATTTACTAACGCAAAACAGCACATAACACAATGCGCCAATCGGAAGCATGATGTTGCTTACCAAGAAATCTTCCAAATCCAATATAGAGGAACCACTTGTAAAGGGAGTAATTTCCGACAAAACATTAAAACCAAGTGCACACGGCAGCGACAAAATAAAAATCGACACACCACAGATTATACAAGTCTTAGCCCTTTTCCAAGATGTAATTTCGCTGACACAGGCAAGTATGTTTTGAAAAACAGCAATAATCGTAGACATCGCCGCAAAAAACATAAACAAGAAGAAAAGGCTTCCCCACCATCTGCCACCATTCATATTGTTGAAAACACTTGCCATAGCACCAAACAGAAGTTCAGGACCTTTTGTAGGTTCTACATTGAATGTAAAACACGCCGGAAAAATTATCAAACCTGACATAATCGCCACAAAAGTATCAAGCACAAGCACATTAATTGATTCTCCCGCAAGAGAACGTTCTTTACCTATGTAGCTTCCAAATATTGCCATAGAGCCAATACCAAGGCTCAATGTAAAGAACGCCTGATTCATTGCTGCAACAATAACACTACCATTAATTTTGCCAAAATCAGGTTTTAAGTAAAATGTTAATCCTTCTTTTGCTCCGGAAAGTGTAAAACTGTTAACAGCCATAACTATCATAAGAAAAACCAACGCAATCATCATATATTTCGTTACTTTTTCAACACCATTTTGAAGTCCGAAAGAAAGAATCAAAAAGCCAAGCAAAACAATAATTGCAACAAAGCCCACACCAATTAAAGGACTGGAAAGCATATCTCCAAATAAGTTTTTAGATGCAGTTTCAGTTATACCGGTCATATTACCCATCAAAAAGTTGATAAAATAATACAAAACCCAGCCTGACACAGATGTATAAAACATAACAAGCAGGACATTGGCAATCAATGCTCCATATCCGTGCAGATGCCATTTTTGACCCTTCTTTTCAAGCTTCTGATAAAGCCTAACAGGGCTTGCCTGGCTTGCTCTACCAAGAGAAAACTCCATAATCAATATTGGAAATCCCAAAAGCAAGAGAAAAATCAAATAAATTAATACAAAAATACCTCCACCGTTTTCTCCCACCATCCACGGAAATTTCCACACATTTCCGACGCCGATTGCACAACCGGCACTAAGTAATATAAAGCCCAAACGGCTACCCAATTTTTCTCTTTGTACTTCACCCATAACTCAAAATCCTTCCGCGCATACTTAATAACTGCGAATTGTAAAAACTTTTCATTAATCAACTTGTTTATTATATCACATTCGAATTGTTTAATCGAATTTTATCTTTGCATTCTTCCCATGTACAATCAATAAATTTTGATTTATATAACCTAATAACAGTTTTTGCTCGTAAATGCAAATAAATTCTATCATCTTTTTCAACTATATTTAGAATGTCAGAATAGTTATATTTAGCTTCTGCTTTTTCTTCTTTGATAATAATTTCATTTTCTTCAAAGCTAATTGTTCGTACCCAAGAATTTTTGCCGTAGGTTTGCGCATATCTTTTATACTGCTGTTTTGCAATCATCATGTTCCAAATGAATGCTCTATAAAAACTAAATAATGCAATAAGCAGAAAATAAAAGGCATCCGAATACATATTAGACACAACTAAAAAGATTGTCAAAACTAACGAGCCGATGAGAAAAACACACCATCCAATGAAAAATACTAATCTAATGCCACTATGATGACTTTCATTGGTCCATTTTTTCAGAAGCGGCCAATCAATCGTGTATTCGTTTCTCATAAAAATCAACTCCTTAGATGTACTATATCATAAATGCATTCAAGGAGCAATATTTCACCCACTTTCGTGAGCCGTACGGAAATGTAATTGCGAGCGCATACAGAAAATTTTCCCACCAAATACGGCTTTTTGTGGAAGAAATTCAAAATTTTTCTCCCACAAAACATGCGATTTTGTGAAGAAAATCATTTCACACCGGACTTTTATGCAGTGATATACTAAAAGTAGACACCCACTAAAAATTCTATGGACAACATTTTTAATAAAGGTTACACTTGAGTTAAAAATGGAAAATGCTTTTTTATATAAAAGACAGGAGGATTAAAATGGCATACAAAAAGCACGAA
>JBGVNN010000011.1:0-10402 GCA_045125595.1 Candidatus Egerieisoma sp.
TTGTACCTTCCCAATAATGATTGATTTTCCCAATGGAAAAAGCAATCATTTTACCGTTTTTATATAATCCATAATTCAATGCATTGTATGTGCCTGCATTCTCACGGATATATTCTTTGAGTTGCTTTTCATTAGACCAATCATGATTCCATGGTTCTCCTTCAAATACTTCCTTAAATAAAGTCATTATTTCTTTGAAGTTCGTTTCATTCAAGATAATCAATTTCTCATCCTTCATGTTCTATCCTTTCAATACCAGCATCTCATTGTTTAGTCACTATGATATATACAAATTCTTATTTATCGAATAGATTATATCAAAAGATAACACTAACAGTAACATTTTCTGAAATAATTACTCTTGGTGTTCTAAAACCCACTTAAGCATACCTTCATATTCCAAACTTCCATCTGCTACTGCAAGAATCATTTCATATAATTGTTTTTGGGTATATTTTAATGTAATACCGTTTAATTCAAGAAACACAAGCATTGCATGTGCTCCAATACGTTTATTCCCATCTAACATACAATGATTTTTTATTAAGCCATATCCAAGGCGTACGCCTCTTTATTCTGCGCAAGTAGTCTTTTTGAAATTTCAAGTACATCTTCGTTTGAAGCAACTGCACTGTTATCTGCTTTGCTAAATTCGATTACTAAATATTTAGGAGCATTATTCTTAAGAATAACAACTGAGCCAAGCTCATCTACAAGTCTCGCAACTTTTGAAAAATTTTGATTAGCTTCTGTAATGGAAACCATAGTATTTGTATCTATTTTCATAGAAACACCTCCTTGTTCTTATATACATAGTATATCACTTTTATTAGGATAAATTCAACCTATTTAAACAAGCAGCATACTCTTTCTCACAGAGGTATCATTTCTTCTGCACAAACAATTTTTTGCCCAAAATTAGTTTATTTCAACGCTTCAACAATCGTTTGATACAATTCTTCGGTGGCAGATGCTATAACAACATTGGATTCGTCGGTATAATCACCATTGTTCCCTTTGAGTAATGCCCCTGCCTCTTGACACAAAAGAATTCCGGGAGCAATGTCCCACTTATTTTTAGTGAAAATAACGGTTCCCGATGTCTTTCCGCATGCAACAAAAGCAAAGTCTATGCAGGCCGCGCCAAACATTCTGACCCTTGCAATCTTACTCGACAAACAAGAAATCACTTTCAGTTCTTGCTCGGTGTCGTTCGGGCGCGTGTGCGGAAAGTCTCCCATGCTCACTACGCAGTGGTCTAAGGGATTTGATTTCACATTTATCCTCTCCCCGTTTAAATATGCGCCTTCGCCTGCCTTGGCATAATAAAGCTCATCAAAATGAGGAAGGTACAACGCAGCTAAATTAAGCACGCCATCTATGTACATAGCGCATTGTATTCCGTATAATTTTATACCGTTAGCCATGTTATATGTACCGTCAATCGGGTCTATCGTCCAAGTGCATTGGCCTTGCTCCACAGCAGTCTGGCTGTTAGTTTCTTCGCTCAATATTTTATCCTGCGGATATTGAGCTTTTATTTTTGAGATAATGTAATTTTCAATATTAAAATCTGTCGAGGTCACCAAATCAAACATTGCTTTATCTGTCAAAGATGACTTGTCATATGTGCCGTAATTGGCATATGCAGATTTTATTGTGTCGATAATAAATAATAGTTTTGGATCGTTAATCATTTTTTCAGCTCTTTCTTTTATTAATCATTGTTTCTTATTCTGCAAAAACAACACCACGAGACTTTAGATAAATATCAATATCGTTATTGATATAATTGTATCCGGTAGTGTGAAGCACATCATAGAACTCATGAATGTAATCAAATACACCGTAGTCACTAAATAGTTTAACGACAGACTTTCCGGAGAGATTACGGTGCAATTTGTAACTTTCAAGGCAAAAAACCGCAAAAGTCAGTTCTTTACTCATATCAATCAACTCCTCATACATCAGGGAACTGAATCGTTCCTGTTTTTTCCTCTTGCTCAAACAAGGAATATAGCATCATCGTACTGTAATGCCAAACTTTTGTTTCTTCGTTTTCAAGAGACGCATAGAGCTTTGACGAATATAATTTAGATATCGCTTCTTCATTAGAAATATTTTGTTTTTTTGCTATCATTTCAGCTAAATCTGCACTGATATAAGGCATAATTGCTGCAAATTGTTCTTGCCCCATAACGCTCCTCCTATTTTACTTCTTTTACTTCAATAAATTTTAAATATGATAAGGCTTTGTCAGTGTGCAAAGTCCATTGGTCGTGTAAAACCTCAGTCTTTAATTTTTTGACAGTGTACTCCGCATCATATGCACCTGTTTCAAAGAGTCGAATAGATTGGTAAATATTATCATCTGCAACAGGTCCTATATGCATATCCTTGTTGTATTTTACGGAAATCCCTTTGCGGTTATTTACTACAAATTCGAGCCACTTTTCGTCAGCTTTTTCAAATTTTTCAATCGATAATTCTTTCTCGGCTCTTGCTGAATCAAATTCATAGACAGAGACATATCCAAGCAATATGTTGTTTCTTCGCATCTTAATTTTTGCCCATCGCTGTGCTTGCTCGTATGATGTCGTAGTGTAAAAACCTCTACCAAAATCCAAAAAAACCTCACCTTTTCTAATTTCAGGTTTTGCTACAATATCAATACTGCCATGATATAAAATCATTCTAATCCCTCCATAATCTTTGTTATGGTTTTTCGCTCTTGTTTTAATACAGATAGCATTTTTTCACAATGTTTACGTTGTTCTAACTGCTCTTTAATTCTTGAAATAACCTCCGGATCTTTGCCAATATATTCATCACACACTTTGCCATCTTTACGATACTTTAAATAATAGTATTCATTTTTGCGACAAACCAAAGAACCCTTAGGAAGTTTTGCTATTAAGGCTTCATATTCATTGATCATTTGTTTATTACGAATCTCTTCATTTTTCAAGACTGAATTTATAAGCACCATTATCACCATATATATTTTACCACACAAACGTGCTATTTTCAATTCTTTTGTGTGGCACAGCATTTTGCAAACTATCGACCAATTTTAGGTTAACATATGTATAAATCAAACAACAAACATCCTAACGACAGTATTTAGAAAATCGTATAATCCATGTCCGAAAGAGACACCTATATAACCACAATCTTTAATTTTATATTTTGCAAAACCGAATACAAGTCCTATACCAAAAGTAAATAGCACCTGAATAATGTTACCATTGATCATATGCCACAGACCAAATAAGAAAGATGAAACAACTACTCCTATCCATTTTTGCTTTTTAAAGAAGCTCACAAACACATCTTGTAAATAAACTCTAAAAACAAATTCTTCTACGGGACCAATAATCAACATACAAAACAAAAAATCATAAATTATAGTAAACCAAGAAAAATCTGTGTTTCCGCCAACTAACGAGAAACCGCAAAGAGCCGGAATAATTGCAATAAAAACAGAAAGAGTAATTGCTATGGTGGCTCCGATTAAAATTTGACGCTTATTTTTGAAATCAATATTGATTTTCATCCTTGTCAGTTTCATTGCGATCAACGCTACAATGCCGTTTAATAGATTCAACCCTACCAAAGCAACAATTCTAATCCAAAGCATATTTATATTTTTCACAAATCTTGCTAGAAATGTTATTACAATAATAAAAAACAATGAAACGCATAAGACAGCAATGTTTCTTTTTGTTTTTTCCATTTTATTCCCTACTTTCAAAAACTCCTCTTTTCATATCTGTTTCTCTTATTGTACTACGCGAAGTATTTTGCTATCTCATCCATGCGGCTTTCTTGTTTTACACCAAAAGGACAGCGGCTTTCACAATGGCCACATTTAACGCAAGCATCAGCCTTTACTGATAACTTTGTGTAATGGTTTGCAGCAATATCGTCACCGGCAAGAGCGAGATCATAATATTTATTAACAAGACCGATGTCTATTCCTGCAGGGCAAGGCTGACAATGATTGCAATAAACACAGGTGCCTGTAATGGTATCTGCCGTAAATGTAGCAATAACAGAATAATCCTTTTCTTCGTCGCTTGCAGTAAGAAATTTAAGTAATGTGTCAAGATGTTCCATAGTCTGAACACCGGGAACAGCAGTCAGCACACCCGGTCGGTCAAGTGCATACTGCAGACATTGCGTATGCGTAAGCGAGACGCCAAAAGGCGACTGTTCAGCAGACAGCAGCTGTCCTGCGAAAAACGGTTTCATTACGGAAATGCCCACGCCCTCACGCTCGCAGCGTTTAAAAAGCTCAAATCGTTCTTTTACTGAACCAATGCCGTATTCATCACCCTTTTCAAAATCATACGCAGGGTTTATTGAAAACATCATCATGTCAACAATTCCTGTATCAATGATACGGTTTGCTACGCTCGGTGTATGTGAAGAAAAGCCAATATGACGAACAACACCTTGCTCTTTTAATTCTTTCAGATAATCGAGAACGCCGATTTCACACAACTTGTCAAAATCTTCATCTTCATCAACGCAATGCAAAAAACCAAAATCAACATAATCTGTACCGAGAGCTTCAAGTTCCCACAAAAAAGTCCTTTTTATTGTTTCAAAATCACGGCACCAACCGTATTCTCCGTTCTCATCATATACCGCACCGAAATGCACTTGCAAGAATACTTTATCACGGCAATCTCGAATGGCTCTGCCGATAGGAGCATAAGACGCCCCCGCCGTGCAAAGATCAAAGAAGTTGACGCCGTTATCTATTGCTTTGCGTACGATAGCTTCAATCTCATCGGCAGGTGTCTTGCCGATACCACCCATGCCAAGACCAAGTACACTAAATTTTTCGTTTTCATTTCCGTTAGGAAGTCGTCTGTATTCCATAGAACACCTCGTCAAAATCTTATTAATTAATCTAATTATAGCACAAACTTATTGCCAACACCATTTGGCATAATATGCGTTTTGAGAACAAATAATTATTTCTTTTTCTTTACCATTGGTAAAAACACGCAACGAGCCCAGGCGTTCTCCCACCATTTCCGTATAACCGCGAGACTCCATGTATTTCAAAAATACAGCCTCACCCGGCTGTGCAAGCATCACTTTGGGCGACTTTTGAATTTCGATATAATCTTTATCTGCAACGACCACCTGAATAAAACCATTGGCTGCCGAAAATGGGTTTGCCGTATCAAATTTCACATAAGACACAAAACAGCTGCCAAGCAACACAACAACCAGTAATACTACGGCAAGAGATGTTATTACAATACGCCTTTTTCGTTTCCATTTCCGGGCAAATTTTCTTAAAGGCTTGCTGTCGTTTTCACTTTCACACGCTACGGAAACGACTTCGTCCAGGCTGATTTCACTTTTCATGTTTTCTAACTCTTTGCGACATTCAGAACACTTTTCCAAATGTTCTTCAACGAAAGCAACAGTATCCGCACTTGCCAGCCCCTCAATATATAACGGCAGAATATCTCTGATAATATTACACTCATTTTTCATAACCATCAGCCTCCAATCTTTCTTTAATCATTTTTCGTGCTCTGTGATAGGTAACGCAAGCCCAATTTTCAGATTTATGAAATATCTGTCCTATTTGTTTGAAACTCATTTCTGCGAAAACGCGCCACATAAAAACCTCTTTGTATGGATCTGGTATATCGTGAAGAACCTTTTGTATTTGCATTGCTGCATCTTTCTGAAAGAATCTTTCTTCAAAATTTTCACTTTGTTCTGCTATTTCTATATCTTCAATACTATCTATTCTTTGTGTCTTTTTCAAATACGTGAAATAACAGTTTTTTGCAATTTGACATAACCAAACACGAATATCACAATCTCCGCGGAAACTTTCAATAGAACTTATGGCCTTAAAAAATGTTTCAGATGTGATTTCTTCTGCTAAATGCTCATTGTCGGAAAGTCTGCGGATATAAAGAAAAACATCGCGAAAGTATGTAGTATAAATCTTCTCAAACTCCATTACCTATCACCCCCTTCATATATAAGACTATCTTAAAACGGAAATCTTACAATAATGGTTTCGTTATTTCTTTCTTTGGAATATCCTGTCGCATATTACAAACACGGCAAAGTAAATGGGTATCGCCATCAGTGCAATCACCGGGTATGTAAGAAAATCAAGCCCTGCAAACGGCGAATGAATTAAGAACATAGAATTCACATCATATGCTGCCTCTGCGGAAACAAGCACGTAGAAAACAAGATTACAGTAAAAGCCGATTGCCGCCATTACAAAAATTGAAATAATAATATTTACGAGGTTTCTTTTTACGTTGATTTTTATATGGCCAAAGATTGGCAACAAAAGGACATTAAAAAGAAGTGTTGCGTGCGCAGCTATACTTTTGAAATTATTGTAATCGGCAAGTGTAGGATTGTTTATAAAATCCACATTTGCAAACATTCCTACGAGTGTCGAGATGATACCAAACCAAAACAAATAATCTGCGAAGAAATTTCCGACTCTCGAATTTTTGTTTTTTAAAAACGCAAAAATCAATGCCGACCACATTACTACATTGCATGGATAAATAGGCAATATCAGATTCGGTGTATCGCGTAAATACTCCATTGCATTTCCATCGGTCAGCATTTTGAAACCCAATGTGCTGTAATGGAATAAAATCGTGAAGACTGCGGCAACACAAAAAATCAGATTTTTTGTGCGTTCACGCTTCACATATTTCTTAATTAGCCATAACCCAAGGGCAATGAAAACAATCAGTATAGAGTTAAAAATCAAAAGTTTAGCCATATCGTCACCATATATCCATTAAATATAACACACAAAAAATGTTGCTCGTCATGTTCTTATTTATCAAAACTGATTATAATATACAACAAAAAATTTTTCTACTATAACAAAAGAAGGGCTTCACCGAAGTGAAGCCCTGTTGTTTATTCACCTACTTATTTATCAAAACTTTCAAAAGACAAAGAAGAAAACCAATTATCATTCCATACCTGCTGATCGCATCGAATATCCACGAGAAAATCATTATAAATAAATTTAATGCTGTCTCTGTTATCAGTCTTGTATTCATATACCAACGCCGTAACTTCACGATCTTTTAATTTTATCTGTTTATTATAAATTTTTTCGTGTTGTTCACCAAGATTATTTAGATTGGGAGAATTGGGAGAAAGCCCCTTGATTACGTCAGAAGCCATTAAATTTTCTGTTATTGTAAATGTTTCCGGCAAATATGTCATTTTTATATAATAGTTCTCTCCCGTAGAGACTTTGGGATGATAAAAAACCCATGGCAATTCATACAGTTCAGAAGCAAACAGCGAAACATTTGAATATCCTTCTAAATTACGAAGTTCTATCACTTTGCCGTTTATGTATGGTACAATGATATTTTGCGAACGTAACCTTTCAATAAAAACTTTAAATTTATCAAGCGTTTCGTTTTTTACTCCGTATTCAGTCAATTTCGAATATAATTCACCCTCATTGTATAGAGATTTTCCAAAATCAAGTATTGAAGCATAGTCAAAAGGATATAAACTTGGCTGAGCAGGCTCATTTTCTGTTCCTTCTGTAGCATAGGGAGTCTCGTGAGAATTAGTTTCACCCGGGTTATTATCTCTATTATCCAAGATTTCAAAAACAGCCACTATTCCAATAATAATCAAACAGATGCACACCGCTATGGAGCTCCATTTTAGCCAAATGGGGCTAGTTTTTTTCTCTACGGAAAGGTGCGCTTCCTCAATGTAGTTTTCGTCTATTTCACCAAGAAGTTCATAGAATTTTTCTTTTTTCATAATTCATACCCCCGCTCCGTCAGATAGTTGCGTAGTTTTTCTCTGAGTCGGTTTAGCATCATAGACACAGCAAAACCGCTCATATTATAACGAGCAGCAATTTCCGAAACACTATCAGCATACCAGTAACGACGCACAAAAACATTTCGTTTTTTGGTCGGCAAAGTACTTAAAAAAGTGTTGATGTCCGCAACAATTTCCGTATAATCATATGCTTCTTCAACATCTTCTCTGTCGGAAACGCACTCGCCCAACTCATCGAGAACAGACGGCAGCTCACCGGCACCTCGTTTCGCAGCCGTATTGTGTTTATATCTGTTAAAAGCCAGATTGCGAACAATTTTTCCCAGGAAAGTAGCCAATATTTTAGGCCTGTGGGGTGGTATCGCATTCCACGTATTTAAATATGTATCATTGACACATTCCTCTGTATCTTCGTGGTTGCCTAAAATATTTTTTGCAATTGATGCACAGTAATTGCCATATTTGGTTGCAGTTTCCGTAATTGCTTGCTTATCTCTGTCAAAGTACAATTGCACTATGTTTGCATCATCCATATGCTGTCACCTCGCTTTTAATTATCTTTTCACCTATATACACAACTTTTGAGCGGATATGTAACAGAGTTTTTCTAATTAATTACCTTATTATATCATAATAATTTAATTTCTAATACAAAAACTCCTTCGTCAACAGACAAAGGAGTTAAAATCGGTGCGGATGACGGGACTTGAACCCACACCGAGAACCCTCGACTAGTACCTGATGGTGAGATGACCTTGGTGGAAATGGTTGAAGTGTGGCACTACATATTACTATATTTCCTTAAGATATCTTTTTAACAGGAATGTACAGTAATATGGGAATGTATAAATATTATTTTCAAAACCAACATTTCCCCCACAGAATTTTATTCCATAAGATATATCTGAATATTTATCACTCTTAATAAGTTGATCTAACGATTTTGCTTTACTGTTTTTTGCTTTTACCTCTATAGGTATCAATTCGTTAGCAGTTCGAACAAAAAAATCCTCCTCAAGAGTAGAGTCTTCACGTTTAAAATAATAAAGCTGATAACCGGCTTTCACGAGTGCCTCTCCTACAATGCTTTCGTACAAAGCTCCCTTGTACACAGACAAATTTTTATTCGCTCTCAAATCATCTTGAGCTTCATCGTCGAGGAGCGCAACAAAAAGTCCTGTATCACAAAAATATATTTTAAACTTATTAATATCATAGTTGCCTTTGAGAGGAAGTTCCGCATTATTAAGACAATAACACATATTAACCATGCCCGCATCTTCGAGCCATTCAATACATCCTCGATAATCTTTGAAACGCGCTCCGCTTTCCACTTTAGATAATTGGAATTTTTTATTTTCTTTTGCAAGTTGCACAGGTATACTGTTAAACACATTAATAATGCGAGTTTGGTCAAGTCCATCGGCATATTTACGAATATCTTCCTTGTAGTCTGCAAGTAATTGTCTCTGAATATCAAGGGTTCCCTCAAATGTTTTATTCTTAATAAATTCACGCACTACAGCAGGCATACCGCCAAGAACACAATAATCTAAAAAAAGTGATGAAAATACCGAATTCTCAAGTTCGGAAAATGGCTTCAATTCTTTCATATGGTTAAGCATATCTTCAACTACATCAGAAGTGTATCCTTTAGCCCAAAGAAACTCCTCAAAATCAAGAGAGTACATATTATAGTCAGTTTTATAACCAACACTGTTACTTTCAATTCTCTTGTAGTTTATACCCAACAGCGATCCTGAACAAATTACATCAAAACGACCATCTATCTTAAAAAATTTAAGCGCTGTTGCAATTTCAGGATATTCTTGAATCTCATCAAAGAATATTAAAGTTTCTCCGGGAATAAATTTATATGATGGATCAATTAAAGAAATATTCTTTATTAACGACTCAGCACTATACCCATCCAAGGTAATTTTTTTATATTTTTCAGATGTCACAAAATTTATTTCAATAACGCTTTTATAGTTATCTACAGCAAATCTTTTGATTGACTCTGTTTTCCCGACTTGTCTTGGGCCCTTCACTATAAGAGGTTTTCTATCTTCGCTGTTTTTCCAATTCATTAAAAAAGCATCAATTTTTCTTTTTAAATACATAAAGCTTACCTCCAAAATGCATCCATCAACTATAATATACACAAATCACAGCGAATATGCAAGTAAAAATACATTTTTTTGAGCGAATTTTCACCTTGTTGCCACATTTTTCCGCTTTTGTTATTCTTTTTTCTCCAACAGTAGTTTTTTAGCCTTCGTGACTCTTTAATCCACAACAGACGAACTAACAAAAAGCTTCACGAAGTACGAATCAGTGGTACAATGTGAAGCCTTTATTGCATAGGTTGGATTAATATTGAGATAATGAATATTATTCAAAATTTTATTCTTTTCGACAAATTGGAATTTGTCAGTATTACAACTGCTTAATCTCATTGGCAATCACAGCCACATCCTTTGCGTTTGTATCAATTATAATGGTATCCAATGTTTGATACATCGGTATTCTTGCTATGCTTCTCTCAATTACATCTTCAGAG